>NZ_BAAAOH010000001.1:3600000-3900000 GCF_039530225.1 Microbacterium pumilum
GGGCATTCGGGCCACCGTGGTGGTGACCGTCCCCGCCCTCGCTCTCCTCGACGTCGACGGCGCCGGCGATCGGTTCGCAACCGTCGAGGGGATCGGACCGATCCCGCTCAGCCGTGCTCGAGAATTGTGCGGCAGCGCCGAGGGGTGGATGCGGGTGCTCACGCATCCCGAAACCGGGATGGTGCTCTCGGTCGGTCGCAGGCGCTACCGCCCTCCTCCGGAGCTGAGACGGCTGGTCAAGTGGCGAGCAGAGACCTGCATGGCTCCCGGATGCAACATTCCCGCATCCCGATGCGAGATCGATCACAATCTCGCCTGGGAACGCGGCGGAATCACCGCGCTGACCAATCTCACGCCGTTCTGCAAGGGTCATCACATCGTGAAGCACCACGGCCGATGGTGCGTGGAGCAGATCGAGGGCAGCGGCGGCGCGGTTCTCTGGACATCGCCCACCGGCCGTCGATATCGCGTCGAGCCCGAGCGTCGGGTTCCGGTGTTCCTGCCTGCGGGGGTTGAAGAACCTGCACCGTTCTGATCGAATCGGCCCGCCCGGGTCAGCGGTGCATTGCTGGCCAAGGAACGGCAAAACGCCTGGTCAGAATCTGATCTGACCAGGCGTTTTCGGTTGGTGGACCTGAGGGGACTCGAACCCCTGACCCCCTCGATGCGAACGAGGTGCGCTACCAGCTGCGCCACAGGCCCGTGAACCTCCGTTAGATTATCACGGCTCGGGAGGCCTGCTGAGACGCCGAAGTCACTCGCCCACGGCGCGGCGCGCGAGCAGCTCGCGGACGTGCGCTTCGATCTCTGCATCGTCGACGACGCCCATGCGAGAGAACTCCGAAGCCTTCGCAGCACGCGCCGCAACGATCGACGGCGGACGCTGAGCCTCCGCACGGCGGCGCATCTCCTCCTCGACCGTCACCTGCCGCAGCGCATCGCGCTCGGCTTCGGCATCCAGCACCATCGCCGCACGCGAGCCCGCCGACGCGGTGAGCGGACGAGGCAGGTCTCGCGGAGCCCACTTCTTTCGATCCCCGCTCAGCGGCACATCCTGCAGGAACGCCGCGACGACAGGGGGCGCGACATCCGTCGTCTTCGCAACCGATCGTGCGCCGATGCGCGACATGCGCCGCACGGCAAGACCTGCCACGAGGGCGCCCGCTACTCCCGCCCACAGCATCACCTGCGATCCGGTCGCGACGACCTCGAATCCGCCCCACACCGCGACTCCCACCGACAAGAGCCCGAGGACGGTGAGCGTCAGTCGTGTGCGGCGCCGAGCCCTCGTGCGGCGGGCGACCGGAGTGAAGCGCGCGGCAGCCCGTTCGTTGCGCGCCTGCTCGAGTGCGATCCGCGACCCTTCGAGGGCGGTCTGCTCCCGCTCGGCCAGCGCCCGGCGAGCGAGCCTCTGCTGCGCCAGCGCGGTGCGCGCATTCAGCTCGAGCCGCACCTCTTCAGGAGACTCGTTCGTCTCGGCCAGCACGCGCAGTGCCTGGTTGAGACGCACGGCGTTGCGCTCGGCTGCGTCGTACTGACGCCGGCTGTGCCACGACGGCAGCAGATACACGAGCCACAGCAACACGGCGACGAGCACGATCACTCCCCCGCCCAGCACCTGCCCGCCCATGCCACCCACGGTAAGCGACGGGGTGCCGGAGCCCCGGCATCCTGTCGCGTGTCGCGCTAGGCGTGCAACCTGTCGGCCGGCGGAACGGTGGCCGCCTCTTGCGGAGCTCGACCGTCGATCCACCGCTGCAGGACCCCTTCGGGCACCTCTTCGCTCACCAGGGCGAACGCATAGTGGTCGCGCCAGTCGCCGTCGATGTGGATGTACCGCCGACGCAGACCCTCGTAGCGGAAGCCGAGCTTCTCGACCACCCGGAGGCTCGCGAGGTTCTCGGGCCGGATGCAGATCTCCATGCGGTGGATCCGCAGCTCCGAGAAGCAGATGTCGGTGGCGAGCGCCACCGCGGTCGGCGTGATGCCACGCCCGGCGAACCGCTTGCTGACCCAGTAGCCGATCGTCGCCGACGCGAGCGAGCCGCGCGCGATGCCCCACACGTTGAGCTGCCCCGCCACTTCGCCGTCGTGCTCCATGACGAAGGGCACTCCGGAACCGTCGCGATACTGCTGCAGCAGTCGCCGCACGCCCATCCGCATGTCGAACGAGACCGGCCCGTCGGGGCTGGTCGCCTCCCATGGCCGCAGCCAGGCGCGATTGGACAGCAGCTCCTGCTGCAGCACGCGCGCGTCGCGTTGACGGACGAGCCGAAGGGAGACCTGTCCGTGTCGACGGGGAGCCGTCAGGTCCACATGACCCCCCTCGTACAGGCGGCGTCAGAGTGTCGCCGCGAACTCCTTGAACCAGGGACGCAGATCGGGGCCAAGATCTTCTCGATCGGCCGCGAGCTGCACGATGGCCTTGATGTAGTCCACCTTATCGCCGGTGTCATAGCGACGCCCCTTGAATACGACGCCGTACACGCCGGGTCCGTCGGAGTCGGCAGCGAGCTCCTGGAGTGCGTCGGTGAGCTGGATCTCGCCGCCCTTCCCGGGCTCGGTGTGCTCGAGCACGTCGAAGACCGACGGCGCCAGTACGTAGCGTCCGATCACGGCGAGGTTCGACGGTGCGTCCTCGAGCTTCGGCTTCTCGACCATGCCCGTGATCTTCACGACGCCGGGGTCGTCGGTCTTCTCCGCCACGGCGACGCCGTAAAGGTGGATGTGCGCGGGGTCGACCTCCATCAGCGCGACGACCGCAGCACCGGTCCGCTCGTGCACCGCCAGCATCGTGGTCAGCAGGGCGTCGCGCTCGTCGATCAGATCGTCGCCGAGCATGACGACGAACGGGTGGTCGCCGACGTGCGACTTCGCGCGCAACACGGCGTGGCCGAGGCCCTTGGGCTCGCCCTGGCGGACGAAGTGGATGTCGGCCATGTCCGACGAGTGCTGCACCTTGGCGAGCTTCTCCTGATCGCCCTTGCGCATCAGGTTGCTCTCCAGCTCGGGAACAGAGTCGAAGTGGTTCGACAGGTTGTTCTTGTTGCGCCCGATGATGATCAGGATGTCGGTGATGCCGGCCTGAACGGCCTCTTCCACGACGTATTGGATGGCGGGCTTGTCGACGACCGGCAGCATTTCCTTCGGCACGGACTTGGTGGCGGGAAGGAAGCGCGTGCCGAGTCCGGCTGCAGGGATAACGGCCTTGAAGCTTTTGTCTGGCATGGCGCAACTCTACTTGGGCCGTGTTAAGGCCAGATGACGAGACTGTGGCCACGGAGGGCAGGGCCGACGACCGCACCGGCGACCACCGCCGCCTAGAATCGACCCATGTCCGACGCGATCGCCGATGCCAAGCGTGCCATGCGCGCCGAGCTGCGAGAGCGTCGACAGGTCATGTCGCAGACCGCGAGGGATGCCGCCGCCGACGGAGTCCGCAACCAGCTCGATGCACTCGTCGAACGGCTGCGAGCGCGGTCCATCTCGTGCTTTCTCTCCACCAACACCGAGCCCGGAACACGAGAATTCGTCGCCGCAGCAGTCGATCGCGGCATCCGGGTGCTCCTTCCGATCACCCGCGCGGACGGATTGCTCGACTGGTCGGTCGCCACCCCGGACGGCGACATCGCCGAGGGGCTCTTCGGCCTCCCCGAGCCGGTCGGCGATGTCCTCGGGCCCATCGCGGTGAACGACGTCGACCTGCTCATCATCCCCGCCGCAGCCATCGATCGCCGCGGCATGCGGCTCGGCTGGGGGCGCGGCTACTTCGACAAGACGATCGGCTCGATGGAGCGCTGCCCGCCGGTCTACGGGGTCGTGTTCGACTCCGAAGTCGTCGACGAGGTGCCCAGCGACATCCACGACCAGCCGGTCACCGGCGTCGTGACGCCCACTCAGACCGTCATCCTCGCGCCCGTCCGGCGCTGACTCCCCGAGAGACCGTATGCCTACCTACGCCTATGCCTGCAAAGAGTGCGGACACCGCTTCGACGCGGTCCAGTCCTTCGCCGATCCCGCCCTCGTCGAGTGCCCCGAGTGCGGCGGACCGCTTCGCAAGGAGTACGGCTCGATCGGCGTGACCTTCAACGGGTCGGGGTTCTACCGCACCGACTCGCGCGCCGGCGAGACGAAGTCTCGGGAAGCCGGCGAGAAGAAGTCGACGGATGCCGGTTCCTCCTCGTCATCGTCGTCCTCCGGTAGCGATTCCACGTCATCTTCGACATCATGGAAGTCAGAGGCGAAGGCCTCGCCCGCATCCACGGGTTCGTGACCGGCGAGGCCGGAGACAATGAGGAGCATCACATGATCCAGGGCTTCAAGGAGTTCATCCTCCGGGGAAACGTCATCGATCTGGCCGTCGCGGTCGTCATCGGCGCGGCGTTCACGGCCGTGGTCACAGCGATCGTCTCGAGCATCATCAACCCATTCATCGCGCTGTTCTGGAAGCCGGACGAGAACGGCACCATCGGGATCACGGTGAATGGGCTGTGGGGCCCGGTCACATTCCCGATCGGCGATCTCATCAACGCGATCATCGCCTTCCTCGCCGTCGCCATCGTCGTCTACTTCGTGTTCGTGGTTCCGATGAACCGGCTGAAGGAGCGTGCCGCGGCCAAAGCGGGATTGACGCAGGCCGACGAAGAGCCGCAGCTGCCGACCGAGGCGGAGCTCCTGGTCCAGATCCGCGATCTGCTCGCTCAGCAGCCGCCCGCCACGAAGGTGTAGCGCTCGCTACATCCCGTCCGCGGGTCCGTGTCAATAGTGCGGGGGCACGTCCCGCCGCATGCGCTCGTCGTTCGGACCGGATCCGGATGCCGCGTCCCCCTCGACGGGCGCGGCATCCTCGGTCTCCTCCGACGGCACGGGCTCGGGCGCCGTTCCCGGCGCAGGTGTCAGGCGCGCACGGCGTGAGCCGGCGACGCGCTCGATGTGCTGGCGGTCATTCGAAGACATCGATGGGCTGTGTGTCGGTCTCCACCCGCGGCGCCTCCGGCGGCACGCCGAGCATCGCGGCGATCCGCGCGGCCACCGCGGCCGGATCGCTGTAGAGGTCGAACGAGTGCACGCGCACGTAGTGCCAGCCGAGGCGCCGAAGGATCTGCGGGCGCAGTCGCAGCGACTCGCGCAGCGATTCGCCGATCGTCTCGGGATCGCTCTCGGCGACGACAGCTCTGCCCTCGAACTGGGCGACGAGAGGCAGCAGACCGCGATAGTGGACGTCGACCGAGACGCCGAGGCGACGCAGTTCCCGCGCGAGTGCGAGGGTGAGCGGGTCGGAGAGGTCTTCGAGCCGGGAGTCGCGCCTGCGGGCCGCGATGCCGCCGAGGATCCCCATCAGCGTCGCAGCACCATATTCCAGGCGGCCGTCGTCGAAGGCGGAGGGGCGGATCGATGAGACGATCACCATCGACCGGCGGGCGCGTGTCATTCCGACCGTCAGCAGCCGTTCGCCGTCGGGCGTCGAGAGGTCGCCGAAGTCGCTGAGCACGCGACCGTGCTTGGTGAGCCCGAATCCGAGGGAGAAGATCACGCGGTCGCGGCTCTCGGCGACGGATTCCTCGAGGGTGAGCACCGCGAGGGGCTCGGCAGTGTCGCGCGAGACGAAGTCGGCGACATCCGATCTGCCGGCGAACGCCGCCTCGATGGCCGCTCTGATCCGCTCGGCATGTCTCGTGCTGGCGGTGACGACCATCAGCGACTCCGAGCCGCGGTTGACGGCGTGCTCGACGACGAGGGTGACCACGCGCTGCACTTCGGCCTCGGGGCTCTCGACGGCGCCGGTCACGGGGTCGGGGGCTCCCGTGCCGCCCTCGACGTAGTCGACGCTGAGGCTGCCGCGTCCGAGATACGAACCGGCCCACGGCAGCGACACCAGCTCGCCGCCGTAGAACGCGTCGTTGACGAGCTCGGCGAGGTCTTCGCCGCCCGCTCGGTAGCTTCGCGTGAGGGTCTCGACCGGCAGCAGCTCGGCCAGGCGCTCGAAGACGCTGGTCTCGTCGAACGGGTCTTCCGGCTCTTCGTCGTCCGTTGCCGTCCCGGCGCCGACGCGGAACGGCGTGGGCTTCTGCGTCACCGGGTCACCGAACACCACGACCTGACTCCCCCGGCGCAGCGCGGGTGCGACCTCGGCGACGCACAGCGCTGCGGCATCCGCGATGATCACGACGTCGAATGCCGGGGCGGATGGGATGTCGGGCACGTCGTAGGGCGACGCCAGCCACACGGGAGCGAGGGTGCGCAGCAGCGCGGGTGCGACATCCGCGATCTCGGCGGGGGTCACCGCGCCGCGTTTGAGGGTGCGCTTGAGCGCCGCCGCCTCTTCAGGCTGATCGACGATGCCGATGCGCCACTGGGTCGCGAGCTGTGCGGCGAGGAGGGGACCGGATGCGCCGGCGTGGGCCTCGTCCACGAGCCGGTAATCGCGCTCGAGGCGATCGACCACCGAGGTGTTCGCACCGAGCAGCGCCCGATCTCCCCGCAGCAGGTGCTCGAGCGCGGACTGCCACCACGCGAATTCGAGCTCGGCGGCAACCCGCTCCTCGGGCACGTGCCGGACAGACAGCTCGGCAAGGAGCGGCCCGAGGCCGAGCGCCGCGAGTTCGGTGCGCAGCGTCGCCCGCTCAACGAGGTTGTCGAAGACCTCGGAATCCGCCGCGAGCGCCGCGAGGGTGCGAACGAGCTGGGCCACGGGCAGTATCGACAGCCGATCGGCGTCGGTGCGACCGAGCACGGTGTCGAGCTCGGCGAGGTCGGCTTGAACGCGCTGGCAGGCCACGTGGACGTCGGCGAGGCCGATCGGCACCTCGGGCGTCACCCCGGCATCGACGTGGCGCTGCCACTCGGTGCGCTGCTGCTGGATGCGCACGAGGGCCTCGTACATGTCGGGCACGTGCACTCCGGGCCGGACGTACTCCCGCGAAAGCCGGCGCAGCCGCCGGCGGTTCGCGCCGCTCATCGTCGAGGCGTCCCGTCGCGGTGCGTGGGCCTGGATCAGATCGCCGAGCGGACGTTCGAAGACCGTCAGGCTGAACCGGTCGAGCGAGTCGCGGATGCCCTGCAGCAGCGCGACGTAGGCGTTCAGCTCTGCAATGGTCTGGAACGGTCGCATGCGGGTCTGGGCGATCAGCTGATAGCCGCGCTCGAGGATCGATGGCACGTCGTGCTTGTGCAGCTTCGCGGCTCGGGCATGTGCGGTGCGGGCGGCTTCGGTCGTCGCGAATGTGACCCCGTACCAGGGCGAGTCGTCGGGGCCGAAGCGGAACTCGCCGAGCCGGGCGGCGGCCGCGAGCTTTGCGGCCGCCTCGGTGCGGGCGGGGGCCAGCAGCTCGAGCGTTCCGATGCTGAACCGGGCGCTGGTCGAGGGCGATCGGCCCTCGTCGGCGAGACGCGCGAGGGCGCGGAGGATCTCCAGGACCGACACACCGAGTGACGGATGCCGCGTGGTGACCGCGGATCGGTAGTCCCGCAGCACGCCGCGCAGGCGCACGAGCGCGTCGTCGACGTCGGCGATCTTCGGCTGTTCGGCCTTCTCGTTGCGACCGATCGCGCGGATCAGATCGCGCTGCAGCTGACGCGGTGACACGGCGAGCCCCGGCAGGCCGATCGCGGCGAGCCGATGACGGACGCCCTCGAGCGTCGAGCGGCGGGCGCTCACGACGAGCACCCGCTTCCCATCGCGCACGAGCGCGCCGACCGCGTTGATGACGGTCTGCGTTCCCCCCGTGCCCGGCAGGGTGTGCACCGCGAGTGACTGCCCCGCGACGATCTTCGCGAGCACCGCCTCCTGCTCCGCGTCGGCGTCGAGAAGCAGCGTGTCGGCGGCGGGCGGCCGCTCGTCAGGGCTCGCCATGGGCGGCGCGGGGCGCACCGTGCCGAGGGCCGCGCGGTCGTCCGCGTGACCGGCGAGCGCGTTGAGGATCGGATGGTCGAGGTCAGCGGCATCCCGCGCCATCGCGACGCCGACGTCGGCGAAACTCGACACCAGCAGACGGGGGTGAACGGTGAACGACGCGATCGTGGATGCGGCCGCCCGCAGCTGATCGATGACCGGCTGCGGCTTGAACACCCCGTCGGCATGGGCGAGCGCGGCCAGAGCGGTTCCGTCGAGTTCGATGCCGAAGTGCGTGTGCATGGCCCGGACGAGCTCAGGGTTGACGACGAACTCGCCGTGCAGCTTCAGTTCGAAGTCCGCATGATGGCGCCGGATCGCGAGAGGGCGCAGCAGCACGGGTGCGCTGCACACCATGCCGCCGATCCGCCACGAGGCGAGGCCCACCGCGAGATGCACGGGCTCGAGCCCTCGCGTGGTCCGCAGCTCGAGGTTCTTCGCGGTGATCCGCTCGGCCGCGATGCGGGCCGTGCGGAGGGCCACTTCATCGCGGAACAGGTTCGACAGCAGCGTGGAACGCCCGGTGATGAATTGCGGAAGACTGCCGGGATGGGCTTTGGTGATCTCGATCGAGGCATCCGCGGCATCCGAGAAGTGCAGCAGGGTCGACCTGCCGCCCAGCGCGGCGGTCCGCCGCCGCATCCGGTCTCGCTCTGGGTCGGCGATATGGCTCACCGACACGTCCGGATCGGCAAGCCCCAGATCACCTGGGGTCACCACGGGTCCGGACTCGACCCCGTCTTCGCCGACCACGGCGGTGCCATCTGCTCGCCACACACGAGCCAGACTAGGCGGGGTCGTCCCGCCGCCCCGGCAGCCGACCCGAGTTTCGCAGTATTGAGACACGCCGCGCCATCAGCCCTTCCTCCCCAGCGGGGCATCTCCGTCCGTGTTGCACAGCTGGGCCCCGGTCGGACTGGCGCTGTGCTGCAGGGCGCGAGGATGGTCGCATGAGCACAGCTGGTCTTGTCAACACGGGGGCCGTGACCCGTTTCCACCTCCACCCCTCGCCGATCGGCGACATCCTGATCGTGACGACAGCCGAGGGCATCGTCACCCTCCATCCCGTTCACGGAGAAGTCGACGCCGAACTGCAGAATCTCGCGCAGCGGCTCGGGTCGACTCCCGAGCACGACGAGACGGAGGCCGCGACCGCCGCCGCCTCGCAGCTCGACGAGTACTTCTCCGGCGCCCGCACCGAATTCGACCTGCCGCTCGACTGGCGGCTGGTGCGCGGCTTCACGCGTGCGGCGCTCGAAGCCGTCTGCGACATCCCGTACGGCGAGACCGCCGGCTACGGCGAGGTCGCGATCACGGCAGGCAGACCGCGTGCCGCTCGTGCCGTCGGCACGGCGTGCGCGACGACGCCGTTCTCGATCGTGGTGCCGGTTCACCGGGTCGTGAGATCCGACGGCTCGCTGGGCGAATACGGCGGACACCCTGAAGTGAAGAAGTTCCTCGTCGACCTCGAGCAGGCGAAGGAGGACGCGCGCGCGGACGAGTAGGCCGTCCGCCCGCCGTGCGGCCCCGGGGTCTGGAGCCCCGGGGCCGCACAACTCACCGATCTAGTGGTTCGTCGCCTTCTCGGCTCCGTAGCCGGAGAGCGAGCGCACATCCATCTCGGCCGCCAGAGTCTTGTTCTCGTGCGTGCCGCCGACGACCGAGCCCAGCCACCCGAGGAAGAACCCGATCGGGATCGACAGGATGCCGGGGTTGTTCAGAGGCCAGATCGCCACTCCGACATTCTTGAACACGCTCGTCTCCGTGCCCCAGAAGACGGGTGACAGGAAGATCAGGATGACGGCAGCAGCGAGGCCGCCGTACATACTCCACACGGCTCCGCGGGTGCGGAACCGGCGCCAGTACAGCGAGTAGAGGATGGTCGGCAGGTTCGCCGATGCGGCCACCGCGAAGGCGAGCGCGACCAGGAAGGCGATGTTCTGGCCCTGCACGCCGATCCCGCCGATGATCGCCAGCACGCCGATCACGATGACCGTGCGCCGTGCGACCTTCACCTCTCCGTCGGGTGGCACGTTCCCCTTCTTCATGACGTTCGCGTAGATGTCGTGCGCGAACGACGCTGCTGCCGTGATCGTCAGGCCGGCGACGACCGCGAGGATCGTTGCGAACGCGACCGCGGAGATGAACCCGAGCAGGAACGGTCCCCCGAGCGCCAGTGCGAGCAGGGGGGCCGCGGAGTTCACACCGCCGGGCGAGGCCAGGATCTTCTCCGGTCCGACCAGCGACGCGGCGCCGTAGCCGAGCACGAGGGTGAGGAGGTAGAAGATGCCGATGAGCCAGATCGCCCAGACGACCGAGCGACGGGCTTCCTTCGCGGTCGGAACCGTGTAGAAGCGCATCAGCACGTGCGGCAGACCCGCCGTGCCCAGTACGAGCGCGATCGCGAGCGAGATGAAGTCCCACGGGTTCTTGCCGTACTGCAGGCCGGGGCCGAGGATCGCGTCCTGCGGATCCGTGACGGATGCCGCGACAGCGCTTTCCAGCAGCGTGTTGAGGCTGAAGCCGTTGATCGCGAGCACCCAGACCGTCATGACGATCGCGCCACCGATGAGCAGGAATGCCTTGACGATCTGCACCCAGGTGGTGCCCTTCATCCCGCCGACCAGCACGTAGATGATCATGAGGATTCCCACAACACCGACCACGATCGACTGGCCGAGCTTGTCGTTGACGCCGAGCAGCAGCGAGACGAGTCCACCGGCACCGGCCATCTGCGCGAGCAGATAGAACAGGCACACCGCGAGCGTCGTGATCGCCGCCGCCATGCGCACCGGACCCTGCTTCAGGCGGAACGACAGCACGTCGGCCATCGTGAACTTGCCCGTGTTCCTCATCAGTTCGGCCACGAGCAGCAGCGCGACGAGCCACGCCACGAGGAACCCGATCGAGTAGAGGAACCCGTCGTACCCGTTGATCGCGATCGCCCCGGTGATGCCCAGGAACGACGCGGCAGACAGGTAGTCGCCCGAGATCGCGAAGCCGTTCTGCGGACCGGTGAACGAGCGACCGGCCGCGTAGTAGTCGGCCGCGGTCTTGTTGTTGCGGCTCGCCCGGATCACGATGAACAGGGTCACCGCGACGAACGCCGCGAAGATCGAGATGTTCAGGACGGGGTTGTTCTCGACCGTTTCGACGGCCGTGTGGACTGCGCCGAACATGTCGTTCATACGCCCGCCTCCTGACGCTCGAGATCGTCACGGATGTCCGCCGAGATCGGGTCGAGTGTGTGGTTGGCGTACCACACGTACCACATGGTGATTCCGAACGTGGTCACGAACTGACCGAGCCCGAGCAGGAGGCCGAGCGTGATGTCGCCCCACACCCGCTGGGCCATGAACTCGGATGCGAACGACGAGAGGAGCACGTAGGCGAAGTACCAGAGCAGGAATGCGACGGACAGCGGGAAGACGAAGCTGCGGTGCTTGCGCTTCAGTTCCTGGAATCTCGGCGTCGCCTCCTCCGAAAGGTAGTCGACGCCGCCCGGCGGGGCGGTTTCGGTAGGTGATTCGGACATTGTTGAGGCCTCCTTGCCTTCGTGCGAGCTGCCGTCGAGGGTGCTCAGCGGACTTTCTGGGGGGTGCCGGCTCCGCTGCGAACGGCGGAGACCAGCGCATCGAGGACTGTGGGGTCCTCGATGGTGGCGGGGATCTTGTAGGGCTCTCCGTCGACGATCTGCCGCATCGTCTTGCGGAGAATCTTGCCCGAGCGGGTCTTGGGGAGCCGATCGAGGATCGTGACGTCGCGGAACGCCGCGACGGGTCCGATGTGCTCCCGCACCAGGGCGACCAGTTCTGCTTGGAGTTGGTCGTGGTCGACGTGCTCGTGGGCCTTGAGCGTCACGAATCCCGCGGCGCGCTGCCCCTTCAGCTCGTCGTGGACCCCGATGACCGCGCACTCGGCGACTGAATGGTGAATGGTCAGCACCTCCTCAAGCGAGCCGGTCGAGAGGCGATGCCCCGCAACATTGATCACGTCGTCGGTGCGGCCCATCACGAACACGTAGCCGTCCTCGTCGATGTGCCCCGCATCTTCCGTGGCGTAGAAGCCGGGGAAAGCCGAGAGGTAGGCGTCACGGAAGCGGCCGGGACTTCCCCACACGCCCTTCAGCGTCCCCGGCGGCAACGGCACGCGCAGCGCGATGTTCCCTTCCGGAGTGGATCCACCCGGACCGGTGCCGGTGACATCCCGGCCCCTGCTGTCGAGGATCCGCACGTCGTAGCCGGGCATCGCCACGGCTGTCGAACCGACCTTCGCCGGGAGGACCTCGAGCCCGACAGGGTTCGCACAGATCGGCCAACCGGTCTCGGTCTGCCACCAGTGGTCGACGATCGGCACACCGAGTCCGTCGTTCGCCCAACGCGACGTCTCAGGGTCGAGACGTTCACCGGCGAGGAACAGTGTCCGCAGCGTCCGCAGGGCACCGTCAGGCAGTTCCTCCAGGTCGGGATCGACACGCCGGATCGCACGCAGCGCGGTCGGCGCGGTGAACATCGTCTTCACGCGGTACTCGTCGACGATTCGCCAGAACTCCCCCGCGTCGGGGGTCCCGACCGGCTTCCCCTCGAAGAGAACCGTCGTCGCACCCGCGAGCAGTGGCCCGTAGACGATGAACGAGTGCCCGACGACCCACCCGACATCCGATGCCGTGAAGATCGTGTCGCCAGGACCGACGTCGTAGATGTTGCGCATCGCCCAGGCGAGAGCAACCGCGTACCCGCCGGTGTCTCGCACGATCCCTTTCGGGCTGCCCGTCGTCCCTGACGTGTACAGCACGTAGAGCGGGTCGGACGAGACGACCGGCACGGCCGGCGCCGGCGTTGCGGCAGCGACCGCTTCGTCCCAGTCGCACCAACGGACACCGTCGACCGAGCCGGTCATCGAAGCCGCGGACCCGGGAACGGCTGCGCGATCGCGGACGACGACCGTGCGCACGATTCCAGGCGCTGCCTCGAGCGCCCTGCGGACGATCGGCAGATACTCCACGACCCGACCGGGCTCCAGACCGCCCGAAGCGGTCACGACCACCGAGGGCCGGGCGTCGACGATCCTCACGGCGAGCTCCGTCGCAGCGAAGCCGCCGAAGACGACGGAGTGGATCGCCCCGAGGCGCGCGCAGGCGAGCATCGCGATGACGGCCTCGGGAGTCATCGGCAGGTACAGCAGCACGCGGTCGCCGCGTGAGACGCCGAGATCCTCGAGGGCGCCCGCGAACTCCGCCACTCGGTCGCGGAGCTGCCGGTACGTGTAGTCCTTCCGCGTCCCCGTCATCGCCGAGTGATAGCGCAGGGCGACGTACTCACCACGTCCGGCGTCGATGTGACGGTCCAGGCAGTTCACGGTCATGTTGAGAGCCGCGTCGGGAAACCACGTCCATTCGTCGCCGTGGTGGTCGACGGCACGCTGCGGCACGACCGTCCAGTCGACGGCGGATGCCGCATCGAGCCAGAACGAGGTGGGATCGTCGAGGCTGCGTCTCCACTCCGGGGCGTATTCGACCATGGGCGTTTCTCCTTCGAAACCGTTCCATCCGGCCGAGCGACTTCGCCGGTCACGGTGGTATGGTCGACGCTACGAAAGGCGGCGACGAGGCCGTCACCCCCGGAAGTAGGTAGTGGGTGGCCGCACAGACGGGTACCGAAAGCGACGCTCGCCTCATCGAACGTGCCGTTGCGGACCTCGCCCGGCAGTCGCAGTTCCCCCTCGCGTTCGGCGGAATCGAGCATGACGGCGCGGTCGAAGTGACCGCGACCGTCGGAACCCGAACGCGGAATCTGCACGGACTCATCGTCCACGCCGACCGCGGACTCGGCGGCCGGGCGCTTGTCGAGAAGCGCCCGCGGCTGGCCCTGGATTACCGCACGTCGCGCAACATCACGCACGACTACGATCGCGCGGTGCTGGGCGAGGGCATCGTGACGCTCTTCGCGATCCCGGTGATCGTCACCGGAACCGCGCGCGGCGTGCTCTACTGCGGAACGTGGGCCCAGGTGTCGGTGGGTGACGTCATCGCCCGGCCCGCATTCGCCGTCGCCGGAACGCTCGCGACCGAGTTGCGCATCCGCGACGAGGTCGAGCGCCGGGTCTCGCTGGCGCCAGCGGCCACAGGTGAGCCGGGCCTGGACGCCGTCGCGCGTGAGGAGCTGCGCGAGAGCTACGCCGAGCTGCGCAGCATCGCTGCCGTCGTCACGGATGATGACGTGCGTCGACGACTCGAGGTGCTCGAGCAGCGCCGTGCCGCGCTGTCGAACGAGGGCGCGGGACGACCCGTGGACCACGGCATCGCGCTCTCGCCCCGCGAGACCGACGTCCTCGCCCGGGTCGCTCTCGGGTCGACGAATGCCGAGATCGCGTCGAGCTTGTCGCTGAAGGAAGGCACTGTGAAGTCATACCTGCAGTCGGCGATGTCGAAACTCGAGGCATCCACCCGTCACGCCGCCGTCGCCAAAGCTCGCCGCGCCGGCATCCTCCCCTGATTCGTCGCCACCGTAAACGCGCTGACCGAATTTCGGCAATCCGTCCGAAGTTGGGATCCGGATGCCGCAATCCGCCGATTATCGCGTCGTCATCCGAATTCCACGTCATGCGCAATGGGCATCAATACGGTCTTCATTCGGCGTATTGTTGCGCATATGGCTCGCAGAATTGTGCATCAACTGGTGGATGACCTCGACGGCACCATCCTCGAAATCGGCGCCGGCGAAACCGTCCTCTTCTCAATCGACGGAGTCGCGTACGAGATCGACCTCACCGACGACCACGCCCGCGCACTGCGCGAGGCACTCGCCCCCTATGTCAGCGCGGGGCGATCGATCTCGTCACGCGGTTCGAACGGTTCCGGCGGTGGGTCGTCGGGCAGGCGCCGGCGCACGGGGCAGCAGGACTACAGCGCGATCCGCGCGTGGGCGAAGTCCACCGGGTACGAGGTCTCGGAGCGGGGCCGGGTTCCGGCATCCGTTCTCGAAGCGTACGAAGCCGCGCACTGACGCGCGACCTGCCGGCTCAGGCCGTCGTCTTGACCGCCGCGAGGATCTTCGTCAGGGTCTGCTTCGCATCGCCGAGCACGATCGACACCTTGGGGTCGTAGAACAGTTCGTTCTCGATGCCCGCGAAGCCGGGGTTCAGCGAGCGCTTCAGGAACACCACCTGCTGCGCGTCGCCCACGGTGAGTATCGGCATGCCGTAGATGGGCGATCCCGGCGACGATTTGGCCGCCGGATTCACCACGTCATTCGCACCCACGACCAGTACGAGGTCGGTCGTCTTGAAACGCGGGTTGACCTCATCCATTTCGACGAGTGATTCGTACGGCACATTGGCCTCGGCGAGAAGCACATTCATGTGGCCGGGCATGCGACCCGCCACGGGATGGATGCCGAACACGACATCGACGCCGCGTGCCTCGAGCAGTTCGGCGAGCTCGGCAGCGGCGTGGTGAGCTCCCGCCACGGCAAGGCCATAGCCGGGCACGATGACGACGCGCTGCGCGTAGTCGAGCAGGATCGCGACGTCGTCGGCGTCCATCGTGCGCACCGGCCGATCGGCCGCGTCGGCGCTGTCGCCGCTCGCCACGCCAGCCCGGAACGCGCCGAAGACGATCCCCGTGACGGTGCGGCCCATCGCCTTCGCCATAGCGATGGTCAGAATGGTTCCGCTCGCCCCGACGAGCGTGCCCGCGATGAGCAGCAGCACGTTCGCCAGCACGAGACCGGATGCCGCGACCGCGAGTCCGGTGAAGGCGTTCAGCAGCGAGATCACGATCGGCACATCGGCGCCGCCGATCGGCAGCACGAGAAGGACTCCCAGCACGAGGCCGACGGTCGCCAGGGCGATCGCGAACAGCGGGTCTCGGGTGAGGACGAGTGCCGTTCCCATCGCCACCGCGGCCAACACCAGCGCCACCATGAGTATCCGCAGCCCTGCGAAGGTCACTGCCCGCGTCGTGAGGATGCCCTGCAGCTTGCCGAACGTGACGAACGAGCCGGTCAGCGATACCGATCCGATGAGCACGGTCACCGCGACCACGCTCAGAGTCCACGGGCTCTCACCATGACCGGCCTCGACGAGCGCCACCAGCGCGGCCGCCCCACCACCGACGCCGTTGAAGGCGGCGACGAGCTGCGGCATCTGCGTCATCTGCACCCGGCGTGCGGCGAAGACCGCGATCACGGCGCCGACTGCGACGGCGATGCCGATCCAGCCCAGGTTGCGCACGTCGACGCTCAACAGGTAGGCGAGCACAGCGATGGCGGCGCCCGCCGCGCCGAGCAGGTTCGCGCGACGGGCGGTGCGCGGGTTGCCGAGACCCTTGAGGGCGAGGATGAAGAGCACCGCGGCCACGATGTAGGCGACTGTGACGACCTCGGGAGGGAGCAGCTTCACGATCCCACCTCCGTCCGGCGCGGCTTGGCGGAGAACATCAGGAGCATGCGGTCGGTGACGACGAAACCGCCCACCACGTTGATGGTCGCCAGCAGCACCGCGAGGATCGAGAGGGCGAGCGCAAGCGGATCCTCCGCCTGGCCGGCGACCATGATCGCGCCCAGCAGGATGATGCCGTGGATGGCGTTGGCCTCGCTCATGAGCGGCGTGTGCAGTGTGCTCGACACCTTCGAGACGACCTCGAAACCGAGGAATACGGCGAGGATCGTGATCGTGATGAGTGCGAAGGCATCCATCAGGCACGCTCCTCGATGGTCTGTGGCCCTTCGACAAGCTCAGGGACCGCGGCGGGCTCTGGCCGTTCGACAAGCTCAGGGACCGGGGCGGGCTCTGGCCCTTCGACGAGCTCAGGGACCGGGGCGGGCTCTGGCCCTTCGACAAGCTCAGGGACCGGGACCGGCAGCGCAGCGGCCACGCGCTCGCTCACGATGCGGCCGTTGTGTGTGACGGCGCTGCCCGCGACCAGTTCGTCGGCGAAGTCGAGCACGAGTTCTCCTTCCTTCACGATGAGCGCAGCGAAGTTGGCGCAGTTCATCGCGTAGAGCTTCGACGCATCCGGCGAGAGATCCGACTGGATGTCGCGGGCTCCGATCAGGGTCGCGATTCCTCCGGCCACGGCCACCGCGCGTCGCTCGCCTGCCACCGAGCCCTCGATGTTGCCGCCCGAGTCGGCGGCGAGGTCGACGAGCACCGAGCCCGGCTTCATCGCGGCGACCATGGCGCCCGTCACGAGCCGCGGCGCCGCGCGCCCCGGCACCGCCGCGGTGGTGATGACGATGTCGGATGCCGCGACATGCGGCGCGAGCAGCTCCTGCTGACGGCGTGCCCGGTCCTCGGCGAGCTCCTTCGCGTACCCGCCGGACGCGTCAGCAGTCCCGAGGTCGAGGTCGATGAACGTGCCGCCCACCGAGCGCACCTCGTCGGCGGATGCCGCCCGCACGTCGTTCGCCGACACGACGCCGCCCAGCCGCTTGGCGGTCGCTATCGCCTGCAGCCCCGCGACGCCTGCACCGAGCACGAGCACCCGGGCCGGAGCGAGGGTCCCGGCGGCCGTCATCGTCATGCCGAACATGCGCCCGAACGCATCGGCGGCGAGCGTCACGAGCCGGTACCCCGCGATCAGCGACTGCGACGAGAGCACGTCCATGGACTGCGCCCGCGAGATACGCGGCAGCAGGTCCAGGGCGAAGGATGTGACGCCGGCATCACGCGCAGCGACGACCGAATCGGAGTGCTGGAACGGATCGTCGACCCCTATCGTGACCGTGCCCGCAGGCAGCGCGGCGAGTTCCGGAGGTGTCAGGGGCCGGACATGGAAGAGGATGCCGTCGGCGAGCGGTGTGCCCGGCTCGATGATCGTCGCACCGGCGTCGCGGTAGGCGGCATCCGACACCAGTGCATCAGCACCCGCACCTGACTCGACCTCGACAGCGGCGCCGATGGCGACCAGCTTGCGCACGCTCTCGGGACTCGCGGCGACGCGCTTCTCACCCGGCGAGCGTTCGGCTCGAACGCGTACGACGACCGGCACAGTTCCTCGTTCCCGCCGTGACGTCCTCGTCGCGGCCCTCCCGGAATCGTAGACGAGCCCACCCCCTGGCAGGACCGCCCGCGACCGAATTGTTGTGCCCGCTGCGACGCAAAGGCGCTCAGGGACTTCATAGCCATTCATCTGCGCCTCATCGCCTCAGGCGAGGCGAGTCGTAGGTCGGGTGCGTATCCCTGGAACATGGCAAAGAAGAACCCCCGACGAACCCGCAACATCGTGATCGCCTCCGGGCTGGTCGTTCTGCTCTCAGGCGGTGGTGCCGCCGCGTGGGCTGCCGACCGCTTCCTCATCGAGCATGTCGAGATCGCGGACGTGTCGACCTACGAGGCTGAGAACTCCAGTGTCGACTCCTCGTCGTCGACGGATGACGCCACCGACTCATCGGACGACACCGCGGACGCTGTGCAGACCGACACGTCCTACACCGACGGCGACACCTCGGTCACGATCTCGACCGTCACGTCGGGATCAGGCTCCGAGACCGTCACGTACTACGTCGCGGATGTCGTGCTCGGCGACGCGACCGACCTCCAGAGCGCCTTCGCGAAAGACCAGTTCGGCGAGAACATCACCGAGCTCACCAGCGCGATCGCCGCCGACAACGACGCCGTCTTCGCGGTGAACGGCGACTACTACGGGTTCAGGGACACCGGCATCCTGATCCGCAACGGCGTGGTCTACCGCGACTCCCCCGCCCGGGACGGGTTGGTGTTCTATGCCGACGGCCGCGTCGAGGTGTACGACGAGACGGCGACCAGCGCAGCCGCACTCGTGGCGGACGGCGCGTGGAACACACTGAGCTTCGGTCCCGCGATCGTCGAGGACTCGTCGGTGGTCGACGGCATCGAAGACATCGAGATCGACACGAACTTCGGCAACCACTCGATCCAGGGCGACCAGCCGCGCACCGCGGTCGGCGTGATCGACGAGAACCACCTCGTGTTCGTCGTGGTCGACGGCCGGCAGACGGGCTACAGCGCCGGCGTCACGCTCACCGAGCTCGCCGACATCATGATCGACCTGGGCGCCACGACCGCGTACAACCTCGACGGCGGCGGGTCGTCGACGCTGTACTTCAACGGCGAGGTCGTGAACCAGCCGTCCAACGGCGGGGAGCGCGCGACCAGCGACATCCTCTACATCGCGGGGTGATGACGTGATCGTGCTGATCCCCGCCTACGAGCCGCGGCCGTGCCTCTCGGCACTCGTGGCCGAGCTGCTGGCCGCAGATCCCGAACTGGGCGTCGTCGTGGTCGACGACGGGAGCGGCGCCGAGTTCAGCGCTGAGTTCGCCCGTGTCAGCGCACTCGGGGCGACGGTGCTCCACCATCACCGCAACCTCGGCAAGGGCGCGGCGCTCAAGTCCGGGATCAGGCACATCCGCGACGAGCATCCGGGTCAGGATGTCGTGACCGCCGATGCCGACGGTCAGCACACCGTGCGCGACATCCTGCGGCTGCCCGACGAACTGCGGGCGGATGCCGCATCCGGCGCTCCCGCCCTGGTGCTCGGATGCCGCACCTTCTCGGGGAACGTGCCATGGCGCAGCCGGATCGGCAACGCGTCGGCTCGGACGGTCTTCCGGCTCGCCGCCGGCTGGAGCCTGTCCGACACCCAGACGGGGCTTCGCGGCATTCCCGCGGACCTGCTGGCGTGGGTCGAGGCACAGCCGGGCGACCGCTTCGAGTTCGAGCAGAACGTCCTGCTGCGCGCGCGCCGAGCCGGCGTCGCCGCGCGCGAGGTGGCGATAGAGACCGTGTACCTCGAGGGCAATGCCTCGAGTCACTTCCGTCCGGTCGTCGACTCCTTGCGAGTCGCCCTGCCGCTCATCAGGTTCACAGGGTCATCCCTTCTGGCGTTCGCCGTCGACACCGTGGCGCTGCTCGTTCTCGTCGCCCTCACCGGATGGCTCATCCCCGCCATCGTCGCAGCGCGCGCGATCAGCGCATCGGTCAACTTCGCCGTAAATCGGCGGGTCGTGTTCCGGGCGCCGAGTGAGGGCGGGATGCGGGGCCAGGCCGTCCGCTACGCGATGCTCGCCATCGCGCTCCTGGCGTCGAACATCGTGTGGATCGAGGGGCTCACGGCCATCGGCATCCCACTCATTTTGGCGAAGATCGCCACCGAGGCCGTGCTGTTCGTGACGAGTTACGGCGTTCAGCGCAGTTTCGTGTTCCGCAGCGCCGAACTCGTATCCCCCGCTGGCGCGCGTCATAGCAGCCGCATAGCGAGCCCGACTCGAATGGATGCAGACGTGATCAGCAATGGGAGAAATTCATGACCACCAGCACTTTCATCCTCATCGGGATAGACCTGGCAGCCGCCCTCATCCTCAGCTTCGGCATCTATTACCGCCGCCACCACCGCCGTGACCTCGTCGTCGCGTTCCTCGGCGTGAACGTGGGAGTGATGGTCGTCGCCGCTGTCCTCGGCACCGCCGAGGTCGCGCTCGGACTCGGCCTGGGACTCTTCGGAGTGCTGTCGATCATCCGGCTGCGCTCGTCCGAGATCTCGCAACGCGAAGTCGCCTACTACTTCGCGGCCCTCGCGATCGGGCTCGTCTGCGGTCTGCCGCAGACGGATCCGTGGCCGGTCGCGGGCCTCGTCGCACTCATTCTCGTGGTGCTCTGGGCCGCCGACCACCCCGCCCTGCTGTCGCGAAGCCGGCACCAGATCGTTCGGCTCGACCGCGCGATCTCGAGCGAGCCCCGGCTTCGCGAAGAACTCGAGCTGCGCCTCGGCGGCGCGGTGACGTCGGTGATCGTGCAGGAACTCGACCTCGTCAACGACACCACGCTGGTGGATGTCCGCTACCGCGCGCCGCGCGAATCGGGGCGGGCAGGCAACACTCTCGCAGACTCGGCCTCGGGCACGGCGGGCACGGCGGGCACGGGCTCCGCTCGCGAGCAGCTCGCGATGGAAGGGGCGGTGCGATGAACCCGCTGCGTCGATTCGACACCATCGCGCTCGACGAACTCGTGGCCACGGCATCCCTCCTCACCCGCGTCGACCGCAAGTACGTCGTGCCTCGCGCCGACCTCGTGCGCGTCTTCGCCGCGCTGGATGCCGCCACGCGAGTGCTCGAGATGGATGGCGCGCGCGACTTCGCGTACGAGTCCGTCTACTTCGACACGCCCGATCTGCTGAGCTTCCGGATGGCGGCTCAACCACGCCGGCGGCGGTTCAAGCTGCGCACCCGAACCTACCTCGACACAGGCACCTCGTACCTCGAGATCAAGACGCGCGGGGCGCGCGGGGCGACGGTCAAGGACCGGGACGCCTACGACCCCGCCCATCGAGATGTGCTCTCGAAAGACGCGCGCGCCGATGTGGCCGACGCGCTGTCGACGATCGGCGTGCCGAGCGAACGCGCGGGGCATCTCGACGCCACCCTCATGACGCGCTATCGCCGTGCGACGCTGCTCGTCGGCGATGGAGCTCGCGCGACGGTCGACACCGACCTCGCGTGGCTCGAGCCAGACGGCTCGGGCTTCACGCTCCCCCACCTCGCGATCGTCGAGACGAAGTCGGCGGCCGCGGCATCCGCTGTCGATCGCCTGCTCTGGCGGGCCGGGCATCGTCCCGCGACCATCAGCAAGTACGGGACCGGGCTCGCCGCGCTGCATACCGAGCTGCCGCGAAACCGCTGGGCGCGGCTGCTGCGCGGCCCGTTCGCGGGCGCTCAGCCGATCGGGCCCGCACCACGGTCCGATACCCGTCCCCGATGCTCTCCCCCATCCGATACCGCCCACCGACCCGAGGAGGCATCATGCTCCGCCGCCGCTTGATTCTGGCCACCACCCCGCTCGTGCTCGGAGCTCTCGTGCTCGCAGGCTGCGCAACGCAGTCGGCCGGCTCGACATCCGGCACGACGTTGACCACCGACGACTCGGCGGCTGTCGAGACGACGGCTGTCGTCGATTCCGACCTTGCTGCGGACGCAGTCCTCGCCGCGAACGCCGACGTCACCGTCGTCAACGACGACGAGTGGTCCTCCGCAGACGCCGTCGACATCGAACTCTCCGACACGACCGCGTCGTCCGACTCGTCCGCAGTCACGGTCGACGGCTCCACCGTCACGATTTCCGAAGGTGGGGTCTTCCGCCTCTCGGGCTCTCTCGACGGCCAGATCGTCGTTACAGCGCCCGAGGATGCTCAGGTCGTGCTCATCCTCGACGACGCCGACATCGCGGCATCCGATTCACCGGCCATCACCGTGACGAGTGCCGATGACGTCGTGATCTCGCTCGCCGATGGCAGCGAGAACTCGGTGTCGGACGCCGCGTCCTACGCCGATGACGCCGCCGCCAACGCGGCGATCTACAGCGATGCAGACCTCACGATCACGGGCAGCGGATCCCTGTCGGTCTCGGGCAACGGAAACGACGGCATCACCAGCACCGACGATCTCGTCATCCTCTCGGGTGACATCACGGCCGACGCGGTCGACGATGCGCTGCGGGGCAAGGACTCGCTGGTGGTCGAAGGCGGCACGCTCGACCTCACGGCCGGCGGCGACGCGCTCAAGAGCGACCAGGACGAGGACGCGACCCAGGGCTTCATCTGGGTCTCGGACGGCGACATCTCCGCCGTCAGTCGCGACGATGGGCTGAGCGCCGCGACCGACGTCGTCGTGACCGGCGGCACGATCAACGTCACGGCCGGGTCGTCCGCATCCGCTGCCGACGCTTCGCCGAAGGGCGTCGTCGCCGGGATCGTCGTCGCACTGGACGGCGGCGACCTCACGATCGACGCCGTCGATGACGCCGTGCACTCCGACGGATCGGTCGGCATCGGCGGCGCCACGCTCTCTGTGACGACCCGGGACGACGGCATCCACGCCGAGCAGGCGCTCGAGGTCCGCGACGGTTCGGTCGTCGTCGAAGACTCTGCCGAAGGCCTCGAGGCGACCGACATCGCGATCTCCGGCGGCACGGTCGATGTCACGTCGAGCGATGACGGCCTCAACGGCGCGAGCGGGACCGTCTCGACCGCTGGTGCCGGTGCCGGCGGCGGCATGGGCGGCGGCGGTGAGACCGACTCGGGCGAGACGATCGTGATCTCGGGCGGCTCGGTGAGAGTGAACGCGGTCGGTGACGCGATCGACTCGAACGGCTCGATCACGTTGTCCGGTGGCACCACGATCGTGACCGGACCGACGTCCGGCGGCGGTCAGGGTGCGCTCGATGCCAACGGCGCCATCACGGTGGACGGCGGCTCGGTGTCTGTGGCAGGCAGTGTGCTGAAGACCGCGACCGGCGCACAGGCCTGGATCGCGGCAACCGTCAGCGGGACCGCCGGGCAGACCGTCGAGATCACGGATGCCTCTGGTGCGGTGATCGACTCGTTCGAGGCCGACGCCACCTTCGGCGCCGTGTTCTACAGCGGTCCGGATGTCGCATCAGACGGCTCGTACTCGGTATCGGTCGACGGCTCTGACGCAGTGACGGTGACCGCGGGTGTCGCCGTGCAATCGGAGATGGGCGGCGGCCCTGGAGGCGGCAGAGGAGGCCGACCGCAACAGCCGTAAGGCTGATGGGCGGCGGACGCGGAGGACGCGAGGCCGACCGCAGCAGCCGTAAAGGCGGTCCGCGGGGCGCAGGTCGACTGAGGTCGGCCTGCGCCTCTGTCGTTGCGCCGTCGTCGTCCAGGCACGGTCCTTGGCGTGTCTGCCGCAGCGTTTATGGTGAGGCAATGGACGTGCAGTTTGTCGCCGGCTTCGGACCCATCGTTCGTGATGACGCGGAGTCCCGCCGGTTCTATCAGGACTCGTTGGGCATCGTGTTCGAGGAGCCGACGCCGGGGTATCTCGACACTCACGCGCTGCCGGGGGTTAAGGTCTTCGCGCTCTGGCGGCTGGCCGAGGCCGCGGAATCCACGTTCGGGGTAAGTGAGTGGCCGGCCGACGTGCCGGTTCCTCAGGCTTGGCTGGAGTTCGAGCTCGCCTCGCCGATCGCCGTCGCGGAGGGCGAGGCCGAGCTCCGTGCCGCCGGTTACGAGATCCTGGCGACCAGGCACGTGGAGCCGTGGGGTCAGACGATCGCCAGATTGCTGAGTCCCGAGGGGATGCTGGTCGGCCTGTCGTACTTCGACCAGCTGCACGACGAAACCATTGCCTGAGCTTTTGGGTCAGGTCGCGGTCACGGTCGCAGCCTTGCGGTAGTGCAGCCACAGGTGCCAGCGCTCTATCGAGCCCACCTCGAGAGGTCGGCGTCGGCCCATGGGTCTTCCGAGAAGCGCCGGCGCGCGGCATCCTCGTCTTCAGCCTCGACGAGGTTCAGAGTCTCGTGACCGTCCCCGAGCGGACCGCCGATCAGGAGGAACCCGTCTGCGACGAGACCGTCCATCAACGCAGCGTGCTCGGTCCAACCCTGTTGCTCGCGGATGCCGACGCGGTCGTCCAGTTCGCGCTGTCCAGGAGCCTGACGGCGAAGCTTGGCATATCTCGCCTCCTCCGGTTGACGGTACTGCGCCCCCCGGACATCACTGTCGGCCTCGGTTTGCCGGAGCCGGGCGCACTGCCTCATCTCGGTAGACTGGTGCGGCCAGCCTCTGTAGCTCAATGGAAGAGCAGTTCCGTCCTAAGGAAACGGTTGGGGGTTCGAGTCCCTCCAGGGGCGCAGTCTTTTTTTGACTCTGACCAGGTATTTCTCCAAGGTCATACCACACGAAGTTCCGTTTTTGCCCGTTTTTTGCCCGCATTCTGAGAACTCCGAGGGCAGCGACGACCGTCTTCAAGGGCCTTCGTTCGACATCTCAGAACGCCCGAAGTCGATCATTTCGGGCGACCTGTACCCCGTCGAAAACTGAGCATTCTGCTCTCTGCGGTCACCGCGGTCGGGCGTAGCGGGTCTGGCGACCCGTCGGCATTGCCACCCTCCCGACAGAGCTCTCGTCGACGAGTCGGATCCGTCGCGATAATGTTGCGCTGACATGGCCAGATTCTTTGGGACACCCGATGGCGTGAAGGTTGGCCAGTTCTTTCTCGACCGCAGAGAGCTGCAGAGCGCCTGGGTTCATCGACCGGGTCGGGCGGGAATCAGCGGGACGAAGGCCGAGGGTGCGGACTCGATCGTCGTTTCAGGCGGATACGTAGATGACGAGGATCATGGCTCCTACCTGATTTACACCGGCCATGGCGGCAATCAGCGGCGTCCAAACAAGCAAATCGCCGACCAGGATCCCGAGGCCCCAGGAAACGCTGGGCTCATAACGAGCTTGGTGCAGGGGCTCCCTGTTCGCGTTATCCGGGGTGCCCATGCGAGTTCTCCATTCGCGCCGCGCGCCGGTTACGTCTATTCCGGGCTGTATTCCGTCACGAGTTGGTGGATGGAGACCGGTCGTGACGGATTCCGGATAGTCCGTTTCAGGCTTGACGCGATTGACAATCAGACGGTGGTCGAACCTGCACCGGCAATAGATCACGACCCAGCATTCGCCTCGGCTGTCGTCACACGCAGAATCCGAGACACAGCGGTCGCTCGTGAGGTCAAGGAGTTATACGACTTCAGTTGTCAGATTTGCGGAATCGGGTTGCGCGGATTCGAGGGACGGAAGTACGCGGAGGGAGCCCATGTGCGTCCCCTTGGGCGGCCACACCTCGGCGCCGATCACCTGGAGAACCTCCTCTGTTTGTGTCCGAATCACCACACGCAATTGGACATCGGTGGCATCTGGATCAGTGACGACATGGTTGCGATGTATGCGACGTCCCACGAGCCGGTCGCGACCCTCAGTTGGAAGAAGCGACACCGAGTCAACCGCGAGAACGTGGCCTATCACCGCTCTCTTTGGCCGTCCATAGCTGAGCTGGCGAGCTAGAACGTCACCGACTCGCGCTCAATCTTGTCAACGGCCGGAATGTCAGCTGGAGCCCACTCAAGCGCGCTCAGGTCTGTCGGTGCGACCCATCGCAGCTCCGCGTGTTCCGTTGCGGATGGAGTCCCCGTTAGGAGTTGGCAGTAGAAAGTTTGTAGCCTCACGACACCAAACTCATACTGGTGATGGGTCAAAGCGACTTCCGCGCCAACAGAGACAAAACAATCGAGTTCTTCGGCAATTTCACGCACGAGAGCTTGCTGCGGTGTCTCGCCCGGCTCAATCTTGCCCCCTGGGAACTCCCAAAGACCGCCGAGCAATCCGGCCGACCCTCGCTGGGCACAAAGCACGAAGCCGTCCCTGATAATCACTGCACCGACAACGTCGTAGTTCCTCACGAGCGCTCCCTCGGTTGTGTCTCAGTGTAGGTACGCATCGGTTCCACGGCTCGAAAAGACATCATGACAAGCGCTGTCAAGCGGAGCAAACTGGTCAGTGCGGTCGGGCGTAGCGGGTCTGCGGGCCCGTCGGCAGTGCCACCAGCGGCATGGCGTCGTTCAGTCTCGTCGCCACCGCATCCAGATCGTCGTCGAAAAGATCGGCGTAGGTGTCCAGCGTCATCGCGGCCGACGCGTGACCCAGCATCCGCTGCACGGCCTTCACGTTCGCGCCCGAGCTGATCGCAAGCGACGCGGCGGTGTGGCGGAGGTCATGAGGAGTGAGCCGCGGAATCGACGGATCAAACTCCTGCGCACGCCGGACCGCGTTCGCGAACCATCCCTTGTTGCCCGAGTTGCGCATGTGGTTGACCCCGTCGCCGAAGAGCAGTCCCTCGGGACCCTTACGGGCGCACGCCTGCTCGATCATCGGAGCGAGCCGCTCGGGGTACGGGACGGAGCGCTTCTCGTGCGTCTTGGGCGTGCCGACGTGGATCTCGTACGCGATCATCACCGCATTTTCCTCGATGACGAAGCGTCGACGCAGACGGTTCACGCTCCGCACACGCAGCCCCGTCGCCTCGCCCCAGCGCAGACCCGTATAAGCCAGAGTCAGGACGAGGGTCGGATACGCCGAGCACGCCGCCAGCGTCGCCACCTGGTCATGCGACAGGTAGACGCGACGCTTACCCGGCCCGTGCCGAGGAAGATTGCGCACATGCCGGGCCGGATTGCTGGCGAGACGACGATCGTCGATTGCGACGTCGAGGATGCCGGCCAGGATCCCCAGCGAGCGAAGGACGACCGTTCGCGACTTCTTCGACGCGAGGGCTGACACCCAATCCTGGACTTCGGAGCGCCGGATCGATGAGATCTCCCTGTCGGCCCAAACCGGAGCGACGTGGTTCTTCCACGCACGCTCGAGCGTCATGTAGTAGGAAGGCTTCGACATCGGCGGCTGCTTCGATCGCAGCCAACTGTCGGCGAACATTCGGACCGGAACCCTGGACGCCACCGGATCGATGTACTCGCCCTTCGCCTTCGACACCGTAACCATGGCGAGGTACAGCTCCGCTTCGCGCATGGTCGTGAAGCCGCGCTTCTCCGCCTCGGTGCGATCAGGCCGGCGATAGCGCACGCGGTAGCGGCGGCCCTTCGCCGATTCATATGGGGTGATGCTGCCCATCTCGACCTCCGCTCGTGCCCAATCGACCGTCAGTATCGGGCCAGTGTCGGACACTCAAGCGACCGCGTCAACGCCGCCGAAGCGGTTTGCCGGACGATGCTTGCAGACGTCGCCAAGTGTCGGTGGCGGGAAGCGGATCGCCTCCCTCCGACGCCGAGAGCGTAGCGATCGGGCACGGCTGCGTTCCGGGCTTTCGCGGCATGTGCTCCCTCGCTGCGCTCGGTCCGCCATTCCACGGTCCCGGCACTCCGCCACGCCCGATCGCTAGTGGGCTGAATGTCGGATGGGAGGTTATGTGGTCACGTCCGCAATCAGATGTGTTTGCGCAGACGATTGGTGAAATCGGCGAGCTCAGCCCGTGAAGTTGATCCCCGTGATGGAGTATCCGAGCTCCGCCAGACGACCTGCCGCGCCGTCGCGACCACCGCTGAACTCGTCCGAGCCAAGCGGCGTCCCGTGCTGAAGTCCGAAGGCGACACCGAAGATCGCTTTGGAGTCATACCTTCCGGAATCCGTGACGAGGAAGTAGTCACGGGCCACGCCGAAGCCGAACTTGTGGAGAAACGCATCGCGACCGAGTCGATCAAACTCGTCGATAGCCCGTTGGACTGCGGATCGATCGGTGAGCGCACTGTAACTGGGCACGCTCGAACCATACTGCTCAGCGCTCGCAGCTGTCGTCGCCGAGGTCACGAATCGACTGGCACGGTCAGTCCGTCACCACCGTCTTGCTGGGGCAACGTCGCCTCAAATCGGTCGATGAGAATCCGGATACCTGTGGTGTTCCACCAGGAAGGCGTGACACCGCCCGCCGACATTCCATGACCAGGATCGAACTCGGGGAGGTGGAACGGCTCGTCGCCCTCCGCCAGCGGCCTGCCAGTGATGGTTTCCGCGGCCGTTCGGATCATCGTCTCGAGTGCCCACGAGTCGCGTGGGAGCGGCGTGGAAGCGAACTTCGCGCGGAGCGCCCTCCATAGATACGGGTCGCCCCGGAAGCTCCATTGGCGAGGCGCGCGGTCGAAGAGCTGACCCACCGATCCCGCATCTGTGGGCGGCGGGAACCGCCTGAGCACCTGGGCCCTCACCCGCCGGTGGGTATCGTCATTGAGCGCGATCAGCCGTACTTCAGCGACCCGCGTTCGAGTCCGGGCGATCGTATCGACAGCAACCTCGATCGCGTCGTTGATAGGCCATGCGTAGACCCCTGCACTGATTAGCGGCGAGGCGACGCTTCGCGCGCCGAGCTCATCGGCGACCTCCAGCGCCCGCCGATAGCAGGACACAAGTAGCGTTCGGTCGTGTTCGCCAGCCCCGTAGTTCGGGCCGACCGTATGGATCACCCAGTTCGCCGGCATTGCGCCCGCCGTCGTCCATCCCGCGTCGCCAGTGTGGAGTCCGTCTGGAAAGCGCGCGATGCAATCCTCGAGTATGGCGCGACCGCCGGCCTGATGTATCGCACCGTCCACTCCGCCTCCGCCGCGCATAAGACGGTTCGCAGCATTGACGATTGCATCGACACGTTGCTCGGTGATGTCGCCGCGAACGGCGCTGACGGTAACCATCGCCTAGCCTCCCTCCATCCGACCTCGCAGCGACAAGCCCATCTGGTGTCGCGGCCGTTGGCGCGAACGACCGGTCCCGTGGGTCTTTGAATCGAAGGGCGCCCATCGCACCCTAATAAGGATCACCTCCGCGACCCCACCACGAGTCCCAGTCCAGCGTCTGCGCGACAACTCCGAAGTCATTGAGCCAGGCCGGCTCGGCGCCCGCGAAGGCGTTCCCGATGTAGCGCACGAGGTCTTGCGCGGATCCGTCCGGGTGCACCGAAACCAGCGCGAGCCTGTGGTGCGGCGAAGTGTTCAGCGCCATGAGAACCTCGTTGCGAGTGATGGTGAAGTCATCCGCCCCAACAACGCGCGCCTTGACTTCGATGCGAATGCTGTGGTCGTCACCCTTGGTCGACAGGATGTCGAATCCGGGGTTGTTGAACGCCTGCTCTTCTGGCTCCCGGCCCAGTGCCCGTTCGGCGGCGAGGACGGCCTCCACACCGCGACGCTCGACTGCCTTTCGCGCCGCGGCGAGATCAACGGGCGTTCCGCCCGTCGGCTGCGCGATCGCAGCGGGAAGGACCACAGCGGCTGAAACCACTTTCGGCGGCAACGGCGCCATCTTGAGCTGCTTCTCGATCAAGGCGAGGCGCACAGTCAGTCTGTTCTCGAGATCGTCGGCGCGCCGGCGCAGGGTGTCTCCAGTGATGCGGACCTTCTTCCCCGCGCGGGAGGCGGCGTCGGCTTTGAGTGCTTCCAGGCCTAGTCGATTGATCTCCCGATTGAGTCGCTTCTCGACCCTGTCGGCGAGTCGCTCGTAGTCATGGGTGCGATGTTCGATCGATGACGAGGCGAAGGCCGGCAACTGGTGCGAGATCACCCACGTCCGGGCCGCATCTTCCCGCGAGCTGAAGCGTTCGACGGGCGCAGCATCCGTCACCGTCCCCGGACCGTAATCGAGGTAGGGAGCGGGTCCGGCATCCAGGATGTCCCCGTCTTCGCTGGCGAGGACGTAGCCGAACCGTTGGGCGATGGTTGCCCCGGTTGCGTCTTGTACTTCGTTGAGCACTCCTACGAGGAGTGCAGGCGCGTCGATCTCGGTCGACGTAAGCACCGTGCCACGATCGAGCACTGTGCGCAGACCGTCGACGGTGAGGCGGAGCACCGCGTCGTGAAGCGGATGTCCGGGCGCCAGCAACTCTGCGCGCTCACCCAGCTCGACCGCTGCCGTCTTGAGGTCGAACGTCACTCGGTGATAGCGCCGAGCGATGGGTGCGCGTGTCGAGTCCCGGACGAGCGCCGGCACGTGCGTGATCTCGTAGCGGCCCTTCTCTCGGCGCTCGATTCGACCTCCGAGGCGGGTGAACGCCTCGACGAAAGCGTCACGGATGAAGTGAGGCTGCAGCCTGCGCGCCTGGGCATCCTCCATGTCGCGCCGCAGGCGTCTCAGCTCGTCGCCGGGCAGAGCCTCGTGAGCGAGTGCGTGATCGTCCATGAGCTCTCGGAGCCCGGCTGATACGCCCGCGTCGATGGTCTCGTGCATCTTCGCCCGCACGTCGTCGCGCTCTCCATAACGGATTGCGTCGCGCAGCAGTTTTGTGAGCGACATCTCACCGAGCGAGGTGCCGAGGACATCGAACACCTTGCCCCCATAGGCGCGTTTCTGCTCCTCGATCTTGTCGAGAAGCCGCTGGAAGACTTCGCCCTCTCGGGTGCCATCCGCGACGAGGTTCCACAGTCGGCACACCTCGGTCTGACCGATGCGATGGATGCGTCCAAAACGCTGCTCGATGCGGTTTGGGTTCCACGGGAGGTCGTAGTTCACCATCAGGTGCGCTGCCTGGAGGTTGAGCCCCTCACCCGCGGCATCCGTTGCGATCATGACCTGTACATCCGGGTTGTGAGTGAACTCTTCGGTGATGCGCCGGCGATCATGGCGTGGAACCCCACCGTGGATCGCGACCACCGCGTTGCGTCGCCCGATCAGTGAGGAGACTCGGCGTTCGAGGTAATTCAGGGTGTCGCGGTGCTCGGTGAAGACGATGAGCTTGCGGGGCGATCCGCCGTGGTTCGCCAGCACCTGGCTCTCCAGCACACCTCGCAGCTCCACCCACTTGCTGTCGGCTTGGCTGGCGAGCACATGCTGCGCAAGCTCCGCCAGGTCATTCAGCTCTGCGACCTCGGTCTCAAGCTCGGCCGCAGTGAGAGCCGCGGTCGCTGCGTCGACGAGCTCCTCTTCGACGGTCTCTAGCTCTTCGGCGTCGTACTCTTCGAAGTCCGGCTCTCCCTCGTCAAAGATGAGGCGCATCTGCGCGGGGGGCGCATCGCGACGCGCGAGCAGATCGACTCGAGTACGTTCCAGTCGCTCGGAGCGGCGACGCAACGACTGGAAGATCGCCTCAGGGCTAGATGCCAGGCGGCGCTGCAGCACGGTGAGCGCAAATCCCACCGTCACTCGTCGTTTGCCGTCGAGACGATCGGCGCGATTCATTCCTTCGCGCACGTACTCCGTGACTTGCTCGTAGAGGTGGCGCTCGTTCGCTGAGAGTGGGTACGTCGCCGTCTCGGCTTGTCGTTCGGGGAAAAGCGGTTTGCCTTCGAAGGTCAGCAGATCTTCCTTGATCATCCGACGCATGAATCCGTCGGCCGTCCCCGACTCCGCCCGCTTGTCCCCAGGTCCCTCGAAGCGATCCCGATCGAGCAGTGAGAGGAAGCTCTGAAAATCCTCCTCCTTGCCGTTGTGGGGAGTTGCCGTCATGAGCAGGAAGTGCCGAGTGCGCTCGCTCAGCAGCCGGCCGAGCTCGAAGCGGCGTGACAGCTTGATCTCGCCGCCGAACCAGCGAGCACTCATCCGGTGTGCTTCGTCGACGACCACCAGGTCGAATTCGGCGTCCTCGAGCTGCGTGAGCAGGTACTCGTTTCGCGCGAGCTGATCCATGCGCGCGATCAGCAGCGGCTTGCCCTCGAACACGTTGGCGCCGGGTGCGGCATCTTGCGAGCGTGCGGCCAATATCTCGAAGTCGAGCCCGAACTTCAGGCGCAGCTCGTCCTGCCACTGCTCGACTAGGCTCCCGGGAGCGACGATCAGGCAACGCTTCACATCGTCGCGCAGCAGAAGCTCCTTGATGTACAGCCCGGCCATGATTGTCTTTCCGGCCCCAGGGTCATCGGCAAGCAGAAATCGAAGCGGCGTTCGCGGCAGCAGCTCGCCGTACACGGCACGGATCTGGTGAGGAAGCGGCTGCACGTCGCTTGTAGCGACCGCGAGCATCGGGTCAGAGTGGCCAGCGAGCAAGATCCGCTGGGCTTCGGCGGCGAGTCGAAAATCTCGCGCGTCTGCATCGAAAGGTCGTCCGCCGTCCTGGTGGGTGGAGAGGCCCGCATCGTCCGCGTCGTAGAGGATCCGTTCGGCAACCTGTCCGTCGGGCAAGCGATAGATCAGCTGCACCGCACCCGCACCGTGCGAAATCACCGCCACCACGGTGACCGGCGAGCCCGGGATCACCCCTGCGATCCTCGCACCAGGGGTTGCAGACTTCCAGAACTCTGTAGACACAGCTCATTCCTACCAGCGTGCCGCGACAACGCCGTCCGTTAGGTTTGGTGCCAGCACGAGAAGGGTCGCTGTAGATGCCGTCGATCATCGCTTTCAGCGGGATCAACATCGATCGCGCATATCCAGGGCTGGGGCCGGATGCCGCCGCACGACGTCGCGCACTCTCACTCTCCGCGCTTGTCAAGGTCACGCAGCAGGTGAGGGACCGTTCGATCGACGCGATTGTCATCGTGGGAGGTCTCTACGATGACCGCTCCGTCGGCAGAGAGACCCTGGCCGCAGCGTTGCAGGTGCTCGAATCGGCGGGAGTGCCCGTCCTCATCGCGCCTGGCAGGGCCGATCCGATCGTCGCCGGCGGCGAATATGAGACCGGCCGCTTGGCTAACAACGTCTGGGCATGGACATCGACAGAGTTCGCCGAGGGAGCGCAGGTTGGCGGCATCGGCATCGTCGGTCGTGCGCGACGCGGTGTGTGGGATTCCACACCCCAGCTCTCACCGGCCTTCACCAGCGCTCCATACCTCGTCGTCGGAGATGGCATTGAGTACGACCGGTTCGAACCGCCAGCGGTGATTCACGTCGTGACGACGGGCTCTGCTGAAACGGCGGACTCTCGGTCGACGGTGCTGCGCCCCGTCAATGGTGATCTCGGCGAGCCGTTCGGCCGCGCGGCAGTGATCCTCATCGACCACGCTCACCAGGTTGCGGTCGACTGGGTCGACCTTCTGGCCGGACATCCCTCGACCGAAGACGTCGACGTAACCTCCGCAGCGACGACCGCAGACCTGCTCGCACAGGTCATTGCAGCGGCGAAGAGTCTCGCTCCATGGTCGGTTCTTCACCTCCGAGGCCTCCTTCAACCAGGAGTCGTCATTCCCGCCACGAAGGAGGAGATGAGCGGCCGTGATGACATCCTGATAACCGACGAGGCTCTCGAGTTCGCCTCGGTCACCCCCGAATCGGATGACCACAGTGCCCTCGCCGAGTTCGCACGGTCGCTCGACGCTGCCTCGGTCGACGACCGCACGCGCCATCAGGCAATGGCGTTCGGCCTGCTCGCGCTCCAATCCTCGGTCAGCGAGGGAGCAAGCCTGTGAAGTTCGAACGGGTGGATGCCTCGGCCTTCGGTGCGTTGCGCTCCGAGTCGCTCCGGCTCAGCCCGCAACTGACGGTGATCCACGGAGCGAATGAGGCTGGCAAGTCCACGTGGTTCGCGGCCCTCTACGCGGGGCTCGTGGGTCGCAGGGTTAGCCGAGGCCGCGGAACGCGCACACAGACGGAGTTCCGCCGTCGGCACAAGCCGTGGACGGGTTCGCAATGGCGCGCCGGAGTGGTGGTCGAGCTTGCTTCGGGGCAACGCCTGCAGATCGGCCACGATCTGTCGACCGGTGACGTCACCATCAAGGACCTCACCAATGACCGGCTCACATCTGTCCCGCGACTCGAGAGTCAGCTTGGCCTTTCGCTGAGTACCGACGGCGGTTTCGATGGTGCGCGACTGCTCGGGCTCAACCGCGAGTCGGCGCGATCCACAATGTTCGTCGCGCAGGCTGACATCCTCGCCGTCCTGCGGAATGTCGACGAGCTGCAAGAGTATCTGCAGCGCGCGGCGACATCGACGCGCGCCGACACCACCGCAGAACAGGCGCTCGAGTGGGTCGCAGAACTGCGCAGCGCGCGCGTCGGCAGCCCGCACGTCGGAAATCGACCGCTGAGGGCGACCGCGGCGGCCCTGGAAGCAGCGCGCAGTCGTCACGCCGACGCGTTGGATGCTCGCCACCGATTCCGCGCGCTTCACCAGAGCGTGGCGACGCTCGAAGCTGATGTCGCTGCAGTCGAGAGGGAGCTCACTGAGATCGCCCTCCACATCGAGTGGGCGGCGATCGATGAGCTAGGCGGGCGCATCGGCCGCGCACGACAGTGGACTGACGAGGCCGCAGCGCTGCTCGCCGAGGGTGAGCCGGCCGCAGACGATCTGGTGGCCCGTGTGACGACGGCCGTTGAGGGTTTCAAGTCGCGCGGAGATGAACCGGCGCCGCCGACCGGTCCGGATGCTGCGACCCTGCAGGTGGAGATCTCGAACTTGCCAGAGATGCCTGAAGGACCACGGCGTCCAGAGCCGCGCGCAACCGAATCGCTGCGTGCGCTGAACGAGGCAGAAGCTGCGCGCGACACTCTTCTGGTCACGGCACCGCCCGAACCGGTGGTCGCCGAAGTCGCGGGAGCCAGCTCTGAGCAGCTGCGCATGCTCGCCGACAGGCTCACGGCCGTCGCGGCACCCGAGCCGCCGGGTTTACGTGCGCAGATCGACGAGCTACGCGCGAAGGTGGATGCCGATCGTGCTGCACACTCGAGCCGCCGGGCCGCGTACGAGCGGGCTTCAGAACAATACAGGCGCACCCAGGCGCGATATGAAGCGGAGCGATCGGAGTATGACCGCGCACTAGACGCGTACAGCTCAGAAGCGACCGCCTATCGCGATGAGCGTGCGCGGTACGACGAGGTCCGTGCACGTAATGAAGTACGGCAGCGCGCCCACGAGAATGCCGCGCGGACGGCAGAAGCGAGTGTGAGCGCTGCCAAGCGAAAGCGGTCGGCGGGTCTTGCGATTCTGGTCGGCGGGGCGGTGGGCTTGGTGATTGGCGTCGTCCTGGCAGTCATCGGACTGCTGCCTGTCGGCATCGCGATCGGCGCGCTCGGGATCGCGGGCGGCGTGACGGGGGTCGTGCTCGCACGGCGTACCGACGATCAAGCAGCCGCCATCGGTGCGGAACTCGAGCCGCTGCCGTCCGTACGCTCAGAGCCCCGCCCCCCTACGCCCCCCTCTGCGCCCGAGCCGTTCACTTTGGCCGCGCCCGGTGATGCACCCGAGGCGCCGCCGGCATTGGCAACCGCATTGACCGAACTCGACCGGTGGGAAGAGTCGGTTCGATCCATCACCTCAGCAAGACACGAGTCCGAGGCGGCGACGAGCCGCCTCGGGTTGCCCGCCGACCCGCAGCAACTCCGTGCACTGGCGCGAGCGCTCGATGATCGGGATGCCGCAACTCTTCGCTCTGCCGAGCACACACGTCGGTTGAGGGAAGCATCGGAGAAGGTCGCCACGGCCGCGCGCACGCTCGCGAGCGCGAGTGGAGCAGAGCCGACAGAAGAACCGGCAGCTGCCCGCAGGGAGTTCGCTCGGTACGAGGCGGATTGTGCCGAGCGAGACGGCCTAGCACGCGAGGCCGAGCGTCGCATCGATCTTGAGCGCGCGCTCACCGAGCGTCGCGAACGAGAAGAAGCGCACGCCCGTGCGCACACGACATGGCTCCAGGCGGCGGCGGCACTCAGCGAGGCGGCGCAGCATGTGGGTGTTGCAGGCGACGATGCCCTGCCGGCGGTCGAGTCGTGGCTTCAAGAGCAACGGCGTCGCTACGATGTGAGGTCGGCCACGGCCGCCGTTCAAGCCCGACTCGATCAGCTTCTAGAGGGCGCCACGATCGAACAGCTCGAGGAACAGCGCACCGCCCGTGCGAGCGCTGCCGGTGCACGCCCCGCCCAGCTGATGCTCGTGACCCACTCGCAGCGCAGCGGTGTCGAAGCGAAACGCGACAAGGTAAGAGAAGAGCTCGCCAACATCCACGGGCGCATCCGCGAGACAGCGAAGACTCTGACTTCCATCCCTGAGGCGATCGAAGCCGAGGCACGAGCTGAGTCCGCAGCGGCCGCCGTCCAGAATCTCGATTCGTACCTGGCGCTCGCCCAGACCCATCTCGAGATCGCCAAGGATCGTGCGCATGCCGACATCGCACCCGTGCTCGCCTCGACGATCCGTCCCTGGGTACCGAGGGTGACGGATGGTCGGTTCGTCGATGTCGATATCGACGTCGACACTCTTATGCTGCGAGCCGTGGAGCAGAGCGGCCGCATGAAGGACGCGGACGTGCTTTCACACGGAACGATGGAGCAGCTCTTCCTCCTCCTGCGAATCGCACTCGCGAAGCATCTCGCCACCGGCGAGGAGATCGCTCCGTTGATCCTCGACGACGTCACAGTGCAGTCCGACAGCGCTCGCACCCTCGCCATCCTCGACCTCCTGAGCGAGCTGAGCACCGAACGCCAGATCGTGCTCTTCACGCAGGAGCAGGAAGTCGTCGACTGGGCGGCTGCCAACCTCCCCGCCAGCGCGGTGATCGCGCTTTGACGCCTGCGTCGGGGCCGCCGGGCAGTCGGAATGTCGGTGGGGACGACATAGGCTCAATGGCGTTGCCTCCTGGGGGAGGCCGTTCCTTGGCCGGAAGGTAGATAAGGCATGGCGCCTGCACGCAAGTTGATCGAAGTCTCGCTCCCGTTGGAGGCGATCAACCGCGAGTCCGCCCGTGAGAAGTCGATCCGCCACGGGCACCCCTCTACGCTCCACCTGTGGTGGGCGAGACGCCCTCTAGCGGCCGCTCGGGCGGTGCTCTTCGCGCAGCTCGTTGACGACCCGTCGTCCCACCCCGACCGCTTCCCGACCGAGGCCGAGCAGGTCGCCGAGCGCGAGAGGCTGCACGACATCATCCGTCGCCTGGTGGTATGGGAGAACGTGCGCGACGGGCGGCTGCTCGACGAGGCGCGGAAAGAGATCCTGGCTTCGACAAACGGCAACCCCCCGGCGATCCTCGATCCGTTCGCGGGCGGCGGCACCATTCCGCTCGAGGCGCAGCGGCTGGGGCTCGAGGCGCACGCGTCTGACCTGAACCCCGTCGCGGTGCTCATCAACAAGGCGCTCATAGAATTTCCGCCGAAGTTTCGCGATCGCAAACCCGTGTTCCCCGGACTCGCCGGGTCGCAGGTAACGCCCTGGACGGGCGCGTCGGGCCTCGCGGCCGACGTGCGTGCCTACGGGCAGTGGATGCGCGACGAAGCCGAGAAGCACATCGGACACCTCTACCCCAAGGCGACGCTGCCCGACGGGTCGGACGCGACCGTCATCGCGTGGATCTGGGCCCGCACAGTCACCTGTCCCAACCCCGCATGTGGCATCGAGATGCCCCTCGTGCGCTCGTGGTGGCTAGGTAAGAAGAAGAACAAAGAGGCCTACGTCGTTCCGACGATCTTGGCGGACGACTCGCACCCGAGCGGCAAGCGGGTTGATTTTACGATCGGGCACGGGGCGGAGAGCGCGCCCACCGCAGAGACCGATGGCACTGTGGGCCGCACAGGCGCGACCTGCATCTCGTGCTCTAGCGGAGTCGACCTCAAGTATGTTCGGGCAGAAGCGAAGGCCGATCGGATGGGTGCGACGCTGATGGCGGTCGTTGCGGAGGGCTCGCGTTCCCGTCATTACGTCGCTCCCACTGGAGAACATGTTGCGGCGGCACAACAGGCGTTGCCTCATGATGCGCCTGACCAATCGATCCCCGCTCAGGCGCCCAGTTTTCGCGTTCAGGCTTATGGAATGACGAAGTGGGCGGACCTGTTCACGAACCGGCAGCTCGTGGCGCTCACGACGTTCAGTGACCTCGCGGCGGAGGCGCGCGAACGCGTGCTCGCCGACGCGCTCGCTGCCGGACATCCCGAGGGCACCCGACTCGATGACGGGGGATCGGATGCCGCCGCCTACGCCGATGCTGTTGCCACCTACCTCGCATTTGGCATCTCCAAGGCAACCGACTATCACAACGCACTTTGTGGTTGGCGCTCCGACGTCAAGAACGAAGGAATCGGGCACCTCTTTGCGCGCCAGGCGATCCCGATGGTTTGGGACTACTGCGAGGCCAACCCGCTCTCCGCTTCGTCGGGCAACATGCTTGACCAGTACACATGGATCGGAAAGGTTCTGGATCTCTTGCCGGCAGCGACCAAGGCGGTCTCCAGCCAGGCTGACGCCTCAGTGAGATCGTTCGCCTCCGCAGTTGTATCCACCGACCCGCCGTACTACGACAACATCGGCTATTCCGATCTCTCCGACTTCTTCTACATCTGGCTGCGACGTTCTCTGCGTGGCATCCTGCCCTCGCTCTTCGGCACCGTGCTCGTGCCGAAGGCTGAGGAGCTGGTCGCGAACCCGTATCGTCACAATGGCAAGAACGGGGCCAAGGAGTTCTTCGAAGACGGCTTCCGCGACGTGTTCAAGCGGGCACGGGAGTCCGCGAGCGAGGAGTACCCGATCACGGTCTACTACGCGTTCAAGCAATCGGACACAGACGATGATGGCCAGGCGTCCTCCGGTTGGGAGACGCTCCTCGACGGCATGGTGCGCAACGGTTGGATGATCACGTCCACATGGCCAATGCGAAGCGAATTGAGCAATCGGATGATTGCGAGCGGTACCAACGCGCTCGCGTCTTCCATCGTCCTTTCGCTCCGCCCGAGACCCGAGGACGCGCCGATCACCGATCGGCGCGGGTACATCGCCGCGCTCAAGCGAGAGTTGGGCGATGCCTTGCGCGATCTACAGTCCGGCGGAATCGCGCCGGTCGATCTGCGGCAAGCGACGATCGGTCCTGGCATGACCGTGTTCTCGCGGTACACACAGGTGGTAGAGGCCGATGGGTCGCCAATGACCGTGCGGTCGGCGCTCGCCCGCATCAACGAGATTCTCGACGAGGTACTCGACGAGCAGGAGGGGGACTTTGACCCGACGACACGGTTCGCGATCGCTTGGTACCGCTTGAACAGCTACCGCTCGGGGCCGTTCGGCGACGCCGATGACATCGCGCGAGGGCGCAACACTGCGGTCGCAACAATGCAGCGCCACGGCATCCTGTCGTCTCGCGCTGGCAGAGTGCAGCTCTATAAGCCCGCCAACCTGGACGCGAAGTATGACGTGCTCGCGGACGAGTCGACGAGCACATGGGAAGCGCTCCACCACGCGGTACGGCTGCTCGAGTCAGGAGGGATTATCTCTGCGGGGGTCTTCCTACGCAGCGCCTCGCAGCGTGCCGACGGTGCGGTAGACCTCGATCTCGTGAAGGATCTCGCCTATCTGCTGTTCGAAGTGGCCGAGAAGAACGGCTGGACCAAAGACGCGATCAGCTTCAATGCGCTCGCGACGTCATGGCCGGAGCTCATGGGCGCCGCCCGCGCCGCGACCGGAGAAGCCTTCGTGACATCCACCCTCGACTTCGGAGAGGACGCCTAATGGCGACATCCAATCGTGACCGCATCGGCCGCATGTTCGAGATCATGTCACCGGCGCTCGACGACTTCATCACCAGGACCGTGGAACCGGTCATCGGCGACACGGACTGGACGGAGCTCGTCCGCCTCGTCGATACAAGCAAGGGGGCGTCATCGGCCAAGAAGTACGATCGCAGCGATCCGCAGGTGCAACTCCGCTTCATCACCGAGAACATCGCCGGTCGCGCGAAGTCGGGGTGGTTTCCTTTCGATGGCGTCCTCTCGCACCAGCACAAGGCGTACGCGAGCGAATTGCGGTCGACTCGCGACGAGTGGGCGCATCTCAAGCCGTTCGACGATGACACCGCCTATCGCAGCCTCGATACCGCGCGTCTGCTCATGGCGGCGATCGGATCGGCATCTGCGGCAGATGAGATCGACGGCGTCCGCCTGGATCTTCGCCGGCTAACTGCTGACAAACAAGACAAGAAGTCGCTCAAGAACTCAGTGGTCGTTCCTGATGTCGCGGGCCTTGCGCCTTGGCGCAGCGTACTCAAGCCGGTTGACGAAGTGGCGACGGGCAACTTCCAGTCGTCCGAGTTCGCCGCCGACCTCTACAAGGTTGCCCGTTCTGACGCGTCATTGAGCAGCGAGTACTCCGATCCTCGCGACTTCTTCGCCCGCACCTACCTCACCGAGGGTCTGCGCGACCTGATCTCGCGCGGAGTGAAACGCCTGTCGGGCGACACCAACGCATCGCCGGTGATCAACCTGCAGACGAACTTCGGCGGCGGCAAGACCCACTCGATGCTCGCTCTATGGCACCTCGCGGGCGGGCTGCCCCTTGGATCGTTCCCGCAGGAGGCCCAAGAGCTGCTGTCCGCGTCGGGCTATCCCGAAGCCGGCTTCGCGCTGCCTCGGGTCGCGCTCGTCGGCAACCACATCGCTCCGCAAGGCGAACAGAAAGTCGGCGGGCCGCGTGTCCAGACGATCTGGGGCGAGCTTGCCTGGCAACTTGGCGGGCAGGACGCGTTCGACCTCGTCGCCGAGCATGATGCGGCCGGTACGAACCCAGGAGCCGCGCTCCACACACTGCTGGCGAAGTACTCACCGGCCGTCATCCTGGTCGATGAGTGGGTCGCCTACGCGCGCCAGCTCTACGGCCGTGAGGACCTCGCCGGCGGCACGTTCGACACGCAATTCACATTCGCGCAGTCACTCACCGAGGCCGCCAAATCGACGCCCGGGGTGCTTCTCGCGATCTCCATCCCGGCTTCCCACGATGGCGACGACAGCGCCGGCACCATCGCCGGCGCAGCAGAAGAAGTCGGCGGCAGCAACGGCGTGGAGGCGCTCAAGCGCCTCCAGAACGTAGTTCGTCGTGTGGCGGATCAATGGCGCCCGGCCACGGGTGATGAGGCGTACCGCATCGTCAAGCAGCGTCTCTTCGAACCTGAGGACGCCACCGCGATCGCACAGATCAACGTGACCGCGAAACAGTTCGTTGACTTCTACGCGAAGAACGCAAGCGACTTCCCCAAGGAGGCCCGCGACCCCGCGTATGGCGAGCGGATCCGCCGCTCGTACCCCCTGCATCCTGAATTGTTCGATCGCTTGTACGAGGACTGGTCATCGCTCGAGCGCTTCCAGCGCACCCGCGGCGTCCTCCGCCTCATGAACGCGGTGATCCATGCGCTGTGGGTCGGCGAAGACCAGGGACCGCTCATCCTTCCCGGATCGATCCCCCTTGCTGACGCGCAGGTCAACCCCGAGCTCACACAGTACCTGCAGGACTCGTGGAAAGCCGTCATCGACGCGGACGTGGACGGTCCTAACTCGGAGCCGGCCAAGCTCGATGGAGAAAAGACTCTGTTCGGTCAGCGTTCGATCACGAAGCGTCTCGCGCGCACGGTGTTCTTCGGCGCGGCGCCGACCATCGGTACTGCGCAAAAGGGAATTGATACGCAGCGCGTGTTCCTCGGCACCGCCGTGCCCGGCGACGTTGTGGGCAACTTCCACTCGGCGCTCGCGCAGCTCGGTGACCGTGCGACCTACTTCTATGCCGGCGCCGGCAAGTACTGGTACGACACACAGGCGAACATCACTCGCCGGGCGAAGGATGCCGCGGACGCACTCCACCCCGAGGATGTCTGGCTCGAGATCTCTCGGCGCCTTAGGCAGAGCGAGGAGCGCAAGCCAGGCGAGTTCGCAGCGGTGCACGTCGCTCCAGGTGACACGGGCGACATCCCCGATACCGAGCAGGCCCGCCTCGTTGTGATTCATCCGCGACACGCGCACAAGCGGGGTTCGAAGGATTCCGCGGCCAGGGTCTTCGCGCAACAGGCCACCGAACGTCGCGGCACTGCCAACCGCACAAACCGCAACATGGTCGTGTTCGTGGCACCCGATGCCGACCGGCTCGCCGAACTTGAGGCATCCGTTCGCCAATACCTGGCGTGGAACAAGATCGTGACCGAAGCGAACGACCTCAACCTCACGCCGCAGCAGCTGCAGCAGGCCGCCGGGCGACGCGACCAAGAGAGCGGGACCGTCGACGGGCGGCTCGCGCAGACATACGTGTGGATTCTCAATCCCGCCAACCCGGTGACCGACGGCGCATTCGAGATCGAGGAGATCAAGGCGGACGGTCAGGCCGCGTCACTCGCGGACCGGGCCGCGAAGAAGCTCGGCAGCATGGGGCTGTACGGCACCCAACACGCTGCCGGAGTGGTGCGCCATGCACTCGACGCGAAGGTGCCGGGAGTCTGGAAGTCCGGGCACGTCAGCGTGGGCGACGTGTGGTCGCTGTATGCGCAGTACCCGTACATGCCCCGGCTACGCGACCGGGAGGTGTTCATTGATTCTCTGCACAACATGCCGATGCTCTGGGAAAAGGAGGGCTTCGCCCTGGCGACTTCGTGGAACACGAGCGAGGAGCGGTATGTCGGGCTGCATCTTCCAGGAGACGCCGGATCGGTCGTGATCAACGACACGACCCTGCTCGTGAAGCCGCAGATCGCGATCGATGCGCGACGAAGCGAGGTCGTTGTTCCACCGGACCTGCCGCCGGGTCCGGGACCTGGGCCTGGGCCTGATCCGGTCATCGTTGATCCGCCGATCGTCGTGCCCGAAAAGAAGACGACCCGCTATGTCGGCAGTGTGGAGCTGTCTTCTGAGCGGTACGCGAACGACTTCGCGAAGATCGCGAACGAAGTGATCGCGAACCTTGCGAGCGTGCCGGGCGGGCGGCTTCGCTTGGCCCTCTCGATCGACGCCTCAGCGGCGGAGGGATTCACCGAGCAGCAGATTCGAACGATTCGCGAGAACGCGTCGACTCTAAAGTTCACGACGAACGAGTTCGAAAAGGACTGAGGCAGCCGTGGCAAGCGACAAGCAGGTCGTCCGCGCGATCAACTCAGGCTCGATCTCATCCGAGGATCTCGTCAGCCGTGACGGGTGGAGCTACATCTGCAAGGTGCGCGGACGAAACTTCAGCAAGGTCGACGAAGAAGCGTGGCAGCGTGTGCCCGCCGCGGTTACCTCTTGAGCAGACGTAATCCACGCGGGTTCTGACCCGCGGACCAAGGAGGATTCCCTATGAAAGTCAGTGATCTGCTCCACCAGGTGGACTCGGGCGACATCGCGCTGCCCGAGTTCCAGCGAGGATACGTCTGGAACAACGATCAGGTGCGCGGACTGTTCACCTCCCTCTACCGTGGCTATCCGGTCGGGGGTTTCATGACCTGGAACACGCCCGCTGACACCGCCAGTGCACGCGGCGGCGTGAGCACGGATGGCACGGTGAAGCTGTTGCTCGACGGGCAACAACGCGTGACGTCGCTATACGGCGTGATCCGGGGCGAAGCACCGAAATTCTTCGAGGGCAACGCCAAGGCGTTCACCGGTCTCCATTTCAATGTCGAGGACGAGTCTTTCGAGTTCTACGCACCGGTAAAGATGAAGAGCGATCCTGCCTGGATTGACGTGAGTGCCCTCTTCAAGGGCGGTCCAGGCGCGTTCTTCCCGGCAATGATGGAACTCTCCGACGGCGACGCACAACGGCAAGGCACGTACTTCAACCGCCTTCTCGCCGTTGCCAATATCGACAAGCGGGACTTCCACATAGAGGAAGTAGTCGGCCCGGGCATGACGATTGACGTCGTTGTCGACATCTTCAACCGAGTGAACTCCGGTGGCACGAAGCTCTCGAAGGGTGACCTCGCCCTCGCCAAAGTCTGCGCGTCCTGGCCAGAAGCTCGACAGGAGTTCAATGCGGTCCTTGCCACCTGGCGCGAGGCCGGGTACTGGTTCAAGCTCGACTGGCTGCTGCGCGTCGTGAACGGCGTGGTGACCGGTAACGCCCCGTTCACGGCGCTCGCCAGCGCACCCGTTTCCGACGTCCGCGAGGGCCTGAAACTCGCGAAGAAGTACGTCAGTGGCTGGCTTGACGTGATTTCCGGGCGACTCGGTCTCGACCACGATCGCGTCCTGTTCAGCAAGTACGCACTGGTGCTGCTCGCGCGGTTCTCGCATCTCAACGGGGGCAAGCTCCCGGATGCCGCGACACAGAGCCGTCTCCTCGCCTGGTATGTGCACACCGGCATGTGGGGCCGTTACGCGGGTTCGTCAGAGTCCGCGCTGGCCCAGGATCTCGAAGCGGTCGACCGAGATGGCGTTGAGGGGCTGTTCGGCACACTGCGACAGTCGCGAGGCGACCTGACCGTGAGAGCCAGCGACTTCGCCGGGAACTCGATGGGGTCACGCTTCTACCCGACGCTCTATCTCCTCACGCGCACCCACTCGGCGCGCGACTTTGGTACCGGAGTCGCGCTTTCGAGCTCGCTGCTCGGACACAATGCCTCGCTGGATGTGCACCACATCTTCCCCAAGGCCCAGCTGTATGCGGCCGGATACAGCCGTGGCGAGGTCAATGCTGTCGCCAACTTCTGCTTCTTGACCAAGCACACGAATATCAATATCAGCGCGACGCCACCGGCGACCTACATGCCGCAAGTTGAGGCGACCTTCCCTGGAGCACTCAGCAGCCAGTGGATTCCTAGTGACACGCGACTGTGGGAGATCGCTGCCTTCCGCGAGTTCCTCGCGGCGCGTCGCGAGCTCCTTGCTGATTCCATGAACGCGTTCCTGGGTGAGCTCGAGTCCGGCCACGGCGCGCAGACGGAACTCGCGCGCGGAGTCGCGGTAGTGCTCGCGGATGACGAGCGCGACGTGGAGGACGCGGACCTCGCGTCTCTGGTCGTGTGGCTCGAGTCAGAAGGCTATGCGACACCCGATCTGGGTGTGGAGGTCGTAGAGGAAGCCAGCGGTCAGATCATCTGCAACGCAGACGCGCTGTGGCCCAACGGGCTGCAGGAGGGGATTGGCAATCCTGTCGTGCTCGAGCGTGACGAGCCCGATGCGGTCGATCGGCTCAAGGTCCTCGGCTATGACGTCTTCTCTAGCGTCGGCGCGTTACGGGAGTATGTCGCGAGGCGATAGCGACGGCTTCTAGCTTGCGCCGGCAATGACTCAGAGACGAACGGTCTACGCTGGCTCATACCAACGGCTGAGCGTCTTGCCCCCGATCCGCCACTCAGTACCGACTGCTTCTGGCTTCACAGGGTGGGTGAGCACCCGAATTCGGTAAGTTTCCGTGTCCACGTGCTCAATGACCTCGACGGTCCGGCCTGGGCGTCGTCTGTCACGATCCGCGAGAACATCGCCGACTCGGACGAACATGCCTCGACCTCTACACCGTTCGCCCGAAGATGTGCGGGAATAGCCTCGCCGCGGTCACCTCGTCGATCGCTTCGATCTCGACCGGCGGACCGGGCTCGTTCACGATTTCCGCTATGTCGCCCTCGTTGCCAATCCAGAACAGGATCTCGCCGAATGGCGCAGGTAGCTCGATGGATACATCGTCCGCGCTATCTCCTGGACCGACGATCTCAAATGTCGAACCGGTGGGTAGAAGCCAGACGATGGCGCCGGCCGGCTTGTCTGGCATGCCACCGCCTTCGCTATCGAACCAGCTCGGGGCGAGCAGTCGAACGTATCGCTTCGGTTCAGCCACATTGTGATCGTAGGTCGTCCGGCAGTCGGTTCCCAGCCCTTCGTTAACGTTCGTCGGTCAGCACAGATTTGGGCATCGCTGCGCACCGTCAGACGCGAGGCCGAAGAACACGGCGAGCCAGCGACATCGCGAGTCGAAGGCAAGCCCCGTGCAAACGGGGCCCATAGTCCTCACACCCACCGGAACGAGTGCCCGATAGTCGAGCGACCGAACCGACCGACAAACGCAATAAACGCAATGCACGCAGGCACCCACGGTGGACGACGACCTTTGAAACCGTTTCGCTACAGTTACCTGCAATGCAGAAAAATCCCTGGATAACCGCGAAAACCTGGCCTACCCTGGGCGCCATGCGCGGAGGTCTGGAGCGATGGAAGAGGGGTGTCGGATCCCACGGGGTCCGGCAGGCGATCTCGTACGCGCTCGAGGGCTCCTGCGACGCCCACCTGCAACACACGACCGGCACCGAAGCGCTCGAGGCATACAGTGCCGCATCCGATGCGACCGTGTCGCGGTTCATCGTCGACAATGGCGTCATCACATCCGACGAGCTCACCGCCGGCGGTCTTCGTGTCTGGCTGACCGGGCACGATCCGGTCACTGGAGAGGAGAGAGGTCACCAGCGGCTCAGCCCCGACGCCGACCTGCTGCTCGACGGCACGCTCAACCACCCGAAGTCCTACAGCATCGCCGCCCTGCTGCATCCCGAACTTGCCGCCGAGTTCGAAGCGCTCCAGAACCGTTTGCGTGAGCGGATCCTGCTCACGTGGCAGTCCGAGCTCAATGCGCGGCGTGGGCACGGCGGCCTCGTCCGCGAGGAGATCACGCGCATCGAAGTCGTCGAACTGCAGCATCGCCGCTCGCGTGCGCTCGACCCCCACATCCACCGCCACCTCTGGCTGAACATCAAGGTGCTGGGCGCGGATGGCAAGTGGTCGAACCTCGACTCGCGTGTCGCGATGAAGCTGCACACCATCGTCAACGCCGAGGGTGACCTCGCCGCCCGCACGGATCGTGCGTGGATCGCCGCGCTCGCGCGCCGCGGGTACACGCTCGATGACGCGGGAGAGATCGCCGAACTCGCCGGCGCCGTCCGTCCGCTCTCGCGTCGGTCGGCGCAGATCGAGGCAAACCGTGCGCGGATGATCGCGGAGTGGTCGACGGCGCACGGCGGTTCGGCGCCGAGCGTCGAGGTGCTGCAACAGATCGACCGCCGTGCGTGGGCGGTGTCTCGTCCGAACAAGCCCGCCGATCTCGACGAGCTGTCGTGGGAGGCGAGAGTCCGGGACGAAATCGCGTCGATCGATGCCAGCCTGGTAGCCGAGCGAGCAGCCGTCGATATCGACGCGACAGACATCGACACCCTTGATTTTGATCTGCTCGCCGCAATGGCAGTTGTCGACGCCGACGAACGGTCCACGTCATCCGGTGGACGGTTCAATGCCTTCGACATCCGCGCCGGCGCAACGCGTGCCCTCTCGCGCACGGGCATCGTCGCGCACCGCGCCCAGCTCGATGGCGTCATCGACGAGATCGCCGGACGCGCTGCCATGGCCGTCGTGCGAGTCATCGCAGAACCCGCTCCCGCGCACGTGAAGACGCTCATGGCGACCGAGACGATGCGCGCGAAGGTACGCCTTGCCGGTCGCCTCGACGCAATCGCCAATCCCGGACGATCCCTCCTGCCCGCCGAGCTGCATCGGCATGCATCGAAGGAGGACGTCTCGATTCTGGATGCTTCGCAGAACGTTGCAGCGTGCGCCATCGCAGGAACGGATGGGCTCGTGACGGTGACCGGTCCCGCGGGCACAGGGAAGACCACGATGCTGCGTGCCGCGTTCCACGCCCTCACCGCGCAGCGGCGACGGATGTTGGTGGTCGCCCCGACGCTCAAGGCGGCCTCGGTGGCGGCCCAAGAGATCGGGACCTCGGCATCAAGCATCCATGCATTGCTTTTCGATCATGGTTATCGGTGGAGCACGGACGATGCCGGCGCGAAGGTATGGGTTCGACTTGCCCGCGGCGACACCGACCCCAAGATAGGTGGTACCTACAGCGGCCCCGCCCAATGGGTGCTTCGTACCGGTGACCGGATCGTCGTCGACGAAGCCGGCATGGTCGACCTTCAGACCGCGAACGCGCTCACCGAACTTGCGCTCGAACTGCGGGTCGGTCTCGCGTTCGTCGGCGACCCGCATCAGGCGTTGCCGGTAGGGCACGCTGGGGCGATGGCATCCGCGATCCGGCATGCCAACGCATCCGTCGAGCTGGACACCGTGCATCGGTTCCGCGACCCCGAGTACGCGGCGCTCACGCTGCGACTGCGCAACTCAGTCGATCGTGAGCACGCGCTTGAGGTCGCCGGCGAGCTCGCGGAGCGCGGTCACCTCGAGTGCTTCGATCACCACGACGCGGCGCGCGAGCGGATGATCGACGCCTACTTCGACTGGCACGCGCGCGGCAAGCGGGTGACGCTCGTGTCGGGGACCAACGCCGAGGCGGATGCCATCAACGCCGCCATCCAGCAGCGCCGTGTTGATAAGGGTGAGCTCGATCCCGGTCTCGTCGCGTGCGGGATGGAGGAGCAGCGGATCCTCGTTGGCGACACGGTGCAGACCCGCCGCAATGATCGGCTCACTGGCGTCGAAAACCGCGCAAACTGGATCGTGCGCGGCATCTACGACGAGTTCGTGTCGCTCGTCTCCGTCTGCGACAGCGGTGAGGTGCGTCACATTCCCCTCGACTATGCGCGCGAGCACCTGCAGCTCGCCTATGCGTCGACCGTGCACGGGGTCCAGGGCGACACAGCCGACGCGTCGGTCGTCGGGCCGGATGTGGATGCTGCCGGGCTCTACGTCGGGCTTACGCGCGGCCGGATCCACAACGTCGCGATCGTCGTCGCACGGACGGATGCTGCGGCCCGCGAGCGGATTGCCGATTCGATGCAGCGCGGCACGACAGAGGTAACGATGCAGGATGCTTTGCGCGCGGCTCAGGCAGAGGTTAGGCGCGCGGCGCGGAATCGAGAGGCCGCAACGGGTCCGGTGGTTGGGGCGTCGACTGCGGGGCGAGGGATGGGGATGTAGAGGCGTTCTATTGGCGGGCTCTGGATTCAGTTGATGGACGCAAGACCATTCCTGCGGTAGTTGCGGTGTGTCTGACGCTGGCCTCCCCTACGGCGGTGCGACTTCTGGCTGCCGTGAAGTCGGGTGAGAGGCTCAAAACGTCAGCCCGCATCGCTTAGATCAGTGTTGGCGGCTGATGTCGGCTGCTGTAATCGCGGTATCTTCAGATGCGCCGCTCGAGGTTGGATTCGGTCGCGGCTGTCGCAAAGATGAGGGTGCGAACCGGACACCTCCCTGAGTGGGAAGCGCTCATCGAGCCCTGCCGCTACGGCATCATCTTGCTGTTCTCGAAAACGATCGAAGGGCTGTGTTGGGGACGCGTTCGACGTGTGCATGACCGTTTGTGACGGAGCCTGGGCCTAGGTTTCGACAGCTGACGAGGCGTGTGCGTGCTTCGGTTGCGGCTCTTGTCTTCCGGCGTATCGAGTGGCCAGCGACTCCGCGCCGTCCACCTGACGCGATTTAAAGGTGCAAGTTAGCAGCCCAAATCGATGCGGTCAGGTTCGTACCCGCCTCGCGGTTCACGCGGTCCCCCGAGGGGCACACTCTGCTTCCCAGTGCGCAGTCGGTGTCCGGCATTGGTCCGCTATGCTTCTCGTAGTCCCCGGAGGGCGGCCGACGAACGAGCTATCACGCGTCTGCAGCTAACATGCAATTGCCAACCTCCCCTGAAAGAGCTACTCTTGAGGGGTGGAGACGCGTCTCCAGACTCTCCCATGCCTTAGTCCTGAAGCCGTATGCTTTACGCTTCATGCTTTACGCCTCTAGCCTTTCGCTTCTTGCCGAACGCCAGATACCTGATGCCTTAGTCTTGATGCCTTAACCTGTTATGCGTTGAGCCTCAAGCCAACAATTCAATACACCTCACGCTTTCTGCCACTCGATCCCCCGCCAAGCGGGGATGATCCATCGGAGAAAGTTATGTCACAGAAGATTCAGGCGTTTTGCCTCGTCTTGTTGCTGACGGCTGCGATCTGGATCGGCCACATTTGGGCCGAGGAAGCGCTGAAGTTCGCCGCACATATCGTGCTCGTACTCGCGCTGGAGATCGCTGTTTCCTTCCTCGTCGGCCTTGGCCGGCGAGGTCCAAAGGTTTAGCCGGTTCGCAACGAAGTATGACTGTCGGAAGGGACTATGGTTGGGTTTCCAGCTGTAGTCCCTTTTCCGTGTGAGCGAGGCAAAGTGCGCGCGTTTGTTGATTTGACGACTGTGAGTTCGGGGCAGGAGCGTCTCTGGCTCAGTCGGTTCCTCGCGAAGGAGAGCGAGATCGACGAGTCGGACTTGGTAGTTGCCGCCGCCTCAAACTCAGTCGATGATCGACCTGGTGTCGTGTGGGTTGAAGGGGATCCCGGCCAGAGGTGGGCGACCCTGACAACTGCTCTGAGCGCCTTCCTTGATGAGGCGCCAGATGCGCCCGCGAAAGTTGTGTCTTTCAGCAATGAAGTTCTACACGCTGCTCGAATGACTGCTGGCGACCGCGCAAACGTGGTCACGGAGGAGTTCAAGAAGTATGTGCCAACTCGGACTGTCCGATGGCCGAGTGGGACGGTCAGCCTCGACGATGCACATGCTGCGCTTACTGCGGCTCTCCGCGCCAACGGCGGGACGTTGCGGATGACCACTGTCCGCCCAGCCATGGCCTCCATAGACTCACGGTTCAAGAAGAGCGAGATTCCTAGCCACCCGCTTAACGCGCAAGGGGTGTGGGGCGCAATGGTGTCCGCCGCAGAGGACGCGGGTCTAGTTTCCACTAGCGGCACGCCTTCAAACCGCCTGGTGAAGTTAGTGGGCGGCAGCGCGATAGAGATCGACGACGCATCCGCTTCTCTCGTACCGGCTGGGCCAGCGATGTTTGAGAGAGATAGCGACCGATACCTGAGCTTGCTGCGCGCGGCGGCACTCGGTCCCTTCCAGCAAGTCCGTATAGCAATCTACGGGGAGATTCAGCGAGAGCTGGACAAGGGGCGGGAAGTCACCATTGCTCAACTCCTCGATCGTTCCATCGCGCGTGTCCGGAAGGACATCGAGAACGCGCACGTCAAGGGCAAAGATCACCTTGTCAAGCAGGGCCAGGCACTCCCGTGGAGCTCGGTACGCGCATTTATCGGCACGTTATTTACGCGCCAGGCGGTGCTGCTGTCAGCCGGCGAAGCCGTGCGCGCTGATTGGTTGCACCTCGACTCCATCGCGTCAGGACTAATCGACGAATGGCAGCTGCGGCTTGACGGTGAACTAGTCAAGTATCTGATCGAACAGGGGTGCAGGGTCGACCAGTACGCCGAAGTAGAACTAGGCGGCGCCCTGTACAACTCTCGGCAGGATCTTGCACCGGTTCGTGCCGTATTGAAGCATCTCATCGAGGTCGGTGCGTGCGAATTTGCGCCCGACTACTCACTGCGCCTCCGATAGCGGTCGAGCACCCGAGCGCGCACGCGTGGAGTTGCAGAGACTCCGCGAGTACCGGCGTCGGAGTGCGTGCAGGCCTCATTCGCAGTCCAGAACCACGGCGAGCACCGGCGGTCGGCTCAGAGGCCCCGCACACGACATGGACTTGGGCACTCTTGCTACTGCAAGGCGCTATTCATTAATCGTCGCCACCGAGATGCAAGAGGCGCCGAGGAATCCATGACTGCTGTCGCCCACTCGGTGTTGCTGAATTTGTGTCACTATGGCGTGAACCTACGCAGATCGCGCTCTCTGACCGGCGTCCATACGAACGGCGTGCCTAGACGTTTATCCCGAACACGCGCAGCAACGGGACGCGGGGGATCATCCGGCGCGGCCCAAGCTGGACCGTGGGGATGGTTCCGCTCTCGATGCCGAGCTTGATCGTGCGGTAGTCGACGCCGACGAGCTTGGCGGCGTCCTTCATCGTCAGAGCAAGGTGCTCCGGTGAGTGGTCCATAGCCCTTCCCTTCGTTGAGCCAGCAGTGTCAGTCTCCCTTCGTCGCAAGCTACCACAAACCTGAGCCAAGGTCGACACTCTTCTTCACGAATCCTCGGCAACCTGGAATAGTGGGCACCATGGCAGACGTCGAGACGTACGGCATCAGCGACGAACGCATCGAGCTAGGGAGCGGCGTAACCGTGCCCAGGTCGTGGCTGGCTCGTGTCTCAGGCGAGCAGGATGTGCCCGCAACGATCACGGTGCGCGTCGAGTGGGATGCAGAGCTCGGGCGCACCGCAGTCGCACTCGCCTCCCTCGAGCGTGAGGGAGGGGGCGTCGACATCACGAGCCAGGTGCTACGCGAGGTACGTACGCATTGGATCATGACGAAGTCAGCGTTCGATGTCGTCACAGTCGACGTCATCATGAGTGACGGGGGGGTTCGGCCAATTCCCGTACGCGAGTTCCTCCGTCTCGAACGGGAGCGGGCCGATCGGGACAGTTCAGACTCGCTCGAAGACGCGGTCGCGGTCTACCGCATCGCGACCGCACTCAGCTACCCGCCGCTCAAACTCATCGCCGACACGCTCCAGATCAGCCAGAGCACGGCGACGCGCCTCATGACCCGCGCGCGCGACGCGGGCCTCGCACCCGAAGTGCGTATCCAAGAGCCAAGGCGGGCGCCGGCAGTCGACCCGTACAACCCCGGCCGGCCGTACGACCCTGCGGCGCCCCACTACGGACCGTCAGGGACTGGTGGGCCGTCGATCGGTCGCTAGCGGCTACCATGCCGGTATCGGAATGTTGTAAAACGTATCCTGGTGCCGCTGTTAGCTACAGCGCACTCCTGAGCATTCTGCTCACTCCCCCGCCACTCGAGTGATGCGGTGGCGTCCGCGGGAATCCGCGTAAACACGCGACTCTGGCGCCATCGCGTCCCTCAGGGATTTGCCCGCATTTTGCCCGCATGCTACATGTCGCTAGCGGTTTTCGGACGCAGGTCGATGTCGGCGGAGCCTCCGAAGCCCGTGCAATTCCGCGGTTCGTGCGGGTCGCTGTCGCTAGATATATTCCAAATCTCGCATTCGAGTCCCTCCAGGGGCATCGCGATACCTTGACACGTAACCCAAAGCGCGACCTCCCCTTGAAGGCTTCGCCGAGCGGCGCCCCAATCAGCGTGACCACTCAGCACTGTGCTGAGTACGATTGCCGTCAAGCGATAGCGAGGAGGCGCGAAATGACCGACGCCACGATGCCGGCATCGACTGACCTGAACGGAACGGCGGATGAACGGATCCGGCAACTCTCCGAAGCGGACCCGACGGCCTTGCAATCCGCAGAGTGGCTCCTTCGCCAGTTGAACGGCGCGCTCAGTGCTTGGGCGGCGGATGAAACACGGCTGGATATCGACATCGAGTCCCGCGTCGACTACTGAACCGCGACTCGCACTTCAATTCGCGGTTGACGCCCCGACCCCCATGACATGGTTGCAAGGCTGTGCCACCGGCACGGCGTCAAGGCAGGCCGAGAGGATGACGCGATGAACCCGCGATGGGAACCTCGCAGCGTGACGGTGCTGGGCGAGAAGCCTCAGTTCCGTTACGAGTCGACCCCTCCGGCGCCGGCCGTGTAGCAGCATCCGCTTCACTCACGCCCCGCACCGAACAGGTCCGGGCATTTCCTTTCCGCGCCTTCCCGCGCAGCGGAGTCGGACGTCCTCCCGGATCTGATCGACCCGCCTCGCACGCACAGCATCACGCTGTGCGCCGTCGAAGGAAAGGAATCATGGAAAGGCTCTCGAACCGCCTGCTCTCGTGGGCGAGCCTGATCGATGAGAAGACCATCGAGCAGGCACGCACCTCGTCGCGCATGCCGTTCATCTACCCGCATCTCGCGCTGATGCCCGACGCCCACCTCGGGCTGGGGGCGACCGTGGGATCGGTGATCCCGACGCTCGGCGCCATCATGCCCGCGCGGTGGGTGTCGACATCGGATGCGGCATGATCGCGGTGAAGACGCAGTTCACCCGCTCGCACCTCGCCGGCCGCGACCTCGCCGAACTGCGCCAGCAGATCGAGCGCGCCATCCCGCTGTCTGCCGGTCACGACAATCGCACGATCGTCATGACTGCCGAGCCGCGGGTTGCAGAGCTCGAGGACCTCGCCGCCAAGGCGGAGTTCGAACCGTCTACGTACGCGGGGCACTGGCGCAACCAGCTCGGGTCGCTCGGCAGCGGCAACCACTTCATCGAGATCTCGGTCGACGAGACCGACGCGGTGTGGATGTTCCTGCACTCCGGATCACGGGGTGTCGGCAACAAGCTCGCGCAGCACCACATCAAGGTGGCGCAGCGTCTCGCGAAGCAGTGGTGGATCGAGCTGCCGCATCCTGACCTCGCGTACCTGGTGGAGGGCACGCCGGAGTTCACCCGGTACATCCGGGAGCTGCGGTGGGCGCAGCGGTTCGCCCTGCTCAACCGCGAGGAGATGATGGACCGCGTCAGCAACCAGCTCGGCCAGACCCGCGGCGCGACAACCCACCGATGCCGACAGGCGAACCTCGAGTTCAGCCATCGCCATATCACCCGAGTTGGATGACGATGACCCGGCTGGCGCAACCCTAAATTTGTGGGCAACGGAACGCACGCTCGTCGTTCCCAAGAGAAGCAGGGGCACTCGATGGCCGCGATCTCGAATGTGGTACCGGCGTGGATGCGGGAGTACAAGCCCAGTTGGCTCTCCGCGGACCTGATCGCGGGCGTGACGCTGGCGGCGATCGCGATCCCCGAGGTGATGGGCTACACATCGATCGCGCAGACGCCGGTCATCACGGGGCTCTATACGATCATCTTCCCGACCCTGCTGTTCGCTCTGCTCGGGTCGTCGCGACTGCTCGTTGTCGGTGCGGACTCGGCGACGGCCGCCATCCTTGCGGCGGGACTCGCAGGGATCGGAATCGCCGGGCTGTCGCCGAACACGGCGGAGTGGGTCGCGTGGACGAGCCTGGTCGCGCTGGTGTGCGGCGTCCTACTCATCCTCGCCCGCCTGCTCAGACTGGGATTCCTCGGCGACTTCCTCAGCGCGTCCGTGCTGATCGGCTTTCTCACCGGAGTGGGCATCCAAGTGCTCGCGGGCCAGATCCCAGACATGCTCGGGATTCCCAAGGGCACCGGCAACTGGTTCGAACAGCAGTGGCACACGATCACGCACATCGTGGACGCCAACGGGTGGACTGTCGCGTTCGCCGCCGGGACACTGGTCATCATCGTCGGCTGCAAGCTCATCAGCCGGAAGATCCCGGGTGCCGTGATCGCGGTCATCCTGTCGATCATCCTGTCGAACGTACTCGACGCCTCCAGTCGCGGCGTAGCCGTGATCGGCCCGGTGCAGGGCGGGCTGCCCCCGTTTGGACTGCCACAGGGCATCACCCTCACCGACATCCCCGCCGTCATGGGAGTCGCCCTCTCGTGCTTCTTCCTGATCATCGCGCAGAGCGCGGCCACCTCGCGGAGCTTCGCGATGAAGCACAGCCAGCACGTCGACATCAACCGCGACATCGTCGGACTCGCCGGTGCCAACATCGCGGCTGGCCTCACCGGCACCTTCGTCGTCAACGGGAGTCCGACCAAGACCGAGATCCTCGACGAGCAGCGCGGCCGCAGCCAGATGGCGAACATCACCATGTCGGTGGTGGTGCTGATCGTGGTGCTGTTCCTGACCTCGTACCTCACCAACATGCCCGTCGCGGTGCTCGCGGCGATCGTGTTCATGATCGGCCTCGGTCTGGTGGACGTCAAGGGACTCCGCCGCATCCGCGCGGCGCGCGTGAGCGAGTTCCTGATCGCCTGCTTCACGGCCATCGTCGTGTTCGGCTGGGGGGTGGAGCAGGGCATCATCCTCGCGATCATCCTGTCGATCATCGAGCTGGTTCGCCGGGCGTACGCGCCGACGGATTTCCTCGTCAGCGTCGACAAGGCGGGCGACCCCATCTATGTCCCGGCGACGACCGGCGCGCAGAGCCTGCCGGGGCTCATCGTCTTCCGCTTCGACGCGCGACTGTTCTACGCCAACGCCAGCCTGTTCGTGGACGACATCCAGACGCTCATCGACGGTGCTCCCACACGCGTGCGCTGGCTCGTGCTCGACTGCTCATCGATCGGCGACATCGACTACTCGGCCAGCCTCAACCTCGCCGATCTCATCAAAGCGCTCCACGACGAGCACCGGGTTTTCGCGCTGGCAGCCGTCGACCCCACGTTCATGAAGGACCTGCAGGCGTATCGCACGCTTGCGTCGTTCGACAACGCGCACATCTACCCCACCGTCGAAGCAGCCATCGCGGCGTTCCGTGCCAGCTCGGCGGCGAACACGACTGAAGGTGGGCAATAGCTGCACCAAGCACCCACGACGACTCCTAGGCCTGCACGGGATGCGACGCTCCCGGCTCAGCCGTGAGGACTGTACGCGAACCAGCCGAAGTCGCCGAAGCCATGGTCTTCCGGCGGATCCGGCGATGCGTCCGGGTCGGTGCCGAGCATCCGACGGGTGAGGTGCTGTCGCGAGTCCATCAGTCCGGTCAGAGCAGCCGTGAGGTGGCTGTCGCCGACCTCCTCCCCCGCCGCGGCGGCGTTCAACACGCTCCGACGGATGAGCTCCTTCGCGAACGACCCGGTGACTCCCTCGGTGTTCGCTGCGGCTTCGTCGAGCGCCGCATCCGAGAACGCCAAGCCTCGGGAGTAGTGGCGGTACAGCCGCTCGCGTTCGGCGCGTTCGGGCAGCGGCACCTCCACGGCGAGATCCACCCTGCCAGGTCGCTCGGCGAGCGCCCGCTCGAGCACATCGACGCGGTTGGTCGTCATCACGAAGGCGACGTCGGCGTCGCCGTCGAGTCCGTCCAGCGCCTCGAGCACCTCGAACAGCAGCGGTTGCGGTGAGGAGTGTCGTTCCATCGCGACCAGGTCGATGTCTTCGAGCACCACGATGGACGGCTGGAACGTTCGGGCGATCTCGGCCGCCGCGCTGATGAAATGGATGCCGGACCCGGCCAGCAGTACGACGGTGGTGCCCTCGGTGGTGGCGAGCAGATGGCGCACGGTCAGGGTCTTGCCGGTGCCCGGAGGACCGTACAGCAGCACACCGCGCTTCAGGTGCTGACCCGCAGCCCGCAGCAGGTCTCGATGCTCCCCGATTCCGACGACGTGCCGCACGACCTCGTCGAGCACCCCGTCGGCGAGGATGATGTCGGATGCGGCGACCTCGGGTCTCGGGAGGAACGTCGCGCCCGCGTCTCCTCGCCCGAATTGGGTGGGGGTGAAAGAGAGCACCTGCCCGCGAAGCACGCTGTGCTGGATCATCAGCGACCGCACCTGGGCGATGAACGCCGAGACGACCGCGGGGTCGGTGCCCATCACCTCGAGAAGCGCAGTCGGGCGTCCCCTCTCCTCGGATGCCGCGCGCTGGGTGAGCGCGAGCGGTTGCCCGTCGTAGGCGAGCAGACGGACACCCATCGACACGACCCGACGGGTCGTCGACGGTCCGGTCGCGCGCTCGGCGTAGTCGACCGGGCCCGGAGCGAATGGGGTGTGCGGATTGCTGACCAGTTCGGCCATGCTGCTGTGGAGTCGCTGCTCTCCCCCGCTGACGCCGACCAGCCTGCCTGCGGACTCAGACGTCAGCAGGTCCAGCACGATGTCGGCGTCGACGAGCCGGTGGTCGGCGATAGGCTCCTGCACCACCGCGACCTGCGCGGCATCCTTTGCCAGATGAGCGCTGACGAGGTCGCCGAGCGGCGTTCGAACCGACAGCAGCTCATGCTGCTGCAATGCGTTCACGTGCTCCAGATATCGTGCGATCGCCCGCATCAGGTCGCGGTCATCGTCGTCCAGCATCCGGCCTCCAGTCATCCGACTCGTACCGTATCAACCTCGCGAACCCGGTCCGTGCCTATCCCCAGACCAGCGGCCGCAGCACCCGCTCGACGAATCGTTCCGCGATGAGTCGCTGCACGTCGGGGCCGGGATGCAGGTTGTCGGGCAGCGGCGTCCGCTCGGCATCGGCGGGGCCGTAGAGGTCGTGGCCGTCGACATAGTGGAGGTTCGGGTCGGTCGCCCGACGCCGCACGACGATGTCTGCGAGCGCTGCGCGGATGGCGCCGAGCGAGAGCTTGCCCTCGGCGACCTGAGCCTCGGTCCCGCCGGCGATCGACCACTCGTACGACCGTGTCGGGTCCTGCACGGTCGGGCCCGCCGCATCCTCCACCGGTGCACAGAAGATCGGCGAGACCACGACGATCGGTGCGGTCGGGTGCCCCTCGCGAAGCGTGTCGAGAAACCCATCGACCGCGGGCCGGAACGCCCGCATCCGCATCACATCGCCGTTCACGAGGTTGATGCCGACTTTCAGGCTGATCAGATCGGCGGGCTGGTCGCGCACGGTCCTCGCCGTGAACGGGTCGAGCATGGCGCTGCCCGAGAACGCCAGGTTCGTCAGGTCGGCACCGGTCGCGAGCGCGGCAGCGACCGGCCAGGTGCCGGTGGTCGAGTCGGCGCGGTAGCCGTGGCTGATCGAACTGCCGTGATGCACCCACTTCACCGCGGTCCGGTCCGCAGGCGGCGCAACGGGTGCGTCGGCCCGCAGCGCGAGCAGCTCGACCGCGTCGGTGAACGGCAGCCAGAGCTCGTACTCGGTCTCCACCGCGGGCAGCGACGTGAAGCGCACAGTCGACGGCGGTCCCTCGATGACCCGCCCCGATGGGTCCTCGAACGTGAACAGATAGCGAGAGCCGGCGACGGCGGCCGCCTCGGCGACGACGCGACCCTCCGACGTGAGCTCCCAGATGCTCGCCGGAAGAGCGGATGCCGCATCCGGCGCCATCCGGCGGGCTGCCACATCCAACTCGAGAGTCGTCGCCGCGGTGCGGAACGCCAGCCGGATGCCGGCGCTCTCGGCGGAGGTCTGGACCATGAACGCGTCGGGAATCTGCAGGCGCGCCCACGCCGGGAGGCGGTGCGGCGTCAACCTTCGTGCGGTTCGTTCGATCTCGACGGCGCCGCGGATCGCGACCCCGCCGAGATCGACGTCACGCAACGGAGCCATTCAGCGGTCGACCACGCGACCGTCGGCGTGCACGTCGACGAGACGGTCGCCCACCCGGAGGCCGCGGAGAACGGCCGACGGGTCGAGCTCGGCGACGCATCCGTCCACGACGCCGAGGCCATCGAGGCCCGGTACCGCACCGAACAGCGACTCGATCACGAGCGCGACGTACGCCCCCGCCGACGAGCATGCCCAGTCGTTGATGTACGGCAGCTGCGGCGGCGCCTTGCGCGCTCCGCCATTGAGCAGCGGCTGCGCCTCGGCGACGAAGTGCGCCTGTCCGGGAGGGCCCTGATTCGCCGTGCGAGCGAGGCCGGGCAGCCAGTCGAGCGCCGCCTTCGGCTCTCCCAGCGCGATGAGGGCGCGAGCCGAGTCCGCGGGCCACGCGGTGTAGGCGCCGTTCCACTGGTGGTCGGGCCGGACGCTGTACGAAGCATCCGGATCCCACGGCGAGAGCGCGCGGAGCCACTCCGGCGTCTGCAGCTCGCGCTGGAAGAACGCGACCATCTCGGCCCGGGTGGTCTCGTCGAGGTCGTCCGAGATCGTCGTGCCGACGATATTGAAGTCGTAGCAGTGCCGCACCGGCAGCTTCGAGCCGTCCGGCTGGCGCGCGGCGAAGAACCCCTCCCCCGGCATGTACAGCTTCCGCACCTCGACGACGAGCGCGTCCGCCTCCGCGCGCAGCTCGACCGCGCCGGCGGTGTCGCCGCGCATGTCGAGCACGTCCGCGGTCATCCGCAGGTTCCAGACGTTGGCGGCGTTGAAGCTCGCGACCTCGTGCGTGTACGAGCTCACGCACTCGAGCAGGTTCTCGATCTCGCCGTAGTCCGCGAGCGGCGACGACCGGCGAAGACCCTGCCAGGCCCGCGCCCAGAAGCGCAGGTGGTCCAAGACGGTGCGGCCGTCATCGGCCCGCTCATCGAGGAAGCCGGCGTCGCCCGTGAACCGGACGTAGTCGCGCACCAGCCGGGTCATGGCGTAGTCGTTGACCGAGTACCACTGCCCGATCGGACCGCCGGTGAGCGAGGAAGTGCCGTACAGCGTGTGCGTGTCGTTCACGACCCAGTGCCTGAGCTGCCGGCGCATCTCGGCCGGGTCGAGCAGCGCGTGCATCACCGAGCTCAGGCTGTAGTCCCAGATGAAGGTGGTCGTGCCCCAGTAGTTCGGCATGAGCGTGTCGTAGCTGCGTCCGAGCACGTTGCCCGCGTAGTCGCGGCGCATGTAGATGACGCCGAGGATGCCCCACCAGTAGAGGCGGCGCAGCGGCTCCGATGTCGTCTCGAGCACGGGCAGGTGACCCGAGAACTCGCTGTTGCCGGGAGTCACGGCCGCCTCGAGCTGGGCGTTCCAGTACTGCTCGGATGCCGCGACCGCCGCTTCGACGTCGCCGGCGACGGCGTCGAATACCGCGAACGCTGCATCGCGGCTCGTGGCAACGGCGTTCACGTAGCCGAAGCGCGCCTCGGCGCCGGCGGCGACATCCAGCACCACCGTCACATCACCACCGCGACCCATTCCGCCGACGCCGACCGAGAAGGCCTCGGATGTCGGCGCCACGCCGCTCAGGCGTGCGCTCGCCGGCACATCGACGCCCTGCACGCTCCACGCCGATTTGGCAGCGTCGACGAACACCACGCGGTCACCCTCGACGGATGCCTCGTTCTGCGCGTCCGGCGAATAGGCCGAGTTCCATGCCTCGGAGCCCGCGACGACGCGCGCCGCGAGCGAGAGCATGACCTCGACCGAGCGGCGCTCGACGCCCGTGTTGCGCACCCGCACATGGATCGCGACGGCCGTCGAGCCCGGCACGACCACTGTCGTGGTCTCGAGTTCGAGGCCCGGCAGCTCGGCACGTCGCACGACCCGGTCGGGCCGCCATTCGTGCGTCACCGGAGCTCCGTACGACTTGAAGATCCGCCCGTCGACGAAGGCGACCGCGGTCGTCGCGAGCGCCTGTGACACCGGCGGGAACTGCAGCGCCGTCACCGAGGTGAGGTCGTGGTCGACCCGCACCGTGCCGAGGTGGTTCGTCAGGCCCGAGGGCGCGATCATGTCGTCGTAGTGGTGCGTGACGGCGTCGGCCGCCAGGGCCTCGACCGTCGGGATGTGGGAGGTCTGCAGCAGCATCGGCGGCTCCTAGTACTGCCCGAGGGCGAGCCCGCGGGAGAAGAACTTCTGGGTGAACAGGAACAGGATCACCGTCGGCAGCGAGACGAGCACGGCCGCGGCGAGGACCGTTGAGATCTGTGCGCCGCCGTACGTGCTCTGCATGCCGGCCAGGGTCGTCACGATCGGCCGCACGTTGTCGGACTGGGTGAGTGTGAGACCGAGCAGCAGATCGTTCCAGATGAAGGTCGCCTGCAGGATGAAGATCGCGACGAGCGCGCTCGAGGCGATGGGCAGATAGACCCGGGAGAAGATCCGCCACGTCGTCGCGCCGTCGAGCACCGCCGCCTCGAACACGGAGTGCGCCACGCCTGTGAAGAAGTTGCGCATGACGAACGCCGAGAACGGGATGGAGATCGCGGTGTACACGATGATCATGCCCACGTGAGTGTCGTAAAGGCCGACGCGGGAGTACGCGTCGAACAGCGGTAGCAGCACCATCTGCAGCGGGAACACGGTGCCGCCGAAGATCACGACGAACCACAGGAACCCGCGCTTCAGACGCAGCGCGACGATCGCGAAGCCTGCGGCGGCTCCGACGAGCACCGCGATGATCGGCGAGACGAACGCATACAGCAGAGTGGCGCCGATGCTGTCGCTCAGGCCCGAGAGCTGCATGGCGTCTGCGATGTTGGAGACGAGCGCGAAGTCTCCCGAAGGGATCCATGCCTCTTTCGACGTGAATGTCAGCGGGTTCTTACTCGCGTTGACCAGGAGCAGGTAGACCGGCAGCAGCCAGAAGAGACCCAGGATGACGAGGACGGTCGTGCGGAGGATTCTCGACATGGTCACATCTCGTGCTTCTGGGAGAGCTGCTGGCGGAGGTACAGGATCGACGCGATCAGCGTGACGACCGAGAGGAAGACGGCGATCGCAGAGCCGAGGCCGTAGTCGCTGTTGACGAACGTCTCGCGGTACATCGTGAGGGCGAGCGTCTCGGACGCCCGGCCCGGACCGCCCTTCGTCATCGAAAGCACGATGTCGAAGGTCTTCAGGCTGGCGACGATGGACAGGCCCACCACGACCGCGGTGAGCGGACGCAGCATCGGCCAGAGGATGCTGCCGAAGAGACGGAAGCCGGTGGCGCCGTCGACGCGGGCGGCCTCGAGCGGCTCCTTCGGGATCGACTGCAGGCCGATCGTGAACAGGAGGGCGTTCACGCCGACGCCCTGCCATGAGGACGCCAGAATCATGACGACCGTGTTGAGGGGGGCATCCACCAGCCATCGCGGCGGATCGGTGACGCCGAACACCGCGAGCGCCTGGTCGAGCGCTCCGTTGGCGGAGAGGATGAACGACCAGATGACGCCGACGCCGATCCCCGAGATCGCGTACGGGATGAGGAACGGCAGTCGCAGCCAGATGCCACCGGGCAGGTTCCAGGTGAGCAGCGCCAGCGCGAGGCCGACGCCGACCGGGATCAGCAGAGTGCCGGCCACCCACAGCAGGGTGTTCATCAGCGAGCCGACGAACGCCGGATCGGTGAACATCTCGACGTAGTTGTCGATGCCGACCCAGTCGGGGTCGCCGAGGCCGTTGTACTCGGTGAAGCTGAGGAACGTGGTCCACAGCAGCGGAAGGTAGAGGAGGACGGCTACCAGGAACACGCCCGGGGCTACGAAGCCCCGGGCGGAACCTTGATATGGCGTTCTCCGCCGCCGGCGGGCGGGGCGGCCGGGGGTCCCAGTGGGACCTCCGGCCACCCGCTCCGCTGCGGGCGTCTGAGCGACAGCCATCCGGATTACTCCTGGTCGGCCCAGTACTTGTCCGCTTCGGCCTGAATGGCCTCGAGGAACGGCATCGGGTCGCCGGGGTTGGCGTTGAAGGCACCGAACTGCTCGAGCGCGACGGTGAGGATCGGCGTGGGCGTCGCCTCGAAGTAGCGCGTGAACAGGGTGTGGCTGCCATCGGCGACCGTGGTGCCGAGGTCGGAGAGCATCGGATCGTTGACCGTGGCCTTGGGGTTGAAGGCGACGTCGCCGCGAGCGGCGTTCCATGCGGTCTGCGCGTCGGGCGACATCCACCATTCGGAGTACGCCATGCCGAGGTCCTTCTGCTTCGAGTTCTCGGCGACGCAGATCGGGCCGGACTCGACCGCGACCGGGGTCGTGCCGAGGTCGGCGTTCACGGCCGGGATCACGAACATGTCGTAGTCCTCGCCCGAGACCATGCCGGCGCCATCCAGCGAGCCGTTGAAGAACGAGCCGAAGTTGATCATGGCGAAGTCGCCCTGCTTGAGCCCCACCGCGGGGTCGACCGTGCTGCCGGCGTCGCTGAACCAGCCCTTCTCCTGCTCGTCGAGCCAGATGTTCATGATGTCGACGATCTCGGGGTCGGTGTACTTCACGTCGCCGGTCGACAGACCCTTGTACAGCTCGGGATCCGTGCCCGCGACGAGCTGCTGGAACCACTGGAAGGTGAACAGGATGCTGGTCTGGTAATACGGCGTGATGCCGGCGGCCTTGAGCTTGGTCGCAGCAGCGTCGAGCTCCTCCCACGTGGTGGGCTCTTCGATGCCCTGCTCCTCGAAGATGTTCTTGTTGTAGTACATGACCCAGTACGCGATGTTCATGGGCACGCAGTACTGCTTGCCGTCGAACGTGTACTCATCGCGAAGGTCCTCGGTCGCCCAGCCCTCGTCGATGGCCTTCGTCCAGAGGTCCGTGGTCTCGGCGACAAGGTTCTCGTCGACGAGCTGCTTCAGCGAGTCACCCGTGTGCCAGGTGAACAGGCCCGGGCTCTTCTGGGTGCGGAACGACTGCTTGATGAACGCGTCGTACTGCGCGGCATCCGAGTAGCCGGTCGTGTTCAGGGTGATGTCGACGGCCTCCGCGCTCGTGGCGTTCAGCTCGTCGAAGTCCGGCTCCCATGCCGCCTTGTCGGTGTAGAAATCGAGCGTGCCGGTCGTTGCACCGGCGTCACCGCCTTCGTTGCCGCCGCCGCCCGAGCAGCCGGCCAGCAGCAGCGTGGCAGTCGCGAGCGCGGCGATGCCGGCTCCGACCATGCGTCGTGACTTCACTGGAACTCCCTTGTCCTTGTTTTGGTATCGTTACCAACCGCCCCGCAAAGGTATCAACTCTCGCGAGTCGATGCAAGGGCGTTGCGATCGGATGCGGCGGGTGCCGCGTTGCTGTGTTCTTTCGATGTTCAGTTGTGGTCTTGAGGCGGCCCGCGTCAGCTGTCGCTGGTGCGCGTTCCGCGGACGTACGCCTTCACGGTCCCGAAGCTTTCGCTCCGGGAGTTCGGTGAACGGCGGATGACGTAGGGACCGACTGCCGCAGGGACGATGAAGGTCTCTGCGTAGTGGATCGTGTACGGCGGGAACGCGTCGGTGGGGCTGACGACCTCGACCTCGTCGCCCTCGACCAGATTGAGCACATTGACGGTGCCCTCCGTGTCGTGGGCTGCCTCCTGCTCGAACCAGTGCCGGCGGACCTCGATGAACTCGAGCTCGTGCAAGCCGGTGCGCTCCTCGACCAGTCCGGGCTCGCGGCGCAACTCTTCGACCTGGCCGACCAGATTGCGCTCGACCCACTCGGTGTCGCGATCCCACTGGATGTTCTGCGCGCCGTGGTCGATGTGCACCGGGCGCGGGACTCCGTCGAGACCGACACGGCCCCAGTCCCAGAGCTTGAAAGTGAAGATGTAGGGCGTCGCCGAGATCTCGAGCACCATCGAGTTCGCACCGGAGCAGTGCACGGTGCCCGCGGGGATGGCGAAGTGATCGTGCTTGCGCGCCGGGAAGACGTTCACGTACTTCTCGGCATCGAAGGGATGATCACCGTCGGTCGCGGCACGTAGATCTGCGAGCATCGCTGCCGGATCGACATCCGTCTTGACTCCGAGGTACACGACGGCATCATCGTCCGCGTCGAGCATGTAGTAGCTCTCGTCCTGCGTGTAGGCCATGCCGAACGCGTCGCGGATGTACTCCGTGAGCGGATGCACCTGCAGCGACAGGTTGCCACCGCCCATCGTGTCGAGGAAGTCGAAGCGGATCGGGAACTCTGCCCCGAAACGCGCGAACGTGCGCTCGCCGAGGAGCTCGCGCGGCCTGCTGAGGACGAGGTCCATCGCCGGGATCTCGACGACCCGGCCGCCTGCCTCGAGCAGCAGCGAGTTCTCCTCGGGCACGCAGTCGAAGCACCACGCGTAGTTGTGGACCGTGGGGTCGAGGTCGAGCTGGCTCTTCATCCACTGCCCGCCCCAGACGCCGGGGTCGAAGAAGGGCACGACGCGGAATGGCGACGCTGTCGCGTTGGAGAGTGCTGCACGGAAATCCGCGCCGCGCACCGCACCTGCGTCGTCGAGAGACGCATTGCCGTCGACGAGCAGATCGATCCGGTCGAAGAGGGTCCGCTTGTGCCGATCCGCCGTGCGCCACTCCACGAAGAACCCGCGCTTGTACTTGCGCAGGACATCTTCGTCGCCGTTGCTCGCACGCCAGTTCGGGGTTCCGGCGCGCAGGCGCTGCTGGATCTCCCAGCGCGCGAGATCCACGAGCACGAGGGCGTCCGCTTCGCGACTCGCCGCGAGATCCGCGCCCCAGCCGACGAGCACGGTCGGCCGAGTGCGCTCCGAAACCCTCAGCTGCAGATCGGCGAGACGGTCGGCGTCGTAGAACTCGTCGAGGGTGAAGTGACTCATGACGCCGAACACGCGGTCGTCGGTGAGGTTGCGCCCGATGAGGGCATCGATCACCTCGATGTCGGCAGCGGCGGCATCCTCGACGTTGATGACGTCGGCGTCGGGCAGCACCTCGTGGATGCGGGCGGCGATCGCCGCGACGTCTCCGCCGGGGTACACGTCGACGGCGATGAGCGGGTGGTCGGTCGCGGTACCGGCGATCTGCATCGCAGTGGTCCACGCGGCGTCGCCGACGAGCACCTCGCTGCCGGCGGGCAGCGCAACGGTGGGCAGCTTCACGTAGCTGCTGCGGTCGTCGAGCATGTAATCCTCGAGCGGAATGCCGGGCGGGTCAACGGTCGTCATGGCCGTCCTTTGCTGTCGAGGTCGTCGGCGAGTGCTGCGAGTCCGCGAAGGACCGAGGTGGCGGGGTCGTCAGGAGTGACGAGTGGTGGGCGGAACGACGAGGACCACAGGTCGGCGTGCACGCGGGCTTCGAGTGCGGGAAGGATCACGTCGGCCGAACGCATCACACCCCCCGTGACGATCACGACGTCGGGGTCGAAAGCGTGGCACTGGGTCACGATGACCGCGGACCAGGTGCGAAGGTAGCGGTCCAGAATGGCTGCCGACTCGGCTTCATGGCGCGTCTCGACGAGATCGCGGATGCCGATGGTCCCCGGATCGGCGAGTCTCGAGGCGAGTTCACGCCCGAGGGTGAGGCGACCGGATGCCGCATCCGCCGCCAGTGCCCATGTGCTCGCGAGCGCCTCGGCGCAGCCGATATTGCCGCATGGGCACCGCGGTCCGTCGAGGTCGAGCGTGATGTGTCCGCCGAGGATCGCACCGTGGCCTCGCCGGCCGCGGATGATCCGGCCGTCCACGATGGCCGCGGTGCCGATGCCGGTGCCGAGGACGATCAGCAGCGCATCCCGCGATCCGCGTGCGACACCGTCCGTGATCTCGCCGATGAGGGCCGCGCGAGCGTCGTTCTCGACGACGGCCGGGCAGCCGAAGCGGGAGGCGGACCAGGCCGACAGGTCGAGGTCGTGCAGCTCGGCATACTTGCCGTGTGCGGCCAGCAGGCTCGAGCCCTGCGGGTCGACCACCCCGGGCACCGCGATCCCGATCGCGCCGGCACGCTCGCCGTCGAGGAGCGACTCCACGCGCTGCGCGACCTCGTCGAGACCGATCTGGCCCTCAACGGTGGCGAACTCGTCGTGTGTGACGAGGCGGCCGGACTCGAACACGCCGAGCTTGACGGCAGTGCCGCCGAGGTCGATCGCGACAGTGCGCACCCTCGTCCTCCTCGTCTTTGTGGTCTAGCAGTTGGTAACGTTACCTTACCTGCGATGGCGAGGATGACGCAAATCGTGTTCGGCGATCAATCCGACGGCGGGGGCGCCAGACGCACCGGCATCTCGACGACTCGCGCGGGCACCTGAGTGCGATCGCCGATTCTGAGCCGCGACAGGAGCAGCCGTGCCGCCTCGCGACCGAGCTCACGCGGATCGTGGTCGACCACCGTGACGGGCACGGGCATGAGCTCAGCGAGCTCGAAGTCGTCGAAGCTGACGAGCGCGGGCAGCTCCGCCGCGCTCGCACCACCGCGCAGGCGGCGGCCGATCTCGTGCAGCGCGCCCACGCTGTTCCGGTTGTTCGCGCTGAAGATCGCGGTCGGCGGCCGCTCGAGATCGAGAAGCCGCCGCGTGGCATCGCTCGCCGAGCCCGAGTCGTGGTGCTCACGGAACACGAGGTCCGGGTCGACCTCGATGCCGCGCTCGTCCAGCGCCCGCATGTACCCCTCGTACCGTCGCGCGCCCGTGAACGCCGAGCTGACATTGCCCAGGTAGCCGATCCGCGTGTGCCCGGCATCCAGCAGGGCACGCGTGCCGCGGTAGGCGCCTCCGACGTCGTCGAGCAGTACGACATCCACGTCGAGCCCGTAGATGCGGCGGGATGCCAGGACGAGCGGCACATCGCCGAGGCGCTCCGGTCGCAGGTGATCGGAGGGGCCACCGGAGGGGACGAGCACCAGACCCTCGACCTGACGGCCCATGAAATCCGCGACGAGCTGGCGCTCGCGTGCCGGATCGCCACCGGTGTTGCCGAGGACGATGCGTCGGCCCGTCTCGGCCACAGCCTCCTCGACACCCAGCGCGAAGTTGCCGTAGTACGGATTGCCGAGGTTCGTGATGGCGACGCCGATCAGCCCGCTCGCCTGGCCCGGCCGGAGACTCCGCGCGTTCTCATTGCGGTGGTAACCGAGCTCGCGAACCGCAGCCAGCACCCGCTCCTGAAGGTCGGGCCGCACGTTCGCGCCACCGGCGAGGGTCCGCGACACCGTCATCGGGCTCACGCCGGCGTGCTGGGCGACCTCTTTCACGGTCGGCTGCTTGCCGGGATGGCTGACACCGGCCATGTGGGTTCCTCTCGCATCGTCGGCGAACTCACGGTATACCGCAGCACGGGCGTCATGCCGTACCGAACGCGGGACCGGGGTTGGCAATGGTCGTGACCACTGCTACGCTCCCGTCCTTGATAACGTTAACAGGAACGGGTGCCGACCGCACTCGTTCCCTTACCGGCGATGTTGCCGGGGAGGAGCACGACCAGCATGCCTCAGCGAACTCCAGCCCGATCCGGACGGATCGCCCTCGCCTCCGCGGTGGGCGCACTCGCGCTTGTCGCGTCATCCATCCCGCTGTCCGCGGCAGCGGCACCGGATTCCGCGGCAGCGCCGCCAACTGCTGCGGCGGCGAAGACGTGTGCAGCCATCTCGGCCGAAGTCGACGCCGAGCTGACCGATCGCTTCGGCGATTACGGTGACACGGCCGGCCAGTGGACGGGAGCCGACTCGGCGTACAGCGTCGAATTGCCCGACGGGCGGATCGCGTGGATCTACTCCGACACCTTCCTCGGCGAGGTGAACGAGACCCACGGGCGCCCGCTCGACTCGCTGTTCATCCACAACTCGATCAACGTCGACGACGACGGCGTGATCACGACATATACGGGCGGCACGGCTCAGGCTCCGGAATCGCTGGTCAAGGTCGCGGGCGGCGATGAGGCCAAGGACTGGTACTGGTTCGGCGACGCCACCGTTCACGGCGACGAGCTGCAGGTGATGCTGGTCGAGTTCATCAAGACGGGCGACACCATGTGGGACTTCGCGTTCAAGGGCAACGCCGTTGCGACCTTCGACGCTTCGACCCTCGAGCTGCTCTCCGTCGACCCCGTCGCCACGAACGGCATCAACTGGGGGTCGGCCATCTACGAGGATCATCACTACACCTACGTGTACGGCGTGGAGGACCTCGGCGCCCAGAAGTTCGCGCACCTTGCGCGGGTACAGGGCGGTGATCTCGCGCACGGCACCTGGGAGTACCTCGGTGACGCGGGCTGGTCGACCGATCCTTCTGCCACGAAGCGGATCCTCGAAGGGGTGTCGAACGAGTTCAGCGTGAGCAAGTTCCAGGGCCGCTACACGCTCGTCACGGGAGACGCGACCGAGCTGCTGAGCTCGAAGGTCGTGATGTACCGCAGCAAGAACCTCGAGGGACCGTTCACCGGCAAAACGGTCCTCTACGCGACGCCCGAGACGAGCGGCAACATCTTCACTTACAACGCGAAGGCCCACCCCGAGCTCGGCAACGGCCACACGCTGCTGGTCACGTACAACGTGAACAGCTTCGACACGAACGATCTGTACGTGGATGTCGACAACTACCGCCCGCGGTACATCGACGTCGACGCGAAGATCAGCAACGGCAGCCACTGCGGCTGACCTGCAGCGCACGCACGGATGCCCCGTGGCCCTGGGCCGCGGGGCATCCGCCCCGGTATGCCGCGCGTGCCGGGCTGTCAATCCCCCCTGGCCGCTGGGCGAGACGTGTCTTACTGAGACCTTCCCGCACAACGCCCTGAATGGAGAAGCTCTATGAAGAAGCTCATGATCATCGTCCTGGTCACGGCTGTCGGCGCTGCCGCGTACGTCGCCGGCTCCAAGGCAGGCAGGGCTCGCTACAAGCAGATCTCCGGCACAGCCTCCGCGGTATGGAACGACCCCGAGGTCCGCAAGCTGCGCGCCCGTGTCGAGAAGCGCGCGCGGAAGGCCGCGCGAAAGCTGGGCTGATCAGGCGGCGGATTCGTCCGAGGGCACCGGGACCTCGATCAGCCGGCCGGTACGCACATCGTAGAGGAATCCGTGCACCGGGATCCTGGGGGGAACGAGCGGGTGCTCCTTGATCCGCACGACGTCGTCGACCACCGCCTGCGTCTGGTCCGAGATCGTGAGCCAGTCGATGTGCTGCCCGTGGTCGGACCCCGGTCCGGTGCCGACGTCGTAGAACCCGTCATCGCCCAGCGCCGCCGTCTCGAGGCTGTTCGCCAGAAGACCCGTGATCACCTCGTCGGTGAAGAACTCCATGCCGCAGTCGGTGTGGTGGATGACGAACCATTCGCTCGTGCCCAGCAGCTTGTACGAGATCACGAGTGACCGGATGGCGTCATCCGATGCCCGCCCGCCCGCATTGCGGATCACGTGGGCGTCGCCCTCGCTGAGTCCCGCATACTTCGCCGGGTCGAGCCGGGCGTCCATGCAGGTCAGGATCGCGAAACCTCTGGCCGGCGGGAGCGCCAACCCGCCTTTGTCGAAGGATGCCGCGTAGGCCTCGTTCGCTGACAGAACCTCATCGAGTACGGACATCGTCGATCCTTTCCACGCGGGTATGAGCCGACGGTACGCCGCCGAAAAGCACGCGCGACGACTGTGTCTGGATGTGACGCTCCAAACGAGATGCCCCTCCCCGCCGGTGGGCGAGGAGGGGCATCGAGAGGTCGGTTCAGTCGATCGATCTGTAGATCGAGCCGTTTCGCCGGTCTTCGAATTCGTAGGCATCGATGTCGCCGCAGAGCGCCGCCTCCAGTGTGGAGGGGTACTCGCGACCGCAGGACGTGCATTCGGTCATGATTCCCCCTTGCCAGATCAAGATTCCCCCTTGCCAAATGAAAATAGGTCGCTCCCCGCATCAGGGCGCGACCTACGCCTTCAGGCTAGCGAGACCGCGTCCACCACAGGTATCCCGCAAATCTCCGTTGCGTTACGAGTTGTCGCCTGCAGCCTGCTCCCCAGGGGACGGTGGATCGGGCAGACTTGGCAGCACAACCAGTGGCGTCGCCTCGCAGCGTCGCTTGGGGCTCGGTCGAGCGTCATCGACGGTGGGAGTGGAGCGACGCGTGGAGGCTATCGGCCACATCCTTCCGATCGCACTGGCGGTTGCGATCAGCTCGGTGCCGATAATGGTCACGATCCTGATCCTGCTGTCGCCGAACCGGGCCCGCTCCGCGCCGCTGTTCATGATCGGCTGGGTGATCGGGCTCATCCTGGTCGTCTCGGTGTGCACGCTCGTCGCGGAGCTGATACCGACGGCACGCTCGCCTCGCAGGCCCGACACCGCGATCGGCATCGTCGAGATCATCGTGGGCCTGGCGATGATCGTGCTTGCGGTCGTGTCGTGGCTCCGCTCTCGTCGGGCAGAGACCCCTGCTGTCCCGAAGTGGCTGAGCTCGGAGAAGTCGCTCCGTCCCTGGCAGGCGTTCGGTGTGGCACTCATTCTGAACATACGGCCCAAGGCTCTGCTGCTGGCGATTGCGGCGGGTTTGACGGTGCGGGCGGATTCCCAATCGCCAACGGATGCTGTGGTCGCGATCTTGATCTACACGATCATCGGAGCATCGACCGTCGTGACGCCGATCGTCGCGACGATGGTCGCCCCTGACCGGATGGTGCCGCGGCTGACGAGCATGCGCAGCTGGCTGACACGCAACGATGCGGCCATGACGAGCATCATCCTGCTCCTGGTCGGCGTCTTCGTGATCGGCTCGGGAATCGGACGGCTGGGATGATCGACGGCGCCTGAGGCCGAGTCGGTGCGCCGCGTCGGCTCGGCGTGGGCGATGTGGTGAATTCCCTATGAGCCTGCCGTGAGGGATCGTTTCTTGGCGCTGTCTCAAAGGCGTGACCCGAATATCGAGACATGACAGTCACCGCGCGCCCGCCCGCCGTCTCCGGTGTGCTCGCGCCGTCAACCTCGCCGACGGCCGTTCACACTCGCCCGTCTGCGCGACGGGCGCCGCGCTCCGCGTGGACCCTCGCCGCGACGACGATCATCTGGCTCACGAGTCTGATCGTGACCGCGCTCTGGGTGCAGGGCGGGGGTGTCTCGGCGCTCTTCGCCTTCGACGCCGAGACGCTCAACAGCCTGGGAAGACTCGCCGGGCTCATATCGGCGAACCTCCTTCTCTATCAAGTGCTGCTGATGGCCCGTGTGCCGATCTTCGAGCGAGGATTCGGGCGCGACGGCATCACCCGCATGCACCGGCTGGTGGGATTCTGGTCGTTCTGGCTTTTGATCAGCCATATCGTGCTGCAGGTATTCGGCTACGCGGCTCAAGCCGGCGTGAACCCTTTCGTGCAGCTGTGGGAGTTCGTCTGGGACTACCCGGGGATGCTGCTGGCCACCGCAGGCACGGCGCTGCTGGTGCTCGTCGTGATCACCTCGATCCGCCGCGCGCGGCGCGCACTGCGGTACGAGTCGTGGCACCTCCTGCATCTCTACGGCTATCTGGGCGTCGGCCTCGCGATCCCCCACATGCTGTGGACGGGTGCGGACTTCACCGCTTCCGCGCTCGCCACCGCCTACTGGTGGGGACTGTGGGCGGCGGTCGCGGCATCCGTCCTCGTCTTCCGCGTCGGACGGCCGGTGTGGCGCTCGTGGCGTCACGGGTTGCGGGTGACAGCCGTCGAGCGAGACGGGCTGCGCGGAGTCGCGGTGCGCATGCGTGGACGCAGGCTGCACGCGCTCGGCGCCCAGCCGGGTCAGTTCTTCGTGTGGCGGTTCCTGGATGGAGGCGGCTGGATGCGCGGCCACCCGTTCTCGCTCGCCGGCGCGCCGCACGGCGACGAACTGGTGATCTCCGCGCGGGTCGTCGGTGACGGCACCCAGCGGCTGACGACATTGAAGCCCGGAACGCGCGTCGTCTTCGAGGGACCCTTCGGACACATGACCGGCGAGACCCGGCAGAGCCCCAAGGTGCTGATGCTCGGTGCGGGCGCGGGGGTCGCGCCCCTTGTCGCATTGCTCGAGTCGGAGTCCTACGCCCCGGGCGGGGCGACGCTGGTCACGCGTGATCATGCGGATGGCGACGCGCTGCGGCTCGACGCGATCGCGCGACTGGTTGCGACCAGGGGCGTGCGCCACTTCACCCTGAACGGCGCGCGGTCCCGTGTCGGCGCGAGCTGGATACCCGCCACCCACTCGACGTGGGACGGAGCCGACCTCATCCGGTTCCTGTCCCCCGACCTCGACCAGCACGACGTGTATCTGTGCGGGCCGATCCCGTGGATGGACGCCGTGCGCAAGGATCTGCGGGCCGCGGGAGTCGCCGCGGACCGCATCCACAGCGAGGCCTTCACCGTCTGACCCACCCCATCCCGACCTTTTCGGAGCCATCATGAAGAAGATCATCTACGCGGTGCTCGCGACGATCAGCGGTCTCGTGCTGCTCTTCAGCTACCGCACCTCACGCGGCGATTCGGTCACCGAGTCGGTCGCGGTGGATCCAGCGTCCGTTTCGGGCTCATCGTCGTCGGGATCGAGCATCGGCAGCGGTTCGAGCGGGAGCGGTTCGAGCAGCGGCTCCTCGACAGCGGCGTCCGGCCTGACCGATGGCTCGTACACCGGTCAGGCGGTCGACACCCGCTGGGGACCCGTGCAGGTGGCGATAACAGTATCCGGCGGCACGATCACGGCGGTCGATGTGCCCGAATATCCGAACGGCAACCGACGCGACCAGGAGATCAACCAGCGGGCGCTGCCGCAGCTGGTGTCCGAGACCATCAGCGCCCAAAGCGCGAACATCGACATGGTCTCGGGCGCCACGTACACGAGCCAGGGCTACCTGCAGTCGCTGCAGAGCGCGATCGATCAGGCGACCTCGTGAGTCCTTCGGTCGAGCCTCGGCGCCGAGTGTGGGTGCAAGACATCATGGGCACCACCATCAGCATCCACATCCTCACCCGTCCGGCAGCATCCGAGATCGATTGCGATCCCGTCGTCTCAGACGCGGTCGCGGACTGCTTCGCCGACCTGCGTGACGTGGACCGCGTGTTCTCGACCTACCGCGGCGATTCCGACATCTCGCAGCTGCGGAGGGGAGAACGCACGGCGGCAGAGCTCGACCCGCGCGTGGTGCAGGTCGCCACCGCCTGCGACGATTGGGAGCGAGCCACCGAGGGATGCTTCTCGGCCCACTGGCGAGGCTGGTTCGATCCGACCGGATACGTCAAGGGATGGGCGGTCGAAACCGCCGCCCGCCGCCGTCTGGCTCCCTTGGTCAGCCGGGCGGATGTCGTCGCCGCCGGAATCAACGCCGGCGGCGACCTGCAGCTGTTCAGTTCGGATGCCGCGGACTGGAGCTGGCGGGTCGGCATCGCCGACCCCGCACGACCGGGCACCATCGTCGCGACGATCGACGTGAAGAACGGTGCCGTGGCGACCTCGGGCACCGCGGAGCGTGGCGAGCACATCATCGACCCGCGAACGGGACTCCCGGCGCGCAGCGTGCTCAGCGCGACGGTCATCGCGGACGGACTCACCGCGGCCGACGTCTGGGCCACCACTGCCGCCGTTGCCGGGATCGACGATCTGGCGTGGATCGCCGGGGCGGGCACCCGCACCGGGGTCGTGATCGGGGCGGACGGCACCGTCCGCCGGTGGCTCGGAAGCACCGAGATCAACACGCGGACCGCGTCGGTGGAGGCTCGAGCCGCCCTACGCTGACGGCAGCACGACGAGGAACGTCGTGCCTGCCGAAGAGGTCGACTCGATGGAGACCGAGCCGCCGTAACGGGTCACCGCCTCGCGGACCAGCGCCAGGCCCAACCCGAACCCGCGCCGGTTGCCGGTCTCGTCGGCGCGCGCGAAGCGTTCGAAGATCCGGTCCACATCCTCGGCCCGAATGCCGGTTCCGCGATCGACCACGCGCAGCTCTACCGAGCCGCCGACCGCCCGCGCGGAGAGGCCGACCGTGGTGCCGGATGGGGCATGCACGATCGCGTTGTCGAGGAGCGCCACGCACAGCCGGGTGAGGGTGACGCGCGGGATGGCCGCCGCGGGTCGACCGTCGACCTCGACATCGACGGCCACATCCCGCTCTGTGGCCATGGGCCGCAGCGACTGCGCGGCAGCCGCGACGCAGGCGGCGACATCCGTCGGATCGGCGGTCTGCGCAGCGTCTGCTTCTGCCGAAAGCAGCATGTCGGTGAGCACATCATCCATCACGGCGGCGTTGCGGCGAAGGTCGACGATGGTCTCGTCGATCGGCTCGCCCCGGTCGTGTCGGCGCTGCAGGATCTGGATGCGACTGGTGAGTGCGGTCAATGGGGTGCGCAGCTCGTGACTGGCATCCGACACGAAGTTTCGCTGCATCCGCAGTGCTTCGGCGAGCGGCCGGACCGAGCGACGGGCCGCGAACCATGCCACCAACGCGAGGAGGACCACGCCCAACACCCCGAGTGCGATCACCCACGGCACGACGCGATCGACGTCGACCACCACGTCGTCGAAATCGGCGTGTCCCCTGCCGGGGCCGCCGCGCTCGGGTCGAGCGGTGGCGAAGATGACGAGGATGAGGACGCCCACCCCCGCGGCGAGGATCAGCGTCGATGCCGCGCCCACCCACAGCCCCACGCGCATCGACGTCTGCCGCACACGGCGTTCATCGTTGAGGGCGCTCACGTCGGAGCCCCGATCCGGTAGCCGCGGCCGCGGATCGTCTCGATGATCTCGGGCGTCGACTTGCGACGGATGTAGTGCACGTACGTGTCGACGGAACCCGGAGCGTCGCCTGACGCGAAGACGGCCCCGAGGATCTCGTCGCGAGAGAAGACGTGCTCCGGACTCGCCGACAGCAGCTCGAGCAGCGCGGTCTCGGTCGCCGTGAGCCCGACACGCAGTCCGGTCGGTGAGTAGAGCGCCCATGAAGCGGGAGTGAACGTCCGGTCGCCGAGGTACCGACGCTGTCCGTCAGCGCGGTAGCCACGCAGCAGCGCGCGCAGCCGGGCGAGGAGTTCGTCGAAATCGAAGGGCTTCACAAGATAGTCGTTGGCACCCGCATCCAGGCCCTCGACGCGGTCGTCAACCGAAGAGAGGGCGGTCAGCAGCAGGATCGGCGTGGTGATGCGTGCGGTGCGGACAGCCGCGACGAGGCGAGCGCCATCCATCCCCGGGAGGCGTCGATCGACCAGCATCAGGTCGTAGTGACCGCTCAATGCGCGCGTGAGGGCGACGTCGCCGTCTGCGACGTGGTCGACGGTGTAGATCTCCGAGAGCACCTCGATCGTCATCTCGGCGATCTCCGCGTCGTCTTCGACATAGAGGAGCCGGGCACGGGTCACGTCTGCCGAGCTATCCACGGCCCCCCCTCGATTGCTGCTCGTCGCCCAGTGAAGCGGAACGTCTCCAAGACAACACCAAGACGTTCATGGATCAGGCCCCGGGTTCGACGATGACCTTGCCGAGCGCTCGGCCTTCGCCGACGCGCTTCAACGCCTCGGCGGTCTGGTGCAGCGGGTAGGTCCGATCGATGTGGATGCCGAGCTCGCCGGCCGCGCAGCGTTCGCCGACAGGCCCGAATCTCGCCGGTCCGCTCTGCACGGCGAGGACTCCCATCCGTCGACCCGACAGGCGCGCGGCGAGCACACCGACGGTCAGGATCCGCAGCAGGGTTCCTACGTCGCCTCCCACCGCGAGGTATCTCCCGCCCGGAGCGAGCGCACGACGGTAGGCGAACACGGAACGGTGCGCGACGAGGTCGAGGATCAGGTCGTACCGCCCGGTGACGGTGAAGTCCTCGGCGCGGTAGTCGATGACCGCATCCGCGCCGAGTGCGCGCATGAACTCGAGCTTGCCGGCGTTGTCGACACCGGTCACGTGCGCACCCGCTGCCGTCGCCAGCGGTATGGCGAAGGCTCCGGTGCCCCCGCCCCCGCCGTTGATCAGCATACGGATGCCGGGTGTCACGCCCGAAGTCCCATGCACCGCGATCGCACCGGCCTGTGGAATCGTCGATGCCTCGGCGAAGGTGAGTCCGGCAGGCTTCGGTGCGAGCACCGACTCGGCGGCGATCGCGAACTCCGCGAATCCACCGAGGCGCTGCAGGTTGTCGCCGTAGACCTCGTCGCCGACGGCGAAGCGCGTGACGGCCGGGCCGACGGCGGCCACGACGCCCGCGATGTCCGAGCCGAGGACTTTGCGCCGTGGTCGTCGAAGCCCGCCGAACCGCGAGTACAGCGGCGAGCCGACCAACGCCTCCCAGTCGCTGAGGTTCAGCCCCGTCGCGACGATCCTCACGAGGACGTCCCGCGGCCCCGGCACGGGCACGGGAAGGTTCACGACGCGCAGAACCTCGGGGGGTCCATACCGGTCGTACACCACTGCCTTCATCATCGGGGCCATGTGCACAGCGTATGGGCGAGGGCCCACCTTCCGCCTCGGATGGTGGGGGACTACGTTCTGTGGCATGACCGGCTTGCTCGAGCGGCTGCAGGATGCCATGAACAGTCATGATGCGCAGCGCATGGCGTCCTTGTTCGCCGACGATTATGAGAGCTTCCAACCCGCGCATCCGAGTCGCGGCTTCGGCGGAAGCGCCCAAGTGCTGTCCAACTGGACCTCGGTGTTCGAGGGGATTCCCGACTTCACGGCGCAACTGCTCTCGTCCGCGGTCGACGGCGACACCGAGTGGGCGGAGTGGGACTGGGCGGGCCACCATACAGACGGTGCGCCGTTCGCGGTGCGCGGAGTGGTGATCATGGTCGTGCGTGACGGGTTGGTGGAGCGGATGCGCCTGTACCTCGAGCCCGTGGAGGTCGGCGGTGGCGACATCGATGCTGCCGTCCAAGAGATGTACAGGCCGCCCGCCGCGGACTCCGCCTGAGCGGCGACGGTCAGCGGAAGTCCCGGGATTGGTGCTGCACGCCGACCCTCAGGTCTTCGAACCGATCGGCGAGCAGGTTCGTCACTCCTTCGATCGAGCGCTCCAGCATCCCTCGCACGATGAGAGCAGGAGAATCGCGGACCACCCGCCGGTAGTGGTTCCACACCCCGACCGAGCAGATCACGTTGACGAGGCCATGTTCGTCCTCGAGATTCAGGAACGTGATGCCGGATGCCGTGGCCGGCCGCTGGCGGTGCGTCACAAGACCGGCGACCTCGACGCGTCGACCCGTCTCGTGCGAACGCAGTTCGCGCGAGGTGAGCACCCCTCGCGCATCCAGCCCGGAGCGATAGTGCGTCATGGGATGGTCGTCGGTCGAAATGCCGGTCGCCCACAGGTCTGCGGCGAGCACCTCGTAGCTCGTCGGGTCGGTGAACAGGGGCGGCTGCACCGAGACGAGGGAATCGGGAAGGAACTCGACGCGATCCTGCGCGGCGGAGCCGGCGAGCCAGATCGCCTCGCGCCTCGTGAGTCCCATGCTCTCGAACGCACCGGATGTCGCGAGCGCCTCGATCTGGGCGGCCGTCAGCCCGGTACGCCGCACAAGGTCGCGGAGATCGCGGAACGGCCCGTTCGCATCGCGCGCGGCGACGATGCGCTGCGCGACCGCGGTGCCGATCCCCTTGACGCCTGCGAGGCCGAGTCGCACCGCAAGGTTGCCGTCCCGTCGGTGGTCGGCGGAAACGTCCGGAGCGTGCAGGTCGAACGGCGGCACCGGCGGCTGCACCCGGTGCGTGCACGAGTCGAGGCCGGTGGGCGGCATCACTTGCCTGGTCGCCTCGCCCGCATCCGCCGCCCCTGCTCCCCCTGCCTGCCCTTCGACGAAATCAGGAGAATCGACCAAATCAGGATCGATTCCACCGAGAACGTCCTTACTTGGTCGATTCTCCTGATCCGGAGGACGGCGCTCAGCGAACAGGTCGGGTTCGGCGCGTTTCGGCTCGGTCGCTGCGCTCCCTCGCTCAACGACCGGGGGTTCCGCGTCGGTCGCTGAGCCTGTCGAAGCGTCCGCTACCACGCCGGACCCTTCGACGAGCTCAGGGACCGGCCGGCGCTCAACGACCGGGGTCACCGGCTCGAGCAGCGCCTCGACGCCTGACGCGTGCAGATCGGGACGGCGCACCTCGACACCGTGGCGACGCGCATCGGCCACGAGCGACGCGGGCGAGTAGAACCCCATCGGCTGCGCCCGCAGCAGTCCCGCAAGGAACGCGGCGGGATAGTGCAGCTTGATCCACGAGCTCGCGTAGACCAGCAGCCCGAACGACAGCGAGTGCGACTCCGCGAACCCGAAGTTCGCGAACGCCTGGATCTTCGCATAGATCGCGTCGGCTTCTTCGCCAACCAGCCCGTTCGTGGCCATCCCTTCGTAGAGCTTCTCGCGCAGCGACTCGATCCGCTCGACCCCGCGCTTCGAACCCATCGCGCGACGGAGCAGGTCGGCATCCTCACCAGAGCACTCCCCCACCGCCATCGCCATCTGCATGAGCTGCTCCTGGAAGACGGGGATGCCGAGCGTGCGCTCGAGCACCGCCTCGAGCTTGGGATGCGCGTAGGTCACCGGCTCGTAGCCGAGCTTGCGTCGCACGAACGGGTGCACCGCCCCACCCTGGATCGGACCGGGCCGGATGAGGGCGATCTCGATCACGAGGTCGTAGAACCGCCGCGGCTGCAGGCGCGGCAGGAGACCCATTTGCGCACGCGACTCCACCTGGAACACCCCGATCGAGTCCGCACGGCACAGCATGTCGTAGACCGCCTGCTCCTCCTTCGGGATGGTCGCAAGCTCCCACTCCTCCCCCGTGGCAGCGCGGATCATGTCGAAGCAGTACTGCAGGGCGGCGAGCATCCCTAGTCCGAGCAGGTCGAACTTCACGAGCCCCATCCATGCGGCATCCTCTTTGTCCCACTGGATCACCGTGCGGTTCTCCATACGCGCGTGCTCGATGGGCACGACCTCTCCCACTGGCCGGTCGGTGAGAACCATCCCGCCTGAGTGGATACCGAGGTGGCGCGGCGCCTTCAGCAGCTCGGACGCGAACTCGATGACCTTGTCGGGGATGTCGTGCTCCGGTCCCGTGGACAGCGTCGCTCCCCACTGCTCCACCTGCTTGGACCAGGCGTCCTGCTGCCCGGGCGAATGTCCGAGTGCCTTGGCCATGTCGCGCACGGCATTCTTCGGCCGGTACTGGATGACGTTCGCCACCTGCGCGGCGCGCTCCCGCCCGTACTCCGCATAGACCCATTGGATGATCTCCTCACGGCGGTCGGAGTCGAAGTCCACGTCGATGTCGGGCTCCTCATCGCGCAACGAAGACAGGAACCGCTCGAACGGCAGGTCGTACGCGATCGCATCGACGGCCGTGATGTCCAGCAGATAGCAGATGGCGCTGTTGGCGGCAGAGCCGCGACCTTGACACAGGATGCCGCGCCGCCGCGCCTCCTGCACGATGCCGTAGACGATCAAGAAGTAGCCGGGGAAGTCCTTGAGCTCGATGACCCCGAGCTCCTTCTCGATGCGCTTGCGGTTGTCTTCGGTGAGATCGGGGTACTTGCGCGGCACGGCCTCCCACACGATCTGGCGCAGCCACGACATCGGAGTATGTCCCTCCGGCACCTTCTGCTTCGGCAGCGCGGGCTTGGCACGCCGCAGCGGAAAGGCGAGCTCATCGGCGAGCGCGACGGTGCGGGCAACGGCATCCGGATGCCGCACGAACCGCTCCGCCATCTCAGCACCCGACCGCAGATGTGCCCCCGCGTGCGCCGGCAGCCATCCGTCGAGCTCGTCGAGCCCCCGGTTCGCGCGCACGGCCGCCACCGCAGCGGCGAGCAGCTGCCGCTGCGGCACCGCGTAGTGCACGTTGTTCGTCGCGAGGAGCGGCAGCCCGCGTTCCCGGGCGAGCCCGGCGAGCACTTCGTTGTCACGCGTGTCGAGCGGATTGCCGTGATCGATCAGTTCGACATGGACGGCATCCTGGCCGAACAGCCGCACCAGCCGATCGAGCTCGAGCGCCGCGGCATCGGCCCCGTCGGCAGTGAGTGCACGGCGCACCGCGCCCTTGCGGCATCCGGTCAGGACGGCGAAGTGCCCGTCCGCCTGCGCGGCGAGCTCGTCGAGGTGGTAGACCGGCCGTCCCTTCTCGGCCCCTTGCAGCTGAGCGTGCGTGATGGCGCCGGCGAGCCGGTGATAGCCCTCCTCGCCCCGGGCGAGCACGAGCAGATGCGCACCGGTGGGGTCGGGCTCGCCGTTCTGCGGCTTGGGAAGCTCGAGCGAGAGCTCGGCACCGAAGACCGTCTTCAGCTGCAGCGTTTCGGAGGCTTCGGCGAAGCGCACAATGCCGTAGAAACCGTCGTGATCGGTGATCGCGAGCGCATGAAGGCCGAGCCGCTCGGCCTCTTCGGCCATCTCTTCGGGCGAGGACGCGCCATCGAGGAACGAGAACGACGAATGCGCGTGCAGTTCGGCATAGGGGATCACCTCGGCCGGACGATCGATCTTCGGCGCGACATAGGGTCCGCGCTTGCGCGACCACGCGGGACTGTCGCCGCCGTCGGCACCCGCGGGTGGACCGCCCGGCCGCCGGCGATCGCTCAGCACCCGCTCGATCTCGGACCACGGCACCGAGGGGTTGTCGAAGCCCATCAGCCAGCCACCGTCCTGGGAGGTTCGGCGCGTTTCGTCTCGCTTCGCTCGCTCAACGACCGGGGGTCGGTGCTCGGTCGTTGAGCGGGGGAGCGAAGCGACCGAGACGGAACGCCCTCAGTCATAGCTCGCCTCGACCGTCCATGCATCGCCCTCGCAGACCAGGAGCCAGGCGCTGCCGTCGGCATCGACGACCTGGAACCGATGCGCGCGACGTGCGCGCGCGGCGTCCCACCCCCGCTCGACGATCGGCCAGGGGCCGGTCCATGCCTCGATCGTTCGTCGGCGACCGCCCTCGGCGAGCATCGCCGGCACCGCCGACACGTTCCCCCGCTCGTCGACGTCGACGAGCTCGCCTCCGAGCGCCGTCACCTCGACGGGGATCGGCTCGGCGAACACGGTTGCCGGCAGCGGCTCGGGCAGACTCCCCGGCCATGGCCGTGCACGCTGCGCCGCGAGTCCGCCCCGGCCGCGGGCATCCCGATCGCGCGCATCCCGATCACCCCATGGCACGAGCACCTGGCGTTCGATGAGCCACCGCCCACCCCCGATCGCCGGCGTGACGACGCCACGGTGTCCGAGCATCGCCTGCACGCGCGAGAGGGCGTGATGCACGCGCTCTTCGGGACCGCCTCCGAAGATCGCCGGAGCATGGTGGGATGCCGCATCCACCGCCTCGGGAGAGATCCGCACCACCGCGACCCCGCTGCGGAGCGGGTCCTCCTCAATGGGGCTCCGCCCCAAACCCCCGGCTTGCTGACGCGCGCCAATGGGGCTCCGCCCCAAACCCCCGGCTTGCTGACGCTCGCCCACTTCCTCAGCGAGCTGCCACCGCACCCGGTCGACCACGGCCGAGGCGTCGAACGAGCCGGGATGCAGCCATACCCGCTCGCTGCGCTCGCCCCGGTCGCCGAGCAACTCGACCCGCAGCTCGGTGCACACCAGGTCGACGGCGCCGAGTCCGGCGATGAATGCATCTGCCGCCATCCGCATGCCGAACGCGACCTGGTCGGCGAGTTCGAGCGGCGGCTCGAACGCGACCTCGCGATGGAGCTCGGGAGGAGGCGTACGCGGCTCGACGGGTCGCGAATCGCATCCGGACGCGAAGTCGTGCAGGCGGATGCCGCGCTCGCCGAATCGCTCTCTCACTCGGTCGGGTGCCATTGCGGCGAACTCTCCGAGCGTATGGACCCCGAGCCGAGCGAGCAGTCCCACCAGATCTGCCGGGGCGACACCGGGAGCGAGCGCCGAGCCGGTGCCGAGCGACGAGACCTCGAGCACCGCGACGGACAGCGGAGCGAGGAAGCCCGCCGCCCCGCCGGCGGGCACGACGAAGACCGGGTCACCTGCGGTGGTGGCTGCCTTCGCCGCCTGTTCGGCGGTGAAGGGGCCGTCGGCGACCCCCGCCCGCACCCCGTCGAGCCCGGACTCGCGAAGCACTCCGAGCAGGACGCGCGCCGCCTCGGCCTCTCCGCCGTAGTACCGTGACGGACCACGCGCCCGCAGGGCGCACAGCCCCGGTCTCACCACCTGCACGCCCGGGGCGCGCTCCTCGATCCGCGTCACGACCGGCGCGAACGCACGGTGATCACGCGCGGCATCGGCAGTGATGACCTTCAGGCCCGGGCAGCGCGCCTGCGCATCGCGTCGGCGCTGCCCTCTGCGAACGCCCTCGGCGCGAGCGGACGCTGAGCAGGCCGTGACGAGGTTGTGCTCCATCACGGCGACAGGCAGCTCGGCATCGAACGGGGTCGCACCATCGCGGGTGAGCGCGGTGACCGGCCAGTCGGGGAACCACAGCACCAGGCTGCGCGCCGGAGACTCGACAGCCATCTCAACTCACCGCCCTCGCGGCGACCGGCTCGAACCGCGGCTGCGCGAATCGCCCGGGCGCTGTCGCCGACGTCCGCGAAACAGTGCCGATCGCCGAGACTGCGCCGATCGCCGGTGCGACCGCGACTCCGCCGGCGGCATCCGGAAGCAGCAGTCGCTCCTGCCGGGGCCGTGGCCAGCGGCGGCTCGACGATGTGACCGTGATCGCACGCCCGTCGAGATAGCCATGACCGTGCCCGACACCCGTCCACACCGGGTCTCGGGCCTCGAGCACCGCCTCAGCCTGGGGCCATGGTCCTTGCACGAGCAGCACCGCTCCCCGATCGCGCAATCGGGCGGCGAGCCGTGACACCTCGGCATCCGGAGCGCGACCGGGTGGCCGCACGGCGACCACCGGCAGCACCTCGGAGACGGTGGCGGTGACCGCGAGCCACCGGGGACCGGGATCGGGGATCAGGACGAGCCGCGAGAGATCGACCCCCATCCCCTCTGCCGCTTCGGCACCGAGCCGGGGCATGCCCACCACCCCGCACCAGGCTCCGGACTGCGACGGATGGCCGAGGAGGGCGAGCAGCAGCGAGGTCGAACGCGGCAGCGAATACGCCGCCCCCGGGCGCAATCCCCCACCTGGAAGCAGCGAGGCCAGCGCAGGATGCACCGGCAGCACCGGCGCGTCGAGCCTTCGCCCCTGCACCCGCTCGAGCTGAGTTCGCAGCCGCAATATCTCTTCGGACTGCTCAGGTTCCTCGAGCGGCTCTGGTGCGTGCGATGTCGTGAGTTGCACGCTCGCCCTCATTTCCACAGACTAGAACAGATGTTCTAGCACGTCAACCGCAGGAGATGAGGTTACCTCAGACTTCCGACACTTATGTTCGAGAGTTCACCAGCGTGTGATCACGCATCGGTCAGCTCAGCGGTGGTCGCGATGCGGGCGAATCCACCCGCCTGCAGATCGAGCGCGGTCGTCGCCATGAGCTCGGCCGCCGTGCGCGTGACGATGCCGAGGCCCGCGACATCCGCCTGCAGATCGAACGTGCGCGTCGCATCGAGCACCACCGTGACCTCGTAACCGAGGTTGCCTGCCATCCGCGCCGTCGTCTCGACGCACATATTGGTCTGGATGCCGCACAGCACCAGTTCGCCGATGGCCCGTTCCGTGAGCCATGCGTGCAGATCGGGGTCGCCGTAGAACGCGGAGTTCACGTTCTTCGTCACGAACAGCGCTGGGTCGATCGCCGCGACCGGATCGACGAGCGCATTGCCCGGATTGCTCGGGTGCAGCGGGGATCCCGCCGAAACGGAGTCGTGACGCACCACGACGATCGGCTCACCCGCCGAGGCCCACGTCGCCGCAAGCCCTGCGACGTTGGCCTCGCAGTCGGGGTTCGTCGTCGCGCCCCAGAAGTCGAGGTCGTCGAAGGCTCGCTGCATGTCGATCACGATGAGGGCTCGGGTCATGAGCCCATCCCATCACGGGGTGGGGACGTCGAGAACCACAGGCGTTTCGTCTCGCTTCGCTCGCTCAACGACCGAGGCGTTGTGAACCGCTACGCGGCGAGGGCGAGATATGGCTCCCAGCGCGGATCGGTGCGATCGGTTCCGCGAACGGTCCACTGCACGCCTCGCGGCGGGCGCGGCGTGATCCGCAGGTCCCAGTTCATCTCCTGGGGGGTCCGGTCGCCCTTGACGTTGTTGCAGCGCAGACAGCATGCGACGAGGTTCTCCCACGAGTCCGCGCCGCCGCGTGAGCGCGGCAGAACGTGATCGATCGTCGACGCGGACTTGTCGCAGTAGGCGCAGCGGTGAGCGTCTCGACGCAGCACTCCACGCCTGGTGACGGGGATGTGCCGGCCACCGGGCACCCGCACATACCTGGTCAGGATGATGACCGCAGGGCGGTCGTACGCGCGCCTCGTCCCCCAGACCGGATCGCCGTCCGTGTGTTCCACGATGACGGCCTTCTCGTTCATGACGAGCACGAGAGCCCGTTTGAACGACACGACGGCGAGCGGCTCATAGCCCGCATTCAGCACCAGAGTGCGCATTCCTCATCCTCTCGAACGGCCGGGACGGCTTCCCGGTGATTCGAACTACCAGACGATGAAATGGACTCAGGGGCATGAAAAAAGGCGCTGTCTCACAGACAGCGCCTTGACGCCACGGCAATGCCGCAGCATCCACTCGTGTGATGCCGAAGGACAAGACGTCCAAGCGCATCCATGGTTCGGATGCGTGGTGTGCTGCCCATCGGCTCCCCTTCGCTTCTCTCAGCGTCGGCTTTCAGGCTAACGTACGCCGAAGACGCGAGGGTCACACGCGACTGTGAACAGGCGGTGGCGTGTCGGGAACTATCCGGCGTTGGCGTTGAGCCACGCCAGCGGGTCGACGACCGAGCCGTTGATGTGGACCTCGAAGTGCAGGTGGTTGGCAGTCGAGCTGCCGGTGCTTCCGACCTGGCCGATCATCTGGCCGGCGGCCACCGTCTGTCCGGACTGGACCAGCCGCGTGCCGTAGGTCATGTGACCGTAGAGGGTGGAGACCTGCTGGCCGCCGATGACGTGGTCGATGGTGACGCAGACGCCGTACCCGCCGAAGCTCTCCTGCGAGACCCTGACGACCCCGGCTGCTGCGGCGTAGATGGGCGTTCCGGCGGGAGCCAGCATGTCCTGACCCTGGTGGTAGCCCGAGTCCCACAGTCCGCGTCCCTGGATGAAGCTGAGGAGCGGCCAGCGGACTTCGCCGCTACCCGGCGACACCAGCGTGATGTCGCCCGAGAAGGTCGAAGCAGAAGAAGAGGAAGCGGCGGCGGTCGCCAGCTGACGTGCTCGCGCTGCGGCGGCGGCGGCGGCTGCCTCCTTCGCCTTCTTCTCGTCGATCTCTTCCTGCGTCGTCGCCGAGTAGCTCTCGCGCGTCAGTTCGGATGCGCTGGCATCGGAGGCCACGACGAGGGATTGGGCGTTGTCGGCTGCGACCTGCTGGACGGTGAGGGCTTCGTCCTGCGGGCTCGCTGCACCGAAGGCCGGGATCGCGATCGTGGCGACGAGGCCGCCGACCATCGTCAGGATGGCAAGGCTGCGAATGGGCTTGGCGATACGGCCGGACTTCTTCGCCGCCGGGCGACGAGACGCGGGGCGCACCGCTTTCGCGGGTCGCGCGACGCTGGAACGCGCACGCGAACGACGGGTCAGACTCGTCGCGGCGCTCTCTTCATCGTTCGCGGGCGAATCGATCGCTTCAGCCAATAGGTCCTCCGGCGCCTCTGCGCCGTGGCGCTGTCTCGTCGGCATTCAGTGTTCGGGCACGATATGCGGGCTTCACCACGCGAACGACGAGTCGATGAGGCGATTCGCGCGGGATCCGTTGGCGGGCTTCTCGCCTAGTGGACTTTTCGAGGCTACCGGAAGGTAACGAATATGTCACGTTCGCCCGACTGGCAGTCGCCTGTGCATGCGCGGAACGCGGCGCGCGGCATCCGCTCGCCTCGCCGGATGCGACTCGATCAGACGCGATCGTCGACGAGGAAGATGTGCGACGCGACCTCGATGGGCAGCTCGAGACCTTCGTCGCTGCCGTGCATCTCCACCAGGACGTAGCCCTCGTTGTAGCGGTAGTCGCCCGTCGCTCCAGGCAGGACGCCGGCGCCCTTGAGCTGCTGCAGCAGCTCGGGGTCGACCTGAGCGGGCTCGGCGAGCCGTCGCACGGTGCCCGTGATCGGCTCGCCCGCGTCGTTGAGGCGGCGGACGAGACCGACGACCCCCTTGCTGAAGCCACCCGCGGGGACGTCGCCCAGCTGGTCGAGACCGGGAATCGGGTTGCCGTAAGGAGATTCGGTGGGATGGCCCAGCAGCTCGACGAGCCGGCGCTCCACCTGCTCGCTCATCACGTGCTCCCAGCGGCACGCCTCTTCGTGCACGTACGCCCAGTCGAGACCGATGACGTCCGACAGCAGTCGCTCGGCCAGGCGATGCTTGCGCATCACGTCGATGGCCTTCTGGCGACCGGCGCCGGTCAGCTCGAGAGAGCGGTCCTCCGTCACCACGACGAGGCCGTCTCGCTCCATCCGTCCGATGGTCTGCGACACGGTAGGACCGGAGTGGCCGAGGCGCTCCGAGATGCGGGCGCGCAGCGGAACGATGTTCTCTTCCTCGAGCTCCAGGATCGTTCGCAGGTACATCTCGGTGGTGTCGATGAGATCTGTCATTCGCGGCATCCTCGGGCTCTTGGGGGGTGTCTCCAGCCTATCCAGTGCGGAGGATGCCACGGCCTGCGCGGCGCGCCTCCCCCGCCCTCGCCGACATCGCGTGCAACGGGATCGGTGGCGCAATCGCGTGCTCCCTAGAATCGAGCCATGCCCCACGTCGAGCTTCCCCGTGATCTCCTTCCCTCAGACGGACGCTTCGGCTGCGGGCCGTCGAAGGTGCCGCAGGCGCACCTGGATGCGCTCGTCGGCCGCGGATCCGCGCTCATCGGCACGTCGCATCGTCAGGCGCCCGTCAAGGACCTCGTCGGCCGGGTCCGCTCACGCGTCACCGAGCTGTTCCGCGCGCCGACCGGCTACGAGGTCGTCATCGGCAACGGCGGTTCGACTGCGTTCTGGGATGCCGCGGCCTTCGGCCTCATCGAGGCCCGCAGCCAGCACCTGGTGTTCGGCGAGTTCGGCGCCAAGTTCGCCGCCGCGGCCAAGACACCGTGGCTGCAGGCACCCGACGTCCGCGAGGTGCCGGCAGGGACGCGCACGGTGGCGCAGCCACTCGACGGCATCGACGTATACGCCTGGCCGCACAACGAGACCTCGACCGGCGTCTCGGCTCCGGTCTCGCGGGTGCGCGGCGATGACGGGGCGCTCACCGTCATCGACGCCACGAGCGCCGCAGGAGGTATCGACTTCTCGGTCCACGAGGCGGACGTGTACTACTTCGCGCCGCAGAAGAACCTCGGCTCGGACGGGGGCCTGTGGTTCGCCATCGTCTCGCCGGCCGCCGTCGAGCGCATCGAGCGGATCGCGGCGTCCGGCCGCTACATCCCCGAGTTCCTCAGCCTCAAGAATGCGCTCGACAACTCGCGCCTCAACCAGACCCTCAACACGCCCGCCCTCGCGACCCTGTTCCTGCTCAATGAGCAGCTCGCGTGGATCATCGACGAGGGCGGTCTGCAATGGGCGGATGCCCGCACGCGCGAGTCGTCGCAGGCGCTCTACGACTGGGCCGAGGCATCCGCCTTCGCCACCCCGTTCGTCGCCGACCCCGCCGACCGATCGCAGGTCGTCGTCACGATCGACTTCGACGACTCGGTGGATGCGGCTGCCGTTGCGGCGAGCCTGCGGGCGAACAGTGTCGTCGACACCGAGCCGTACCGCAAGCTCGGCCGGAACCAGCTGCGCGTGGCGACGTTCGTCTCGATCGAACCGGATGACGTCCGCCAGCTGATCCGCTGCATCGACTACACGATCGAGCGCCTCTAGCATCGAGCGAGGAGATCACGATGGAGACGGACTCGACCACGGCCGCTCCGGCGGAGCCCGCGGCGGCGCATCAGCCGAGACCGCAGGCGCGCACGCTCGATCGCCGCGAGGACGTGCTCCGCGCGGCGATGAGCGTCTTCGGGCAGCGCGGCTACAACAAGGGCGCTCTCGTCGAGGTGGCCGAACAGGCCGGAATGACCCACGCGGGAGTCCTCCACCACTTCGGCAGCAAGGAAGCCCTGCTGGTGGCGATGCTGCAGTACCGCGATGGCCAGGAGGCCGCCGGCGTTCCCGGTCGCGCGCAGACCGAGGGCCCGGCATTCCTGGGGCACATGCTCGACACGGTGGTGGAGAACACCGGCCGACCGGGTGTCACCCAGACCTACACCGTTCTCTCGGCCGAGTCGGTCACCGAGGGCCACCCCGCGCAGAGCTACTTCCGCGACCGCTTCACCGTGCTTCGCGACAAGATCGCCGGCGTGCTCGCGGAGGTCGCGGGTCGCGACGCCGAAGAGAGCGAAGTGCGCGACGATGCGACGGCCCTCATCGCTCTGATGGACGGCTTGCAGGTGCAGTGGCTGCTCGACCCGCATGCCGTGGACATGCCGCGCGTAGTCGAGAAGGTCATGGACGAGCTGGTCGACCGGCTGACTACGCGAGCACCCGCACCGCCGTTCCCGCGCCCGCAGGACTGAGAGCCTCAGTCTTCGGAGTCGTCACCCTCGACCGGGTCGTACTCGTCGTCGTCGGCTTCGTCAGGCTCGTCGTCGTCCGAATCGTCTGAGGCGTCTTCGGAGTCCTCCTCGAGGTCGTCATCCTCGATCTCGAACTCCTCCACGTCCGACTCGTCGTCATCCGAATCGTCCTCGTCGAACTCTTCGTCGTCGAACTCTTCGTCGTCGGAGTCCTCGTCGTCGGAGTCGTCGTCGTCGTCGGAGTCATCGTCATCGTCAACGTCAACGGAGTCGTCGAGCTCGTCGATGTCGACGCCGTCGACATCGCCCGCGTGCAGGATCGGAGACCCATCGTCGTCGAAGTCGGCGGCATCCAGATCGTCGACGTCGTCGAGGTCGACATCCGCGTCGTCGGCGTCGGTCTCGTCGACCACGGTCTCGGCGAGCGCGGCCTGAGCGGCCTGGTAGTCGGCGAGTCGCTCGGTCCACGGCACCCAGTCGTGCGCGAGCAGCGCACCCTCGCCGGGCAGCAGCTCCACTTCGAGGACCGTCGGCTCGGCGTCCTCGAGGCGAGCGAGGCTCACCGTCCAGAACCACCCCGGGTACCCGGCGAGCGTGTTCTCGAATCGCAGCGACACGACGCCGTCGGCCTCGAGGCGGTAGTCCGCCGGTTCGCCCACGGATGCGGCGGGGGTGATCTCGTGAAGCGCGGCCAGCGCCAGGTCGCGTGCGTTCAGCAGGGCAGGATCAGCGACCGCGACGGGCGCGGCTACGTCCTGCGCGGCCACGTCGTCCGCGACCGCGTCATCGGGCGCGTCATCCGAATCAGGCGTCGAGTTCATCCGCCACCTTGCGCAGAACCGCAGCGACCTTCTTGGCGTGGGAACCGCTCGGGTAGCGACCGCGGCGCAAGTCCCCGCCGATGCCGTCGAGGAGCTTGACGAGGTCTTCGACGATGATGGCCATGTCGTCGGCGGGCTTGCGCGACCGCTTGGCCAGGCTCACCGGCGCCTCGAGAACGCGGACTGAGAGGGCCTGCAGACCCCGCTTGCCGTCGGCCACGCCGAACTCGAGTCGCGTGCCCGGCTTCGGGGCGGCTGTGCCGGCGGGCAGGGCGGTGGCGTGCAGGAACACGTCCTGGCCGTCATCGGCGGCAATGAAGCCGAAACCCTTCTCCTCGTCGTAGAACCTGACCTTGCCGGTGGGCATCGAAACCTCGCTGTGGATCGCACCGCTGTCTGCGGGCATGACGGAACAGAGAACGACTGATCCCCTCCCCCCAGCCTACGGCAAGGCGTACCGACCGATAGGCTGAACCGGATGAGCAATCCCACTCCCGGGGCGGTCCCGCCCGTGCGCCGGATCGACCGCGTCCTCGCATTCATGTCGCTCGGCCTCGCCGTGGTGGCGATCGGATGCTTCTTCGCGATCGTCATCGCGCGCCCTGCCGGCGTGACCGACTTCACCGAAGGTATCTGGCCCCTCGTGGTCGTGTTCCCGTTGATCGCGTTGCCGATCGCCTTCCTGATGATCATCGCGCTGCTGATCATGAGCTTCGTCCGGAGGGCTCGGGCCAACCGAGCGGACTGAGTGGTCTCCGACGAGCGTGCCCTAGCGACCTGGCTGGCCGAGCGCGATGATGTCGCTCTGGCACGCCTCCTCGCCGATCGCGGTGTCTCACCGTCGATCGGCTGGCACGACTTCTTCGACGCCGCCGAAGGCCTGCTGGATCCCGCATCCCTCGATCGCGCACTCAGCCGGCTGCCCGGCCGTGAACTCGCGGCACTCGCAAACGGGGACCCCGGTCCATCGAAGCACCTCGGTTCGCTCGCGCTGCTGGGTCAAGACGGTCGGCCGCTCGCATCGGTGGTCGATCGTCTCACCGCGCTGATCAGCGAGCGGCCGGACGCGATCGCCGGCGAGCCGCTCACCGATCATCCGCGTGCATCCGGCGAGACATCCGCCGCCGCGGCGGCCGAAAAGGCGTTCACCACGTCGGGCGCACTGGCGGATGTGCTGCTGGCCTGCCTCCATACGCCCCTTGCGCGCACCGGTGCGGGCGCCATCAGCGCGGCAGACCGCAAGCGCCTCATCGAGGCCGGCGCCGTCGGATCTCCCGAAGAACTCGAAGACCTCGTCGAGTCCGCCTCCGCGGCCGGCCTCACGCGGCCACTCGAGCGCGAGTGGGTCGTGACCGAGGCCGGCGAGCGATGGTTGGAGTCGGCGACGGCCGACCGGTGGACCACGGTCGCGGAGGGCTTCCGTGCCGCGCTGCCCGAGGGCCTGCGCACGGCGTCGGGCGGGTTCGCCGGCGCCGAGTACTGGCCGCGCGCTTACCCGCTCGACTCGGAGTGGCCGGCGCGCGCGGCACGCCTGCGGCGCATCGCTGAACTGTGGGGCCTGCTCGACGCCGACGGCGCCGAGCCGCCGTGGACCGTCGCGCTGCGAACCGGCGAGAATCCCGATCCCGCTCCCCTGACGGCCCACTTGCCTCCCGAGATCGATCGCGTTTACCTGCAGGCCGACCTCACGGCGATCGCGCCGGGGCCGCTAGCCCCTCATCTCGACCTGCGCCTGCGCGGCATCGCCCGGCGCGAGTCTCGCGCACAGGCATCCACCTACCGCTTCACGGGCGATTCGCTCGGCGCGGGCATGACCGAAGGCGAGACTGCCCAGTCGATCCGCGAATTCCTCGCCACGATCTCGCTCACCGGCATCCCGCAGCCGCTGGACTATCTCATCGAGAGCACCGCTGCTCGCCACGGTCTCGTGCGAGTGCGGGTCGACGTCGCCACGGATCGAACGCGCGTCGAGAGCCCCGAGCGCGGCCTGCTAGACACCATCGCCGTCGACCAGGCGCTGCGCCCGCTGGGCCTGGTGCATGACGGTGATTCCCTCGTCTCGCGGGTCACCCGAGAGGCCGTGTACTGGTCCCTTGCCGATGCTCGCTACCCCGTCGTCGCGATCGGTCCGTCGGGCACGCCCGAGCCCCAGCACCGGCGTGCTTCGAAGTCCCCGAGCACCGCACCCGGTGATCCGCGCGACGTCTACGCGCGCCTCATCGGGATCCTGCGCGGAGGCCACAGCATCGACGGCGAGGCGGCGTGGCTCGGTCGCGAGCTGGAGCAGGCGGTGCGCGCCCGCGCAGCGATCATCGTCGTGGTCCGGATGCCGGACGGCAGCGAGCGCACGTTCACCCTCGAGGCCTCCGGGCTGGGCGGCGGGCGTCTGCGCGGGCGCGACAAGGGAGCCGACATCGAGCGGACGCTGCCCGTCTCGAGCATCGTCAGCGTCCACGCCGCATGACGGCAGCCCCGGTCCTGCGCACGGATTGCCCGGGTAGGATCGATCCTTATGGCTGACGGTCCCCTCATCGTGCAGAGCGACCGGACGGTGCTGCTCGAAGTCGCCCATCCGGATGCGGAGAGCGCGAGACACGAGCTCGCCATCTTCGCCGAGCTCGAACGTGCGCCCGAGCACATCCACACGTACCGCATCACCCGGCTGGGCCTGTGGAACGCACGGGCCGCCGGCCATGACGCCGACGACATGCTTGCGACGCTCGACCGATGGACCCGGTTCCCGGTGCCGCCATCGGTCTCGATCGACATCCGCGAGACCGTCGGGCGCTATGGGCGTCTGGTGATCGAGCGCGATTCGGTCGCCGGGCATGGTGACGGCGTTCTCGTGCTGCGATCGACGGATGCCGCGGTTCTCGCCGAGGTGTCGAAGAACAAGCGCATCCAGCCGCTGCTCGTGGGCCAGCCCTCCCCCGGCACGTACGTGGTCGACGCCTGGGCCCGTGGCCACATCAAGCAGGAGCTGCTCAAGATCGGCTGGCCCGCAGAGGATCGCGCGGGGTACACGCCGGGGACGCCGCATCCGATCGAGCTCGACGAGTCGGAATGGCAGCTGCGGCCCTACCAGCGCCAGGCGGTGGACATCTTCACCGAGGGCGGCTCCGGGGTCGTGGTGCTGCCGTGCGGCGCGGGGAAGACGCTCGTCGGCGCGGGCGCCATGGCTGAGACGAAGACCACCACGCTCATCCTCGTCACCAACACCGTGAGCGCCCGTCAGTGGCGCGATGAACTGCTGAAGCGCACGTCTCTCACCGCCGAAGAGATCGGCGAGTACTCGGGCCAGATGAAAGAGATCAAGCCCGTCACGATCGCGACCTACCAGATCCTCACAGCGAAGCGGAAAGGCCAGTACGCCCACCTCGCACTCCTGGACGCCCTGGACTGGGGTCTCATCGTCTACGACGAAGTGCACCTGCTGCCGGCACCGGTGTTCAAGCTGACCGCCGATCTCCAGGCGCGGCGGCGACTCGGTCTGACGGCCACGCTCGTGCGCGAGGACGGCCGCGAGGGCGACGTCTTCAGCCTGATCGGACCCAAGCGCTTCGACGCGCCGTGGAAGGAGATCGAGGCCCAGGGCTTCATCTCGCCCGCCGTCTGTTACGAGGTGCGGGTCGATCTCCCGGCCGGCGACCGGCTGGAGTACGCCGCCGCGGCCGACGACGAGCGCTACCGCCTCGCGGCGACCGCACCCGCGAAGATCGGGGTCGTGCGACAGCTCGTCGAACGCCACAGGGGCGAGCGGATCCTGGTGATCGGGCAGTATCTCGACCAGATCGATGTGCTCGCCGAGGCGCTCGACGCGCCGAAGATCACGGGCGCGACGCCCGTCGACGAGCGCGAGGTGCTGTACCAGGCCTTCCGGGTGGGCGAGATCTCTCTGCTCGTGGTGTCGAAGGTCGCGAACTTCTCGATCGATCTGCCCGAGGCATCCGTCGCCATTCAGGTGTCGGGGTCGTTCGGCTCGCGGCAAGAAGAGGCGCAGCGTCTCGGACGCCTGCTGCGGCCGAAGGAATCCGGCAACACTGCGAGCTTCTACACCTTGATTGCGCGCGACACGGTGGATCAGGATTTCGCCCAGAACCGTCAGCGATTCCTCGCCGAGCAGGGCTACAGCTACACGATCCTGGACGCGGACGGGATCGCGGCCTGATCAACCCGGCTTCCGCGAGCAGGCTCGCCGGTTCGCCCGACCCTGACGAGTCATCGGAGCAGACTGTCCACCGGGACGTCGGTGTCGGTGAGGGCGCCCCCGTCGACGCGGTCACCGGTTCGAATGAGTTCTTTGATGGCTTTCTGAACGCCCCCCACGTTCACATTCATCCCGCCGACGACTCGGCCATCGTCGACCCACCATGCGATGAATTCCCGCCCCTCGACATCACCGCGGATCAGCAGCTCGGCATCCTTCATGAGCGGCGGATAGCCCGACAGCTCCATGCCCAGATCGAACTGATCCGTGTAGAAGTAGGGGATCCCGTCGTGCACCGCGTCGGCGCCCATCATCACGCGAGCCGCGACGGCACCCGCTCTGCGCGCGTTGTCCCAGTGCTCGCTGCGCAGGTGCCGCTGGATGACGGGATGGTAGGCGTTCGCCGCATCTCCCGCTGCGTAGACGTCCGGCGCACTCGTGCGCAGTGAGGCATCGGTGAGGATGCCGTTGTCGAGAGTGATTCCGGCCGCCTCGGCGAGTGCCGTGTTCGGCACCGCCCCCACTCCGATCAGCACGAGGTCGGCAGGCACGGTTTCGCCGTCGACGACGACGCCCGCCGCGCGACCATGACCGACGATCCGCTCCACCTGTACGCGGGTGCGCAGATCCACGCCGTTCTCGATGTGGAGGCGACGGAACACCTCACCCATCACGGGGCCCACCGCGAGCGCCAGCGGCACGGGGTCGCGCTCGAGCACGGTGACCTCATTCCCCAGCGTCCGCGCGGTCGCCGCGACCTCCATCCCGATCCACCCCGAACCGATCACGACGAGCCGCCTCCCGCCTTCACGCAGCTCGGCGGCCAGCGTGTCCGAGTCCTCGAGGCGCCGGAGCGTCTGCACACCCTGCAGGTCGTGTCCCTCGAGAGGCAGCACACGAGGTGATGCGCCCGTCGCCACGAGCACCGCGTCGTACGCGAGCATGCCTCCGTCGGTCTCGAGCCGATGCGCGACGGGGTCCAGCCGGGTCGCCGTCGTGGAGATGCGCAGCTCGATGTCGCGGTCGGCGTACCAGGGGGCGGGATGGAGGACGGCTGCATCCAGACCCTCCTCGCCCGCCAGATAGCCCTTCGACAGCGGTGGGCGCTGATATGGCGGATGCGGCTCAGCGGCCACGATCGTCACATCGCCGGCGAAACCGTCCTTGCGCAGCGTCTCGGCGGCTTTTCCGGCGGCCACTCCCCCGCCGACGATCACGATGTGCGACACGGCTCCTCCTCGATGGATCCGCCACTCCCACCCGATGCGCGCGGAGGGTGGCACCCCTTGCTGTGGGTGCTCCGACGATAGATCCGGCGGTCTCTTTTGTCAAGATCCGTCGTTTTAGAGATATGCTCGCCACATGGAATCGATCGCCGTCAACCGCGTGGAAGCCGTCGGCGTATTGAGCGACCCGCTTCGGGGTGCGCTCTACCGTCTGGTCGCGGCATCCGATCACCCCGTCTCCCGCGATGAGGCGGCACAGGCCACGGGCGTGCCGCGGAGCACGGCGGCGTTCCACCTCGAACGCCTGGTCGAGGTGGCCCTCCTGACCGTCGAGCACCGGCGACTGAGTGGACGTTCCGGGCCCGGAGCAGGCAGACCCACGAAGCTGTACCGCGCGTCGCAGGTCGACGTCATGGGGAGCGTTCCGGAGCGACACTACGAATTCGCCGGCGAGCTCCTGGCGGCATCCATCGAGCGCGCCGAGCGCGATGGCATCACCGCGCGCGAAGCTCTCGGCGCGGAGGCCTACGAACGGGGGCTCGCCCTTGGCCATGCGGGCGGGACCCTCGAAGACGCCCTCGTCGCGTGCGGATACGCCCCGGCCGAAGACGGCGGGAGCGCGATCACTCTCGAGAACTGCCCTTTCCACGCCTTGGCCGCGCGTCACACCCCACTCGTCTGCGGTGCGAACCTCGCTCTCCTGCAGGGCGTGGTGGACGCGACCGGCGATGAGCGGATCCCCACGCTCGAGCCTTCCGAGAGACGGTGCTGCGTCGTGGTGCGTCCACCGGCACGGGCCGGCTCGCCGGCCTGAGTCCGGCCGCTCCGCCGGATATCCAGCGCGGTGATGGGATACCTCGCCATAATGGCACCATGACCGCACCTCGCATCCTCGTCGTCGACGACGAGCCGAACATCCGCGACCTGCTCATCACGAGCCTCCGATTTGCAGGATTCCAGGTCAAAGCAGTGTCGAACGGCGCTCAGACGATCTCGGCAGTCCTCGAGGAGGAGCCGGACCTGATCATCCTCGACGTCATGCTCCCCGACATGAACGGGTTCAGCGTCACCAAGCGGCTGCGCGGTGCCGGATACACCGCGCCGATCCTCTTCCTCACCGCCAAAGACGAGACCGAGGACAAGATCACAGGCCTCAACGCCGGCGGCGACGACTACGTCACGAAGCCGTTCAGCCTCGACGAGATCGTCGCCCGCATTCAGGCGATTCTGCGGCGCACCATGCAAGCCGACGAAGAGTCGATGATCCGCGCCGGTGAACTCTCGATGGACCAGGACACGCACGACGTGCTCGTGGGCCATGTCTCGATCGACCTGAGCCCCACCGAGTTCAAGCTGCTGCGCTACCTCATGCTGAACCCCAACCGCGTGCTGTCGAAGGCCCAGATCCTCGACCACGTGTGGGAGTACGACTTCAACGGAGACGCCGGAATCGTCGAGAGCTACATCTCGTACCTGCGCCGCAAGATCGATCCGCACTCCTCCGAGCCGCTCATCCAGACCAAGCGCGGCTTCGGCTACATGCTCAAAGCGGGCAAGACCGCCTGAGCGGCGGCCGATCCGAGGGGGCTGCTCTGGCGAAGAAGACGGATGCGGTCACCGGCTGGTGGCGCGGCATCAGCCTGCGCGCCAAGGTCACGGGTGTCACCGTCACCCTGCTGGCCGTTGGGCTCATCGCCGCGGGGCTCGGCACGGCGGTGTTCCTTCGCAACGCGCTGATCGCGAGCGTCGATGCCCAGCTCGTTCAGCTGGTGGGCACGGATGTGACAACCCCGCTCTTCACGGTGAGAGTCGTCGACGGTCAGGCTTACTTCATCCCGGACAGCACCGCCGCGCCCACGAGCTACTTCGTCGCCGTGTACAGCCCCGACGGGGCTCTGCTGGCGAGCGCCGGTGGAAGCGGAGCCCCCGACCCGATCTTCCCCGAGAGCAAGACCGTCGAGAACACGGTGACACAGGGAACGTCGCCGTTCCCGATTCCGAGCTCCGCGGGAGGTGCGCCCTACCATGCGAGCATCGACCTGATCGAGGTCGCCGGTGTGAGGGACAACTACACGCAGCTCGTGGCCCTCCCCCTGGCTCCTACGAATCAGGTCGTGGCGCAGTACATCGGCATCTACAGCCTGCTCGCACTCGTCATCCTGATCGGCAGCGCATTCCTCACCCGCTGGCTGGTCACCCTCACGTTCCGAAGCCTCGGGCAGGTCGAGTCGACCGCCATGACGATCGCCGCCGGCGACTTCAGCCAGCGCATGACCGACATCGAGCCGATGAAGACCGAGGTCGGGCGTCTCAAGCGGGCGATCAACGCCATGCTCGACCGCGTCGACGCCGCCCTCTCGCAGCGGGACGCCACCGTCCGCCAGATGCGCCGTTTCATCGGCGACGCCAGCCATGAGCTGCGCACCCCTCTCGTGACGGTGCGCGGCTATGCCGAGCTCTACCGGATGGGCGCGATCAGCGGCGACGACAACATCCACCAGGCGATGGACCGCATCGAGAAGGAGGCCATCCGGATGGGCCTCCTTGTGGAGGACCTGCTCGCCCTCGCGCGTTTGGACGAGCGGCGGGATGTCGTGATCGGTCCTGTCGATCTGCGGCCGGTGGCACGGGATGCCGCGCTCGATGTGCGCGCCGCATCCCCCCTGCGTCAGGTCACCGTCATCGACACGACGCTCGAAGACGACGAACCCGCTCCCGTCCCATCCCCCCCGGCCGAGCCGCCGGGAAAGCGGCGCGCACCGTCGGCGCCCTCGGCGATCGCCCGCGCCGGAGGCGCCACCCTCTCGCTGCTGCGCCGTCGGCCGCGCCCGGTGTCGGCCAGCGACGTGACAGGGGCGAACGAGTTCCCTCGGCTGACGCCTGTCGAGCTCGGCGAGCAGGAGGGCTTCGCCACCGGGCTCGCGGCGCCGATCGTGCACGGCGACGAAAACCGGATCCGGCAGGTGGTCGCCAACCTCCTCGGCAACGCGCGACGCTTCACATCGGAGGACTCCCCCATCGAGCTGCGGGTCGGCGTCGACTTCGGAACGCGGATGGGGTGGATCGAGGTCGTCGACCACGGCGAGGGCATCCCCGACCCGATCAAGGAGAAGATCTTCCAGCGTTTCTGGCGAGCCGACACGTCGCGCGCCCGCGAGACCGGCGGCACCGGCCTCGGGCTGTCGATCGTCCTGTCGATCATCGAGGCCCTGCACGGCTCGGTGGCCGTCCTCGACACTCCGGGCGGTGGCGCGACGTTCCGAGTCGGCTTCCCCCTCGTCGACGAACGGGATGCCGCCGAGCACCTGCATCTCGAGACCCAGCCGATCGAGCGCCTGACGCTCAGCGACGGCGACTGACACCACCCAGTTCACCTCTCCTCCCCAGCCCGTCCCGCCGTGGAGGTCTACACCGTGGACGACGGATGCCGCGGCACCGAGCAGCACCGCATCTAGCGTTTCGGAACAGCGGGTCAGGCATCCGGCCGCCCGACTGACTCGAAGGAGCCTCCCTTGGCCGTCTACTCCGTCGACAGCGACGCCGTCCTCGCCACCACCGCCGCAGTCCGCGGCACCATCGATCGCCTGCAGAACGAGACCAACGCGATGATGAGCCACCTCTCACAGCTGCAGGCGTCCTGGACCGGATCGGCGTCGGTGGCGTTCCAGAGCATCGTGGATCAGTGGCGTGCGACGCAGCGCCAGGTCGAAGACTCGCTCGCCGGCATCAACACGGCGCTCGGCGTGGCAGGGCGTCAGTACGCCGAGGCCGAGCTGGCGACCGCGAACCTCTTCCGCTGACGCTGGAAACGACGGATGCCCCGACCCAAAGGGCCGGGGCATCCGTTCTGTGCTCTATCTGGACTTAGAAGTCCATGCCACCCGTCGGGTCGCCGGCCGGAGCCCCGACCTTCTCGGGCTTGTCGGCGACGACTGCCTCGGTCGTGAGGAACAGCGCGGCGATCGACGCGGCGTTCTGCAGCGCGGAGCGCGTGACCTTCGCCGGGTCGATGATGCCCTGCGCGAAGAGGTCGCCGTACTCGCCGGTCGCGGCGTTGAGGCCGTGACCCGCGGGAAGCTCGGCAACCTTGTTCGCGACGACGCCCGGCTCGAGACCCGCGTTCAGCGCGATCTGCTTGAGCGGAGCCTCGATCGCGACACGCACGATGTTCGCGCCCGTGGCCTCGTCACCGACGAGGCTGGTGATGGCCTCGGTCTCGTAGGCGATCTTGCCGGCCTGGATGAGTGCGACGCCACCGCCGGGGACGATGCCCTCCTCGACGGCCGCCTTCGCGTTGCGAACGGCGTCTTCGATGCGGTGCTTGCGCTCCTTCAGCTCGACCTCGGTGGCCGCGCCCGCCTTGATGACGGCCACGCCGCCGGCGAGCTTCGCAAGACGCTCCTGGAGCTTCTCGCGGTCGTAGTCGCTGTCGGTGTTGTCGATCTCGCGGCGGATCTGAGTCACGCGACCCTCGAGCTGAGCCGAGTCGCCGGCACCCTCGATGATCGTGGTCTCGTCCTTGGTGATGATGACCTTGCGAGCACGGCCGAGCAGGTCGAGGGTGGTGTTCTCGAGCTTGAGACCGACCTCCTCGGTGATGACCTGGCCACCCGTGAGGATCGCGATGTCCTGCAGCTGCGCCTTGCGACGGTCCCCGAAGCCGGGAGCCTTGACGGCCGCCGACTTGAAGATGCCGCGGATCTTGTTGAGCACGAGAGTCGCGAGCGCCTCACCATCGACGTCCTCCGCGATGATGACGAGCTCCTTGCCGTCCTGGATCACCTTGTCGACGATGGGCAGAAGGTCCTTGATGTTCGAGATCTTCTGGTTCGCGATCAGGATGTAGGCGTCCTCGAAGACCGCCTCCTGGCGCTCGGGGTCGGTGACGAAGTAGGGGTTGATGAATCCCTTGTCGAAACGCATGCCCTCTGTGAGCTCGAGCTCTGTGCCGAAGGTCTGCGACTCCTCGACGGTGACGACACCCTCCTTGCCGACCTTGTCGATCGCCTCGGCGATGAGTTCGCCGATCGTGGGGTCAGCGGCCGAGATGGAAGCGGTCGCGGCGATCTCCTCCTTCGAGGTCACCTCCCGGGCGTCTTCGAGCAGCTGGTCGGTGATGGCCTTGACGGCCTTCTCGATGCCCTTCTTGAGCGAGATCGGGTCCGCGCCGGCGGCCACGTTGCGGAGGCCCTCCTTCACGAGCGCCTGAGCCAGAACGGTGGCCGTCGTGGTTCCGTCACCGGCGACGTCGTCGGTCTTCTTGGCGACCTCCTTGACGAGCTCCGCGCCGATCTTCTCGAACGGGTCGTCGAGTTCGATCTCCTTGGCGATCGAGACGCCGTCGTTCGTGATCGTGGGGGCGCCCCACTTCTTCTCGAGCACGACGTTGCGACCGCGGGGGCCGAGCGTCACCTTGACGGCGTCAGCCAGGATGTTCAGGCCGCGCTCGAGGCCACGACGGGCCTCTTCGTCGAAAGCGATGATCTTTGCCATATGTGTTCGTCCCTCCCGGACGTAAGCGATGGTCATTGGCACTCGACAGGAGTGAGTGCTAATCCATTCTGGCACTCGCCCCTATCGAGTGCAAGCCGCGAGGACGCGGTGCGACACGGAAGGCACCGCCACCGCCCTGTGCGGACGGGTCGACCTTCCGGTTGCATGCCGGTCACCGCACCACGTCGGTGGGGTGCGGTGGCACGGGAGGGATGTCGCCCTCGGCGGGGCGACTCCGGCTACGACGCTGAGCGACTCAGGCTACGACGCGAACCGATTCGGCCTGCGGGCCCTTCTGGCCGGCGCCGACCGTGAACTCGACCGTCTGGCCCTCTTCGAGGACGCGGAATCCTGACATGTCGATGTTGGAGTAGTGGACGAAGACGTCCTGCCCATCGGCCACGGTGATGAACCCGAAACCCTTCTCGGCATTGAACCACTTGACGGTGCCCTGGGTCATACGAATCTCCTGTTGCGGTTGAAGACAGGCTTCATCGTAGGCACGCCGCAAAGCCGCCCAAGGGCTAGGAAACCAACTGTTGACATACGTGCGCCCAAGTTTTACCGACTGGAAACACGGCGTCGCGCGGGTCGTCAGGGAGCGGGCGTCGGAGTCGCCCCGGCCGCCGTCCGATCCAGCCCGATGACGACGGTCAGCTGCGGTACGGCCGGGTCGGCGGGTTGATACGTGTCGCTCTGCACGACGAGCGCGCCACCGATGACGCCGGCGAGACCCGCCGCGGCAGCCTGGTCCTCCGGCGCGAGGTAATAGACGGTCGTCTCGGGGAAGTCATCCGATCCGGCTTCGCTCGCGAGCACGTTGTCGATGGGCCAGCCCGCCGCGACGACGACATCCTTCATCTGCGTCGCCAGGCCGTCCTGCGGGGTCGCGTTCAGGATGACGACCTCGTACGAGGTGTCCACCACCGGCTCGACGGTCGGCACCGGGGTCACCGTGGGCTGAGGAGTCGGGAAGAGCTCGATGCGGCCAGAGGCCAGGAGTGTGCCGAAGATCCCGAGCACGACCAGCACGATGGTCGCCACCGCCGCCCAAAGCAGCACGACCCAGGCGCGCATGCGGGGGTTCTCGGCACGGTGTGCGCCGACTCGACCCGCGTCCGGAAGGTCGTCGAAGCGATCCCGCGGGAAGGTCGTTTTCGGCACCAGATGATGTTACCGGGCCGCCGCCCGGCGCTTTCGTGCGCCGGGCCGGGGCGCCGGCTACCCGGCGTCGCCGGAGGCGTGGCTGAGGCGCAGCTCTCGCCGCGCGTCGCGAAGCCTGCGGAGGCGTTTCACGAGCATCGCGTCGTGCTCCTGTGCCTCCGCGGTGTCGATGAGACGCCCGAGCAGCTGGTAGTACCGGGCGGGCGACATCCCGAGGTCTGAGCGGATCGCCTCTTCCTTCGCACCCGCGTGGCGACGCCATTCGCCCTCGAAGGCGAGGATGGCGCGATCGCGATCAGTGAGGGGCACCCGCTCACGCTAACCCCGGCTCGCCGCCTCCCCGTGACGCCACTCCACGAAAGCGCCGAGCGGGTCGACGGCGGCGAGCGGAACGCCGTCGCGGCCGAGCACGAAGCCCGGCCACGTCACCGGATCGATCCGCGGATGCCACGCGTCATGCAGTCCGGGCGGATCGATCGAGATCCACACGGCGTCGAGGTCGAGAACCGCCGTGATCAATCGCTCACGACCCGCGCGGGGGATGTGCGGCAGGACGCCCGGCGTGGTGACGACGAGCGTCGCACCTGCCGGCGCTCGGCGCGCCGCGGCCCGGAGCACATCGGGGTCGGACGCGTCTCCCCGGATCATCAGCGGCGGATCGGCCGCCGCGATGTCGAGCGCGGCCTCGATGCGGGCTGCCCTTCCCGTCTCACCCGGCCACACCAGTGTGGTGAGGAAACGGCGATCGGCCGGGTCCGCGGGGTCGAGCGGGGCGAGATCGATCCCGGCTCGCCAGACGACCTCGGGCAGGCGGAGCGGCGGGTCACCCGATGCCGCGCAGCTGAGCACCACCCTCGACACGCCGCCGGCCGGATCAAGGTCCACCCCGCCCGCATAGCGGTACGAATAGCGGTCGGGGTAGAGGCACAGTCCTGCGCTCGCGCCGAGTTCCAGGAGGGCGAGCGGGCCGTCGACGCCGCTGAGCGCGGGAAGAAGCGCCGCGCACCGCTGCGGTTCGTTCGTCTGCAGGCTCCGCCGAGACGCTTCGGCGACCACTTCGTCCGCGTGCGCAGCGAGCCACGCCGCCCACGTCGGGTATGCGGCCTCCGGCGCGCCGAGCAGCCGCGTCACCGCGAAGACGAGCGGCGGCTGTCGATGCGTCTCGGGAATGCGCGCGATCACCGCCGCTGTCGGCTCGTCGGCGGCAACTCCTGCTGCCCAGTCGGCGTACAGCGCTGAGCGGCCAGGTGCCTCATCCCGAGCGAATCGCAGGTAACGGGCCGCGACGGCGGCATCGGCGGGGGTCGGCACGGCTTCATTCTCGCGGGGAACGTGCAGCCGCGGTGGCACGGGCGGCGCCCGCCTGCGGTTGAATGGAACCGACTGCCCTTGAAATCCGAGGAGAACTCATGACCTACGCCGTTGACAAGAGCGACTCGCAGTGGCGCGACGAGCTCACCCCCCAGCAGTACGCGGTGCTCCGTCAGGCGGGCACCGAGCGAGCCTGGACCGGCGAGCTGCTCGACGAACATCGAGCCGGGCTGTACACGTGTGCCGCGTGCGGTGCCGAGCTGTTCCAGAGCGGGACGAAGTTCGACTCGCACTGCGGCTGGCCGAGCTTCTACGAGTCGATCCGGCCGGAAGCGGTCGAACTCATCGATGACAGCAGCCACGGCATGCAGCGCACCGAGGTGCGATGCGCAAACTGCGGTTCACATCTCGGGCACGTCTTTCCCGATGGCTTCGGCACGCCCACCGGCGACCGCTACTGCATGAACTCCCTCTCATTGGACTTCACGCCCGGCTCCGACGCATGACGGGTGCCCTCGAGGCGGTCCGGGCCCGTCGCTCGTGGTCGAGGGTGACGGATGCCGCTCCCTCGCATGCCGAGCTGCTGACGCTCGTCTCGGCCGCGGGCCGCGTCGCCGACCACTCGTCGCTGCGGCCGTGGCGGCTGATCGAGCTGCGCGGCTCGGACCGCGAACGACTCGGACGGGCGATCAACAAGGCGAACGGCGACCGCGGCTCGTCGTCGAAGCCGCTCCGTGCCCCGCTGCTGATTGCGATCGTGGCCAGCTATCGCAAGAGCAGCAAGGTTCCGCGCTGGGAGCAGGAGGCCGTCGCGTCGGGCGTCGCCCACGTCCTCAGCCTGCTGCTCGACGAGGCGGGATGGGGAGTCCTCTGGCGGACGGGTGACTACACCCGCTCGAAGGCGATCGCGAAGGCGCACGGACTCGGCAAGAACGAGGAGCTGCTGGGCTGGCTATACGTGGGGGGAAAGCCTCCCCGCTCTCGCCTGGGCAGGCGCCGGGCCGTTGATGCGCGCCACCACATCGCGCGCATGCCGAAGGCCAAGGCTGCCAAGGCGGACGACCACGCCGAGTAGGCGCCGACCCCTCAGCGCCGCCTCCGCCGCCAGGGTTCGGCGGCGACGGCGACCGACAACAGCGCCACGACGACCATCGCGATCTCCTGGACGAGGCCCGGGCTGCCGGCGGCCGGCCACAGCGCGTCGATGATGACGGAGGCCACCAGCTGTCCGACGACGACGCCGAGTCCGAGCAGCAGCACTCCGGTGTAGCCGACCAGTGCGGCCGACAGCATGATGTACGCGACGCCGATCGCTCCACCGGTGTAGATCCACGGGTCCGCCGGCAATGCCTCGGGCGCGCCGGCGATCGCCACGCGGACGAGCGCAGCGGCGACGAGGATGATCGTGCCTCCGATGAAGTTCACGAGGGTCGCCGTCAACGGCGTGCCGACGCGCTGACGCAGCCGGCCGTTGGTCGCCTGCTGCCACGCGATGCCGACACCGGCCGCGAAGGGCAGCGCGAGCATCCAGAGCGGGATGCCGCTGACCCCGCCTCCGACGAGAGCCAGACCGACTGCGGCGAGCGCGAGCAGGCCGCCGAACACCCGGGGCACAGTGACGGCCACCACTCCCGCGGGTCCGTAGCCGATGCGGTCCAGGAACAGTCCGTTCACGGCCTGCCCGGCGACGACTCCGACCGTGAAGAGCGAGACCCCGATCACGCCGACAGCCAGGCCCTGCGTCGCGACCGTGAGCGCACCCGCCGCCCCGCCCGCCATCATCCACCATGGGATCGTGCGGGCGCGGATGCCATCGGTGAGGGCTTTCGCCCCGCGACGACCGGCGGGCAGCGCGGCCGAGAGCACCAGGAGGATGACGAGTCCCGAGCCGAACGAGATCGCCGCGGCGACGAGCCCATCGTCGAGGCGGGCGCCGAGCTGGCCGTTCACACGGGCTTGCAGGGCCGTCAGGATGCCGACGAGGGCCGCACCGCTCAGCAGGATCCAGGCCGGAACGTGCGCGCGTCCGTCGGCGCCCGTCATCACGAGCCGACTACGGGACTTGAACCCGTAACCCCCTAATTACAAGTTAGGTGCGCTACCAATTGCGCCAAGTCGGCAGAGCGTCCAGTGTACCGGCGGCGGGCGCTGGTACGTGGTCGCTGTGGACCCGCCCGCCTACGGGGTCGCGGTCGGCGAAGGTGTCTCTTCGGACTCCTGGTAGTACGCGTCGCTCGCGATCGTCAGGACGAACTGGGCGAACTCCTTGGGGTCGTCGAGGGCTCCGACGTAGGGGGTCCCGTTGACGAGCACCATCGGGGTGCCGGTGAGCGCGACGTCATCGGTGTCGGGCAGACCGCTGAGCGCCCGGTCGGTGGCTTCCTTGGCCCACGTCGAGAACGACTGCTCCTCGATGCACTTGCTGACCCGCTTGGGGGCGTCTGAGCCGACCGCGACAGCGAGCGTCGCGAGCTCGGCGTCGGTGAGACCATCCGACTCGACATCGGGCTGCTGGGTGAGGAGTGCGTTGTTGAACGCGAAGAACTTGGCGGGCGAGTACGTCGCCACGCACGCCGCAGCACTTGCAGCCCGCAACGAGTACTTCGTGCCGTTCGATTTCGCCGTCAGCATGGCCACCGGATAGTACGACAGCGTCGCGGCGTCCTGATTGACCCACTCGGACAGCTGCTGCACGTTCGCGAGCTGGAAGTCCTTCGAACCGGACGAGAGGTAGTCGACGTACACGCGGATGTCGACCATCGACTGGTCGGTCGGCGTCGCGGTCGGGTCGGGCGTCGCCTTGGCCGTCGGCGTGGCGGTAGGGGTCGCGTCGGTCTGACTCGTGTCGCTCATCGGACCGACGCCACTGACGTCCGTCACCATGAACCCGTCGTCGCTCACATTGGCAGGTTGCATGAGCGGCTTGGATGCCGCGGACGAGACGGCCCACGTCACCACCACCGCAGCCACGGCCACGATCGCGATGACCGCGATCGAAATCGAGGCCGTGCGCATCGCACGCGCCCGCGACTGCTTGACGTGGACCTGCTGCGCCTTCTCGCGCACTGCGTCCCGGCGCTCGCGGGGAGCGGCGGGGTTCGGTGACTCGTCGCTCGACATGGAACCTCTCGGGACGGACGGGGGCCGGAAATCGGCAATGGGCCACAGGGATGGCGGCCGTTGACGATGCTAGTCAGCCAGTCTGGGAAATGCCCAGACGGAGCCTCCACGCGACCCGTGTCATACTAGGGGGGCGCCCAACGCTGGGCGTGCGGGCAACCACCCGCTCATTCCTCACTACGGATCGTCCGGCACGTACCTGCCGGTGAAGGAGAAGAGAACATGGCGTCAGTCACGTTTGACAACGCAACCCGCTTGTACCCCGGGGGCACCCGTGCCGCCGTCGACAAGCTGAACCTCGAAGTCGCCGACGGCGAATTCCTGGTTCTGGTCGGCCCCTCGGGCTGCGGAAAGTCCACCTCGCTGCGAATGCTGGCCGGCCTCGAAGAGGTCAACTCGGGCCGCATCCTCATCGGCGACCGCGACGTCACCGACGTCCCGCCGAAGGACCGCGACATCGCGATGGTGTTCCAGAACTACGCGCTGTACCCGCACATGACGGTCGCCGAGAACATGGGCTTCGCGCTCAAGATCGCCGGCGTCGGCAAGGAGGAGCGTGCAGCTCGCGTCCTCGAGGCCGCCAAGCTCCTCGACCTGGAGGAGTACCTGACCCGCAAGCCGAAGGCCCTCTCGGGTGGCCAGCGTCAGCGCGTCGCGATGGGCCGCGCCATCGTGCGTCAGCCCCAGGTGTTCCTCATGGACGAGCCGCTGTCGAACCTCGACGCCAAGCTCCGCGTTCAGACCCGCACGCAGATCGCGTCGCTGCAGCGCCGTCTCGGCGTCACCACGGTCTACGTCACGCACGACCAGACCGAGGCCCTCACCATGGGTGACCGCATCGCGGTGCTCAAGGACGGCATCCTGCAGCAGGTCGGCACGCCCCGCGACCTGTACGAGCGTCCGAACAACGTGTTCGTCGCCGGCTTCATCGGCTCGCCCGCGATGAACCTGTTCGCGGCCGACCTCGCTGAAGGTGGCGTGCAGTTCGGCTCCGAGGTCGTTCCGCTCGACCGCGACACGGTCGGCCGTGCGAACGGCAGCGGCGTCACGGTCGGCGTCCGCCCCGAAGACATCGTCGTCGGCCCGGCCGACGGCAAGGGTCTCTCGGTCGTCGTCGACCTCGTGGAGGAGCTCGGCGCAGACGGCTACCTTTACGGCCACACCGACATCGCCGGCAAGCGCACCGACATCGTCGCGCGCGTCGACGGCCGCCGTCACCCGAACGCGGGTGACACGGTCACGCTGGCAGCGACGGCCGGTCACGTCCACGCGTTCGACCTCGAGACGGGCGAGCGCCTGAACGACGCTCCGGTCATCTCCGGCACGTAAGGTTCTGCAACCGCGGCGCGGAGGGTCATCGACCTTCCGCGCCGCGGTTCTCTTTCCACCGCCTGCCGGGAGAGCGATGCCAGACGCACTCAGCATCACGGCGAGTTCGGTCGATCCGGGACTGCTGACGCTTCCCTGGTCCACCACGCTCGCCGAGTGGCCGTCGAGCCACATCGTCTTCCTCCCCAAAGGGCTGTCTCGCCACCTGGTGCGCTTCGCGAATCTGTCGGGCCGAGTGGTCGCCATCAAGGAGACCACGGAAGAGATGGCCCGCCGCGAGTACGACATGCTCGGCAACCTGGCGCGACTGGATGCGCCGTGCGTCGAGCGCGTGGCGGTCATCGCGGGACGGCGGGCCCACGCGCCCGGAGGCTCCGCGCAGCGTGGGGAGGATGTCGACGGCGACATCCTGCCGTCCGCGCTCGTCACGGCGCACCTGAAGTTCTCGCTCCCCTACCGGGCGCTCTTCACCCAGGTGCTGCGCCCGGATACCGCCACACGACTCGTCGATGCCCTCGCCGTGCTCCTCGTCCGCCTTCACAACGTCGGGTTCTTCTGGGGCGACGTGTCGCTGTCGAACACGCTCTTCCGGCGCGATGCGGGCGCGTTCGCCGCGTACCTCGTGGATGCCGAGACCGGCGAGCTTCACGAGAACGGGCTCACGCGAGGTCAGCGTGAGCACGATCTCGATGTCGCGAGGACGAACATCGCGGGCGAGATCATGGATCTCGAGGCCGGCGGGCGGCTCGAGGGAGGCGTGGACGCGATAGCGATCGCCGACGGCATCGTGTCGTCGTATCACTCGCTGTGGACGGCGCTCACCGACAGCGAGACGTTCCGCACCGACGAGGCGTGGCGGCTCACAGAGCGGGTCCAGCGACTCAACGACCTCGGATTCGATATCGGCGAGATGTCGATCCAGACGACGACGGACGGTACCCGGGTTTCGATCCAGCCGAAGGTGGTGGATGCCGGGCACCACCAGCGCCGGCTCATCCGCCTGACGGGTCTCGACGTCGAGGAGAATCAGGCTCGCCGACTGCTCAACGACCTCGACGAGTTCCGGGTGCGGGTCTCACGCCTCGGAGACGACGAGGAGATGGCCGCCCACGAATGGCTCACGCGGGTGTTCGAGCCCGTCGTGAAGGCGATCCCGTGGGACCTTCGCGCGAAGCTCGAGCCGGCCGAGGTCTTCCACCAGGTGCTCGAGCACCGCTGGTACATGTCGCAGGCACACGGCCGGGCCGTGCCACTCGCTGAGGTGCTGACGAGCTACATCGACGATGTGCTCCGGCACCGTCGCGACGAGGCGCAGCTCATGGCTCCCGTCACAGAGACCGTGTCACTCCCGGTGATCACCGCCGATCTGCCGTTCGTCGTCGAGGACGACGGGGTCGACTGGCGCGATCTGGTCTGAGGCGGATCAGACCTCCATCCGCACCGGGTTCCCGATCATCCCGACGAACCCGCTCAGCCACTGCGCGGCGAGCACCCCGTCCGGGCGGGGCGAGCTCTCCCCCGATCCCGCGAACCCGCCGCCGCTGAGCGGCGGCGGGAGCTAGTAGCCGACGGTGAAGCGCTCGCGCGAGTGCTTGGGCTCTTCGATCTCGTCGACCACGGCGATCGCGAAGTCCTCGCCGGAGATGTACGAATCGCCGTTCTCGTCGGTCACGATGACGTCTCCGCCGGTTCGGTACGAGCCGGTGCGCTCGCCCGGGTTGTAGGCACCGAAGCCGCCGGCCGGATGGATGTAGAACCAGTCATGTCCGCTGTCGCCGGCGCGGAGATCCTCGAGGATGCCGATCGCCTCGAGAGCCTCGGGCTTGTACTCCTCGGTGAAAGAGGGCAGGTCGACGACCCGCTCACCGTCCTCTGCGACGAGGCTGCCGCCCGCGCCGCCGATGATGCCGACCCGGACGCCGCGCGGGAGCTCCGCGAAGAGCTCGGCGATGCTCGGGCGCAGGCTGCCCAGCATGTCGCCGCGAGGGGCGACAGCCGAAACGATGACCTCGACTCCCTCGAGCTCCTCGATCAGGCCGGGCACGTCGAGGAGGGTGCCCTCGATGTACGTCGCGCCCTCGACGCGCTCCGCAGGCACCGAGCGTGCGACCGAGACGACCGTGTGACCGCGCTCCACCGCCTCGGCGACGATGTGGCGTCCGGCATAGCCGGTTCCTCCGATGACGGCGATGCGAGCCATGGTCTTCCTTTCGACGGATGTCTCAGAGCCAAGCGCCGCGGGCGGCGGCTTCATTCCCACGCCCTTCGACAGGCTCAGGGAGCGGACTGGTGAATCAGGCTGAATGAGCCCTGGTGGTGGCGACCTGATACAGGGCGACGGATGCCGCGATCCCGGCGTTGAGCGACTCGGTCGTCGCCGAGATCGGGATCGACACGACCTGGTCGCAGGTCTCGGTCACGAGGCGTGAGAGTCCCTTGCCCTCCGACCCCACCACGATCACGACGGGTCGGTCGGCGAGCTCGACCGCCGGCAGCGACACGTCGCCGCCGCCGTCGAGCCCGAGGACGAAGACGCCCTGCTTCTTGAAGTCCTTGAGCATCGAGGTCAGGTTGGCGGCGATGGCGACGGGGATGCGGGCTGCCGCTCCGGCGCTCGTCTTCCACGCCGCGCTGTTCACGCTCGCCGACCGTCGTTGCGGCAGGATCACGCCGTGTCCGCCGAACGCGCCCGTCGAGCGGATGATGGCGCCGAGGTTGCGCGGATCGGTGACACCGTCGAGAGCGACGAACAGCGGCGTCTCGCCGCGGTCGATGACCTTCTCGAGCAGGTCCTGCGGGTGCGCGTACTCGTAGGGCGGCACCTTCAGCGCGACGCCCTGGTGCACGCCGTCGAAGCCCGCCATGCGATCGAGCTCGGGTCGGGTGACCTCCATGACGGGGATCTCGCGGTGCGTGGCGATAGACAGCATCTCCTTGACGCGGTCATCCATCTCGACGCGCTGCGCGATGTAGAACGCGGTCGCCGGGATCTTGGCGCGCAGCGCCTCGAGGACGGAGTTGCGGCCCGTGACCGTTTCGGTGTCGTCGTCCTTCTTGGCACGGGTCTGGCGGTTGACACCGCCCCTTCCGGTTCCTGATCCCGTCGAAGGGTTGCCGCGACCACCGGCGGCCGCGTAGCGCTCGGCGGCCGCCTTGCGCTTGCCCGCCGGGTGCCACGCGCGATCCTCGGCCTTCGGCGTCGGTCCGCGGCCCTCCAGCGAGCGCTTGTTCTTGCCTCCGGTCCCCTTCAGGGGACCCTTCTTCTTCGGCTTGCCGGCGCCGGGGCGCCCAGGCTTGCTGCCTGCCATTAGTTCTCCTTAGAGCTGACGGGCGCATCGGCAAGAGCCCAGTGCGTGCCGTCGGCGGTGTCTTCGAGGGCGATGCCGGCCGCCGCGATCGCGTCGCGGATGCGGTCGGCCGCCGCCCAGTCCTTCGCGGCGCGCGCATCGGCCCGCTGCGTGATCATTGTCTGCACCAGCGCGTCGAGGGCGGAAGCCTCGGCCGTGGACTCCGCAGTTCGCCAGTGCGGGTCGAGCGGGTCGATTCCGAGGATGCCGGTCATGATCGCGACATCCGTGAACGCCGACAGTGTCGCCTCGCGCTCGCCGGTCTCGAGCGCGGTGTTGCCGTCTCGCACGCGCTCGTGCAGCACGGCGAGAGCCTGCGGCACGCCGAGGTCGTCGTCCATCGCGGCCGCGAAGCGTGCCGGGACCGAGCCGTCGATGTGCAGATCGCCGGTTTCGTCCTGGAGTGCCCGGATCGCGCGCTGCAGGAACCCACGGATGCGGTTCAGCGCCGCATCCGCCTCTTCGAACGACGAGTCTGTGATGTCGAGGCTCGAGCGGTAGTGCGCCGCGGCGAGCGCGTAGCGCACGACGAGCGGATCGTGTCGGGCAAGCACGTCCTCGGCCAGCCAGAAGTTGCCGAGCGACTTCGACATCTTCTGATCGCCGACCGTGACGAGACCGTTGTGCACCCAGTAGCGGGCGAACGGGTCGCCGGTCGCAGTGGACTGGGCGAGCTCGTTCTCGTGGTGCGGAAAGCGCAGGTCGAGTCCGCCGCCGTGGATATCGAACTCGGGCCCCAGGTAGCGGCGCGACATGGCCGAGCACTCGATGTGCCAGCCCGGCCGTCCCGCTCCCCACGGCGATGTCCAGGTCGCCGACGCGGGCTCGCCCGCCTTGGAGCCCTTCCAGAGCGCGAAGTCGCGGGGGTCGCGCTTACCGCGCGGATCCGCATCCTCCGCGGGCTCCATCGCATCCAGCGACTGCCGCGTCAGATCGCCATAGGACGACCATGAGCGCACGTCGAAGTACACGTCACCGATTCCGGTCCCTGAGCCTGTCGAAGGATAGGCATGCCCTGCCTCGATCAGTCGCGTGATGAGCTCCTGCATCTGCGGGATCGACGCGGTGGCGCGGGGCTCATAGGTCGGCGGGCGGATGCCGATAGCCGCATACGCGCGCGAGAACTCCAGCTCCATCCGATACGCGAGCGCCCACCAGGGCTCTGCCTGCGTCGCGTTGACGAGCACCTTGTCGTCGATGTCTGTGACATTGCGCACGAAGGTCACGCGCCCGTGGCGGGTTTCGAGCCAGCGGCGCAGGATGTCGAAGCTCAAAGCGCCGCGCAGATGCCCGATGTGCGGGCCCGACTGCACGGTGGGTCCACAGACATAGATCGTGACGTTCTCGGGATCGAGGGGCACGAAGTCGCGCAATGCCTGCGCCTTGGTGTCGTAAAGCCGAACTGTCACCGCACCAGCCTACCGGCGGGGCATCGGCCGAACCTGTGCGACGGAGGCGCTAGAACTGTAGGGTGCTCCACGTCCTCGCCGTCCTCGCGGCCGCCATGCTGTTCGGAACGACGGGCACCGCCCAGGCTCTCGGCCCCGAGGGCACCACCCCGCTGTCGATCGGGGTGATGCGCATGGTGATCGGCGGCACCGGACTCGCGATCTTCGCCTTCCTCCTGGCCTGGCGGCATGCCCGCCTCCGCGCCGCGGATGCACCACGGCCGGGCTTCGGCATCCGCCCCTTCTCGCTCATGGTGCTGACCGGCATCTGCATCGTGATCTACCAGCCGCTCTTCTTCCTCGGCACCGCCCGCAACGGCGTCGCCGTCGGCACCGTCGTGGCACTCGGGTCGGCGCCGATTCTCGCCGGTCTGCTCGAGTGGGCGCTCACCAGACGCGTGCCCTCGGCGACCTGGATGCTCGCCACCACCCTCGCCACGGTCGGCGTCGTGCTGCTCGGCTTCGGCGGCGAGGCCGGTGGCACGGGGGGCAGCGATCCGATCGGCATCCTCAGCTCGATCGGCGCCGGTGCATCGTTCGCGGTGATCGCGAACGCTCAGCGACGACTCCTGGATGCCGGGTGGGACCCGTTCACGGTCGTCGGAGGGATGGGGGCCAGCGCTGCCGTGCTGTCGGCGATCATCCTGCCCTTCGTCGACGTCGCGTGGCTTGCGACCCCAGCGGGTCTCATCATGGCGCTCTGGCTCGGCATCGCCACCATCGCCATCGCCTACGTGCTCTTCACATGGGGCCTGAGCGGTCTCACCGCGGCCACGGCCGCCACCCTCACCCTCGGCGAACCGCTCACGGCCAGCATCCTGGGCATCACGGTGCTCGACGAGCGGCTCTCAGCCCTCGCGATCCTCGGCCTCATCGTGCTCGCAGCGGGTCTCGCGCTGCTCGCGTGGGGGTCCCGATCACCACGGGATCCGCAGCCGTTCGCGCTCGAAGGGTGACCCCGGCCACCCTCTCCGTCGTGCGACACTGACAGCGCGATGAACAGCCCCGTAGAGATCCACGTCGACGACCTGAGCGGCGAGACCACGCTCGCACTCATCACCGCCCACCTCGCCGGCATGCACGACACGTCGCCGCCCGAGAGCGTCCACGCGCTCGACATCGATGGGCTGCGGCATCCGGCCATCACATTCTGGTCCGCGTGGGTCGACGGCGAGCTCGCCGGGATCGGAGCACTCAAGAGGCTGGACGCAGAACGCGGCGAGCTCAAGTCCATGCGCGTGGACGACCGCTTCCTCGGCCGTGGCGTGGGCCGCGCGATTCTGCGGCACATCGTCGTCCATGCGCGCGAGAACGGGCTGACGAGCCTGTGGCTCGAGACCGGCTCGACGCCGGAGTTCCTTCCCGCTCTGCGGCTCTACGAGAGCGAAGGCTTCGTGCGCTGCGGCCCGTTCGAGGACTACTCGCTCGATCCGTTCTCGGTGTTCCTCACGCGCACGCTCTGAAAGGTCCGACCTCACGCCGGAATGACCAGCGCGACGGCGAATGCCGCAACGCCCTCGCCTCGGCCGGTGAAGCCGAGCGCGTCGGTGGTGGTCGCCGACACCGACACGGATGCACCGCCGAGCGCGGCCGACAACACGGCCTCTGCCTCACCGCGGCGCGTCGAGAATCGCGGCCGATTCGCCTGAACCTGCACCGACACGTTGCCGACCCGCCATCCGGCCTCGCCCAGGAGTCCGAGCGTCCGGCCGAGGAACACGTCGGCATGCGCGCCGGCGTACTCGGGATGATCGGTGCCGAAATGGGTTCCGATGTCGCCGAGGCCGGCCGCGGCGAGCAGGGCGTCGACGATCGCGTGGGCGACGGCGTCGCCATCCGAGTGGCCCGAGAGCGCGGGCTCTCCCGGCCACTCCAGGCCGGCCAGCCACAGCGACCCTTCGCCGCCGAAGCCGTGGACGTCGGTGCCGAGCCCCACACGAGGATTGGCGGGGCGCGCGTCGAGACCGATCGACACCGGAGCGAGCGGGCTGGTCGCGACGAGCGACCGTGCCCTTTCGAGGTCAGCAGGTGTCGTGATCTTGAACGAGCGAGGATCACCCGCCACAACGAACACGCCGTGGCCGGCAGCGCCCACCAGGGCCGCGTCGTCGGTGAATTCGCGATCGGCGCCGCGGTAGGCGGCATCCAGGATGTCGCGACGGAAGCCCTGCGGGGTCTGCGCCGCCGCCAGCTCGTCGCGGTCGACGGCGTGCAGCACCTCGGTATCGGTGACGCGCTTGATCGTGTCGACGACGGGGAGCACCGGCAGGGCACCGTCACGGCCGGAGTCGATCGTGGCGATCACCCGCTCGAAGACCGCGGGCGGTGTGAGCGCCCTCGCTGCGTCGTGGACGAGCACGATCTCGACATCGGCCCACAGTGCCGCGAGACCGCTCGCCACGGATGCCTGGCGCGTGTCTCCGCCGGTGACGACCGAGACGAGGTCACGGCGGTCGCCTGCGGCTTCGAGGGCCTCAGTCAGCGCATCGCCCTCGCGCCCCCGCGGCGCGACGATGACGACCTGAGCCTCCGGCGCCGCGAACACCCGCGTGAGCGCGTGGCGCAGAATCGTGTGCTCGTCTATGCCGACGAAGGCCTTGGGCCCGCCGGCTCCGAGACGTTCACCGGATCCCGCCGCTACGACGATGACCGCGATACGAGGGACCGGCGTGATGCTCACGGCAACACGCTACCGGGCTTGCCGAGTCAGCTGGCCAGGACCTCGTCGAGGATGACGCCGGCGTGCTCTTCGTCCGTCTTCTCGGCGAGCGCGAGCTCGGAGATGAGGATCTGCTTCGCCTTCGCGAGCATGCGCTTCTCACCAGCGGAGAGCCCGCGATCCTGATCGCGGCGCCACAGGTCGCGGACGACCTCGCTCACCTTGATGACATCTCCGGAAGCGAGCTTCTCGAGGTTCGCCTTGTAGCGGCGCGACCAGTTGGTCGGCTCCTCGGTGAAGGGTGCTCGCAGCACCTCGAAGACGCGCTCGAGGCCCTCTTTTCCGATCACATCGCGCACACCGACCAGGTCGACGTTGTCGGCCGGAACCTCGATCGTCAGGTCTCCCTGGGTGACGCGGAGTTTGAGATAGACCTTCTCTTCACCTTTGATGACTCGGGTCTTCACTTCCGCGATCGTTGCGGCCCCGTGATGGGGGTAAACGACCGTTTCGCCAACCTCAAAAAGCATGGAGTTATGTCCTTTCGGCAACCTCCAGGATACCACAGGGGACATACGCTAAAGTTCTCCGCCCCACCCTTGGGCCGCTCCTCGCTCAGGCGCGCGCGTCCCCTAGACTGAGCGGGATGCCGTCGTCCGTCCTGGGAGGATCCGTGACCTTCATACACCGCACCCCTGGCGCGGCACTCACCGCGAGGCCCACGCGCCTCATCGCAACCGTCGCCGTCGGTGCCGCGCTCGCGCTGGGAACCACCGGTTGCAGCATGATCTCGCCGCAGTCCACGACGATCACGTATTCGGCCGCCGAAGGCGTCAACATCCACGGTTCCGGTCCCCTCGAAGTGCGGAACGCCTTCATCGTGGCGACCTCGGACGGTCGGGACGGCAACTTCGTGGCCGCGATCGTGAACCAGACCGATCAGTCCGAGACGCTTCACCTCGAGTTCGGTGAGGGCGCATCCTCGATCGAGAAGACCATCCGCGTACCTGCGAACACCGTCGTGAGCCTGGGCACCGCAGACACCGAGCCGCTGCTCCTCGAAGGGATCGATACCCTGCCGGGTGCCGACATCCCGGGGTACTTCCAATCCGGCGATGCCGAAGGCGTGCTGCAGTCGGTTCCCGTCCTCGACGGCGAGCTCAGCTACCTGGCAGACCTCGTACCCACGCCGGTCGAGACCAGCGACTGACGACCGGCGGGGCGGCGGCCGGGGTCACGCCTCGAAGCGATACCCCAGCCCGCGAACCGTGACCAGCATGGACGGCTCGCTCGGGTTGGCCTCGATGCGCGATCGGATCCGCTTGATGTGCACGTCGAGCGTCTTGGTGTCGCCGAAGTAGTCGCTCCCCCACACCCGGTCGATGAGCTGGCCACGCGTGAGCACGCGGCCGGCGTTGCGCATGAGCACTTCCAAAAGCTCGAATTCCTTGAGCGGCATGCTGATCTCCGAGCCCTCGACGGCGACGGTGTGGCGATCGATGTCGAGCAGCACGCGCCCGCTCTCGAGGACGCGGTCGTCGAGATCGGACTCACCCTGCGACTGACGACGCATCACGGCGCGCATCCGCGCGAGCAGCTCGCGCGACGAGTAGGGCTTCGTGACGTAGTCGTCGGCCCCGAGTTCGAGTCCCACGACGATATCGACCTCGGAGTCCTTCGCCGTCAGCATGATGATCGGCACGCCCGAATTCATCCGCACCTGGCGGCATACCTCGGTGCCCGGCATCCCCGGCAGCATCAGGTCGAGCAGGATGATGTCGGCTCCGCGCTCGCGGAACGCCGCGAGCGCTGCGGGCCCGTCCTCTGCGATCTCCACCTCATATGCCTCGCGGCGCAGGAGGTAGGCGAGCGGGTCGGCGAGATCCGGCTCGTCCTCGACGATCAGGACGCGGGTCATACGGTGTCTCCGTTCGTGGATACTGCTCGCGGCGCTTTGGCCGCGGATTGCCGCGGCTTGTTGCGCTTGCGCTTGGGTTTGGGCTGCACCTGATCCGGCGGAGCGTCGCTCTGCGGGAGGCGGATCGTGAAGGTCGAGCCGCGGCCGGGGCGCGACCACAGCACGACTTCCCCGCCATGGCGCTGTACCGCATGCTTCACGATCGACAGGCCGAGTCCGGATCCGCCGGTGCGACGGGATCGCGCCTGGTCGGCGCGATAGAACCGCTCGAACACCCGGTCCTGATCTCCCTCGGCGATGCCGATTCCACGGTCGGCGACGGCGATCTCGACGACGCCGTCCACGACTTTCACGCCGACCCCGACGCTGGATCCCTTCGGCGAGTAGGCGATGGCGTTCGCAACGAGATTTCCCACGGCCTCGCCGAGGACTTGCGCATCGCCGCGCACGTACATGCCGCGCGTCCCACCCCGCACCACCTCGACGCCCGCCGAGTCGGCCAGGATGGCGTGGGCCTCGACCGCCGAAGCGACGATCTCGTCGACGGAGACCACCCGCTCTTCGGTGAGCTCGTCGGCGGACTGCAGCCGCGAGAGGTTCATGATGCGCGAAGTCAGCAGCGCGAGACGGGATGCCTCGGCGGTCAGCCGGGCGGCGAAGATGCGGACCTGGGGCGGATCGTCGGCGGCGGATTCGATCGCCTCGGCGAGGAGGCTCACCGCGCCGACGGGCGTCTTCAGTTCGTGGCTCGTGTTCGCGACGAAGTCCCGCCGCATCTGCTGCACGCGCTCGCGCTCGGTGATGTCGCGGATCACGAGAAGGGTGAGTCGTGGTGAGATGCGCGATGCGCGCACCACCACGAGGCGCGGCTCCGCCGGGGGCGCCCCTCGCTGCAGTCGCAGGGTCGAGGTCGCCGGCGCGTCGGATGTGCGGACGGTCCTCGCGACTTCGCGAAGATCGCCTGTCGGGAGCGCCGAACCCTCGGTGAGGCTGAAGGGAAGCGCCGCGGAGGATGCCGCGAGCACCGTGAACGATGCATCGATGACGACGGCTGCGTCATCCATTCCGTGAAGCACTTCGCGGACGCCCTCAGGGATGTCGAGCGACGTATGCGCACGCACCTTGTCGCGTGCCCGCAACGAGGCGACGATGACGGCCGACAACGACCCCCCGATGATGACTCCGGCGAGGAGGGCAAGCAACGCGAGCTGCGTCCTGTCCATGGCACCAGCGTAGACGGGCTCACGGCGGCGAACCTGACCACTCGGAGCCTCCGGCATGTGTGCGCACTACTATTCACCGCGGGGGCACTGTCCGTTAACCTTCGGTGGCGACAATCGCCTGGGTCGCGAGGGTCATGCCTGTCCCTGGATCAGGAAAGGTGCTGCAATGCGCGAAGTGTTCCATCAGTCGCTCGAGGACGTGCAAGTCCGTCTCGTCGAGATCGCCGACCTCGTCACGATCGCCATCGACAAGGCGACGCGCGCGTTCAGCTCGAGCGACATCGCGCTCGCCGAAGAGGTCATCGAGGCCGACGCGATCATCGACGAGAAGGCCATCGCCCTCGACGAGCTGGCGATCGAGATCCTTGCTCGTCAGCAGCCGGTCGCACGCGATCTGCGGATCGTGGTGAGCGCGCTGCGCATCAGTGCGTCGCTCGAGCGGATGGGTGACATCGCCGAGCACATCGCGCAGCTCACGCGCATGCGCTTCCCCGAGCGGGCGATTCCCAAGGGACTCAAGTCGACGTTCACCAAGATGGGTGAACTCGACGTCGATGTGGCACGCCAGCTCACTGAGCTGCTGCGCACCCAGGATCTCGCCCTCGCGGACGAGATCCGCAACAACGACGACGCGATCGACGATCTGCACGTCAGCGTTTTCGAGAAGGTCCTGAGCGACACCTGGCAGGGCGAGGCATCGGCTACGGTCGACGCCACGCTCGCCAGCCGGTACCACGAGCGGTTCGCCGATCACGCCGTCTCGGTCGCGAAGAAGGTCCAGTACCTCGCGACCGGCGACTGGACGACCGACACCGACGCGATCGCGACCATCACGACAGCCTGAAGCAAGCCGGCGCGAAGGGATCGGATGCCTCCGGAAGGGGGCATCCGATCTTCGTCCCACCAGATCGATGAGACCCGTCGAGTCGACTTACTTGGCGCCTTGAGCAGCAACCGCAGCAGCACCGGCGGCCGCGGCATCCGGATCGAGATACTCGCCGGGACCGAGCGCGTTGAGCTCGTCATCCAGCTTGTAGACGAGCGGGATGCCGGTCGGGATGTTCAGCTCGGCGATATCGGCGTCGCTGATGCCCTCGAGGTGCTTGACGAGTCCGCGCAGTGAATTGCCGTGTGCGGTCACCAGCACGGTCTTGCCCGAGAGCAGGTCGGGAGCGATGTCACTCTCCCAGTACGGCAGCAGCCGGTCGATCACGAGGCTGAGCGACTCGGTGCGGGGGATCTCGCCGTCGATCCCGACGTACCGCGGGTCGTTGACCTGGCTCCACTCCGAGTCGTCGTCCAGAAGGGGCGGCGGCACGTCGAAGGAACGGCGCCACAGCATGAACTGCTCCTGGCCGAACTCCGCGAGCGTCTGCGCCTTGTCTTTGCCCTGCAGCGCGCCGTAATGGCGCTCGTTCAGGCGCCACGAGCGCTTCACTGGAATCCACAGCCGGTCGGCGGAGTCGAGGGCGATGTCAGCGGTCTGGATCGCGCGGCTCAGCACCGAGGTGTACAGGATGTCGGGGTGCAAGCCGGCTTCGGCGAGCAGTTCGCCGCCGCGCTTGGCTTCGGCCTTGCCCTGCTCGGAGAGGCGAACATCGACCCATCCGGTGAAGAGGTTGAGCTCGTTCCATTCGCTCTGGCCATGACGGAGGAGGATCAGCGTGTGGGGCGCGGTCATGAGCCCCATGATAGCCACCGTGCGGCGCGCCACCCGCCTGTCATCATGGGCTCATGGGTTCCGGTCGCTCCCCCGTCGGACAGGTGACCCGCGGCACGACGGGCACGAACCGGCTGCGGCGGGTCGACCGATGGATCGCGCGGCATCCGGCCCTCCGGCGGGCAGCGGACCCGCTCGTCGTCGACCTCGGCTACGGCGCAAGCGGCGTCACCACGCTCGAACTGCACGCGCGGCTCGCGCGCGCACGGCCGGATGTCGAGGTGCTCGGTCTCGAGATAGACCCCGCACGCGTGGATCGCGCACGCGCACAGCTCGCAGAGGTTCGGCAGGGTCGCACCGCGTTCGCGCCGGACGCGCGAGTCTCGTTCGCGCTCGGCGGCTTCGAAGTCCCGACCCCGCGAGGCAGGCGGCCCATCGTCATCCGGGCGATGAATGTCCTCCGGCAATACGACGAGCACGAGGTGGGCACCGCCTGGCAGCGGATGGCGTCGCGCGTCGACGCCGACGGACAGGTCGTGGAGGGCACGTGCGACGAACTCGGCCGGATCGTCACGTGGGTGGCGATCGGGCCGGATGCCGCGCCCCGCACGCTCAGTGTGTCGCTGCGGCTCGTGGGACTCGAGAAACCGTCGATCGCGGCCGAGCGCCTGCCGAAGGCGCTCATCCATCACAACGTTCCCGGTGAGCGGGTGCACGGCTTCTTCCGCGCCCTCGACGCCGAATGGGATCGGGCTGCGGGGTTATCGCCCTTCGGCCCGGTGCAGCGCTGGCAGGCGTCGCTGGGCGCCATGTCGGACGCGGGATGGCCGCTGCTCGGCCGCTCGCGATGGCGCCTCGGCGAGGTCACCGTGCCATGGGATGCGGTGGCTCCTCCCGGTCGTTGACCGAGCCGAAGGCGAGACGAAACGTCCCGAGCCGCCCAAGAGGTCAGATGCGCGGCACGCAGGCCCGCGCTTCGGCGGACGGCATGCCGGAGGCGACGAGCAGGTCGACGGCGAGCGGGCGCAGCGCCGCGATCAGGTTCTGGTCGCCGAAGCCTGCTCCGGGCAGCAGCACTTCGGGATCGAGCCGGGCCGCCACAGCCTTGAGCGACGCCTGGGCGACCGGCTCGAGCGAGATGTCGTCGAGCGAGTCGCGAATGACGTCGCACACAGCGAGGATCTCGCGGAGGACCTCGGCGGCGACCGGGCGTGCGACGCCGTCGTCGCACAGGTAGACGACTCGCCGCGCGACCACCCGAAGGTTGCGAGTGGCCAGATCCATTGACTGTCGAATGCGCTCGTGGCGGTCGAGGTCGAACCGCTGGCGCCGCAGGAACGGAGAGATCCGGGCGATCGCGAGTCCTGAGTCGAGCGACTCGCGCCAGCGGTCTACGAGCGACTGCAGTGCGCGCGCCTTCTCGAGTCCACGCCCTGCGCGCAGCCGGTCGCCGCGGCGAAGGGCCTGCGCGAGGGTTCTGGAGACACTGTCGATCGCCTGGAACAGCGCGCCCCCGTCCCGCACCTCTGCGGCACGAGGATTGCGCGGGATCAGGGCGGTGACCAGAAGCGCCGCTACTCCGCCCACCATCCCGTCGACGAGCCGCACCCACGGTGCCCCGGCCGGGATCACCATCACGATCAGCGATTGGATCGCGGCTGCGATCGCGAAGCCGGGCTGTGGCGACAGGAATCTCGCCGCCACGAGGGTGATCGCGAGCGCCAGGGCGAGCTGCCACCAACCAGGACCCGCGACGATGAGGAGGAGCTCGGCGACCAGGATGCCCACGAGCATTCCGATCACGGTCTCGAGAACACGCCGCGGACGCGCATCGCGTGCCAGGCCGAGACTCGAGACCGTCACAGTCGCCGCGAGAAGCGGGGCGGAATGACCGAGCACATACTCCGCGAAGACGAACGCCCCCGTCGCCGCGACCACGATCTGCAGGATCGGGACCGCCGATTCGCGCACGCGAGAGAGACGTCGCCGTGGATCGATTCGCGCCCGCCACCCCGTCGAGATGGGCGTCGTGAGCGCCGACGTGGGCGGCTGCGCTTCGCGGCCCTCGCTCACACGAGGATCACTTCGCAGCGGCGCGGCGCGAGAGCCTCGTCAGGCGGGGCACGTTCGCCGTCGCGCCGGCCTCAGGTGGGACGATGACCTCCTGAGCGGCCGTGATCCGGCCGTCGTCGGTGTCGACGGTGAGCTCCGCATCCACCGGTGTCGACCGGCGCAGCACTGCAAGCGCGATGGGTCCGTCCTCGAAGTGGAGCGCGGCGGAGGTGATCTCACCGACGGCGTCATCCCCGGCGAAGACGGCAGCGCCGCGCGGCGGCAGCACGCTGTCGCTGCCATCGAGCTGCAAGGCCACGACGCGGCGCGGCGGGTGGCCGAGGTTGTGCACCTTCGCGACCGTCTCCTGCCCGCGATAGCAGCCCTTGCTGAGGTGCACGGCGGTGCGCAGCCAGTCGAGTTCGTGCGGCAGCACGCGCTCGTCGACCTCGGCCGACCACCGCGGGCGCCATGCCGCCACTCGCAGCGCGTCGACGGCGACGAGTCCGGCCAGTGCAACGTCACCCGCATCGGCGGCGGCGGCGATGGCCCGCTCGTCGTCCCGCGTGATGATCGCCTCGGCCCAGTCCCGCTGTGCCCCGGGGTGCGGCTCGACGAGTGCGTATCCGTAGCCGCCGGCCGTGATGCCCGGCCAGGGATCGGTCCAGACGAGCGACGTGCCCGAGGGCGCCGCGGCGACGACATCCCGGATCGCAGCCGACGTGCCGCCGACGACGGCGTACTCCTCGTCGGCGTCGCGCGGATCGACCCGCAGGCGGAAGCGCATCTTGCGGAGCCACGACAGCAGCCCCTCGGCATCGTCGCGATCGACGATGAGCCACGTGGTCTCGCCGTCGTCGATGACGGATGCCGCGTGCTCCACGTGTCCGTGCGGATCGAGCACGAGCAGCTCGGTGCTCATTCCGGGCGCGAGGTCCGCGAGAGCCTGCGATGTGAGCGAATCGAGCCACGACAGACGATCCTCGCCCTCGATCGCCAGCACGGATCGGTCGCCGAGCGGTGCGACCGCCGAGCCGGACGCGAGTGCACGCTGCTCCCCCAGGGGATTACCCAGATGACGCACGCCGCGGTCGTCGACGACGGCTCCCGTCAGGCCTGCGAACACGTTCGAGATCACTGCATCCTCCGTCATTCGACGCGCGCCAGCCTCGCCGACGCGTGCGCCGCGAGCTCACGCCCCAGCGCCGCCATGTCCCACGCCCACAGCAGATGGCCGTCGACCAGTCCGTACATCCGGGATGCCGCGGCGTAGGTCTTGGCGGTCGCGGGGCGCACGACCGCATCCGTCGCGATGTCGATGCGGGGGCCCTTGATCTGCCCCAGATAGAGCTCCGTCACTCCGTCGGCGTGCACGATCGGCACTTCGATGTCGAAACCGCCGTCGGCGTTGCGCAGGGCCTCGACGTCGTCGGCTGTGCGGGGGGTGCGCTGGGTCGCAGGCGGCAGCAGGCCCGGCCCCGCATCGGCGTCGGTCGAGGGGCGAGCCAGCCGCCAGTAGCCGACTTCGGCGACGAGCAGAGTGGGCTGCGCGTCGGCATCGGCATCCGCGGGCGGGCCGAGCCACGCGCTCGCGGAGTAGTTCAGGTAGTCGCCGCCGTCATGGCTGAAGCTCACGCGATGCGTGAACTCGCCGGTGAACGCGTGGTCCGCGTAGTCGATGACGCCGGTGCCCTCCCAGACGCCGACGAGCCACGAGAGCGGCGCAAGGTCGGCGGGAAGATCGGTCGGCAGATCGAACACGTCTCGACCTGTCAGCGCTGGCCGCGGTACAGGTTCTTCAGCACCACGGCGGAGACGAAGACGATCGCGAGCGACGCGAGCGCCAGGAGGCCCACGAAGAAGAGTTCCAGCGCGACGAGATCCATGAGGTCGAGTCTATCCGCACCATCCCCGCCGACGGGCGGAGGCGCTAGACCGGAACGATCGTCGCCAGCCCGAACCCGAGGCTGATGATGCCCATCACGATCAGCGCGCCGAGGATGCTCGCCGCCACCCGCTGCGTGAACCCCTGCGAGCGGCCGGTCCGCAATTGGACCGCGAACGCCAGGATGAGGCAGACGCCAAGCCCCACTCCGAGCCACGCGGCGCGGGCGTCCGCTGCGACGAAAATGCCGATCGCGACCCCGATCACGGCGGCGGCGACCCACACCGCGATGACGCCGCCGATGGTGCGACGCGGAGCGAGTTCTGGAACGGCCACGACCTCATTGTCGCGCACGATGGCGCTTCGCGCACGGACGTCGCAGTCCGCCAATGCACATATGGCGGGTCAGATCAAGGGGAGCGTGCCCCGCCCCACGCTCTACACTGGGGGTTCACGGCGTCTGGAACGCCGGGAGGGTGACGCATTGGCACAGCTTCTGGTCTTGAGCTCCACACACGGGGCCGGCCCTGTCCTGCCCTCGCTCGAGCTGCTGAGCCATCGCGTGCGCCAGATCCCGGCAGAGCCGGCCCAGCTCGTGAACGCCCCGAGCGCCGATGTCATCTTCGTCGATGCGCGCGTCGACCTCGTCGGCGCCAAGTCGCTCTGCAAGATCCTCAACACGACCGGGCTTGACGCGCCTCTCCTTCTCGTCGTCACCGAGGGCGGGCTGACGGCCGTCTCGACCGACTGGGGCGTCGACGATGTCATCCTCGTCACCGCGGGTCCCGCCGAGGTCGACGCGCGGGTGCGCCTCGCCATCGGCAGGCAGACGGCCGAGCAGGTCTCGACACGGATTCAGACATCCGGCATCTCGATCGACGAGTCGTCGTACTCGGCGAAGGTGCACGGCAAGCCGCTCGACCTCACCTACAAGGAGTTCCAGCTGCTGCACTTCTTCGCGACGCACCCGTCGAGGGTGTTCACCCGCGAGCAGCTGCTCAGCGAGGTGTGGGGCTACGACTACTTCGGGGGCACCCGCACCGTCGACGTCCACGTGCGGCGCCTGCGGGCGAAGCTCGGCGACCTCGAGCAGCTCATCGGCACCGTGCGCAACGTCGGCTATCGGTTCAACGTGTACGAAGAGGATCAGCTGCCGGCACCGCGCGAGCGCACCGGCTCCTGACGCCCCGTTCTACGGGCGTCCAGTTGTTCACACGCGCGACACCTCACCCTGCAATGATGAGGGGATGATCGAACACGAGGTGCTCGACGCGGGGCTGGGCGACGCGGACGACGACGACTTCGACCTTTCGGAGGCCTTCGACTCGCAACTGCCCGACAATCGCTATCTCGACCGTGAACTGAGCTGGCTCGCCTTCAACCAGCGCGTGGTGGAGCTCGCCGAGGACCCGACTCTGCCGCTGCTCGAACGGGCGAACTTCCTCGCCATCTTCGCCAGCAATCTCGACGAGTTCTTCATGGTGCGGGTCGCGGGCCTCAAGCGCCGCATCGTCACAGGACTCGCGGTGCCGACCAACGTGGGACGCGCCCCGCAGGAGGTCCTCGCGGACATCTCGGCCGACGCGCAGGCGCTGCAGCTGCGACATGCGGATGCCTGGACGAAGCTCGTCAAGCCCGCCCTCTCCGACGCCGGCATCGACATCGTGTCGTGGGACGACGTCGATGACGAGCACCGCGCCAAACTGTACGACTACTTCCACGCGCAGGTCTTCCCGGTGCTCATGCCGCTGGCCGTCGACCCCGCACACCCGTTCCCCTACATCTCCGGCCTCTCGCTGAACCTGGCGATCCGCATCCGCAATGCACGCACCGGCAGGCAGGAGTTCGCGCGCATCAAGGTGCCGCCGATGCTCCCGCGCTTCGTGGAGCTCCCCCACAACGGAACCACCGTGCGGTTCCTCCCGCTCGAGGAGCTGATCTCGAACCACCTCGAAGACCTCTTCCCCGGCATGGAGATCCTGGATCACCACACCTTCCGCCTCACTCGCAACGAGGATGTGGCGATCGAGGAGGATGAGACCGAGAACCTCATCCAGGCGCTCGAGGCCGAGCTGCTGCGCCGCCGCTTCGGCCCCCCGATCCGTCTCGAGGTCGGCGATGACATGGACACCGTCACGCTCGACCTCCTCATCAGCGAGCTCGACATCACCGCGCAGGAGGTCTACCGCCTGCCCGGACCGCTCGACCTCCGCGGGCTCTTCGACCTCGCCAAGATCGATCGTCCCGATCTGAAGTATGCGGCGCACGTGCCGACCACGGCCGTGGCGTTCCAGCCCGCCGAGCAGAATGGCCGCACCGACTTCTTCTCGGCGATCCGCAAGGGCGACGTGCTCGTCCACCACCCCTACGAGTCCTTCGCCACCAGTGTGCAGGGCTTCCTCGAGCAGGCGGCCCGCGATCCGCACGTGCTCGCGATCAAGCAGACGCTGTATCGCACGTCCGGCGACAGCCCCATCGTGCAGGCGCTCATCGACGCCGCCGAGTCGGGCAAGCAGGTGCTGGCCCTCGTCGAGGTGAAGGCGCGCTTCGACGAAGCGGCCAACATCGTGTGGGCGCGCAAGCTCGAAAAGGCCGGCGTGCACGTCGTGTACGGGCTCGTGGGGCTCAAGACGCACTGCAAGCTCGCTCTCGTCATCCGCGAAGAGGACGGGGTGCTGCGCCACTACAGCCACGTCGGCACCGGCAACTACAACCCCAAGACCAGCCGGATCTACGAGGACTTCGGGCTGTTCACCGTCGACGACCAGGTGGGCCGAGACCTCACGCGACTGTTCAACGAGCTGTCGGGCTACGCGATCGAGAAGAAATTCAAGCGGATGCTGGTCGCTCCGCTCCATCTGCGGAAAGGCCTGCTCCGGCATATCGACAAGGAGCGCCGAAACGCGATCGCCGGCAAGCGAGCCCGCATCCGGATCAAGGTCAACTCGATGGTCGACGAGCAGATCATCGACGCGCTCTATCGGGCCAGCCAGGCGGGCGTGCCCGTCGAAGTGTGGGTTCGCGGCATCTGCGCCCTGAAGCCCGGGGTCGAGGGGATGAGCGAGAACATCCGAGTGCGCAGCATCCTCGGTCGCTATCTCGAGCACTCCAGGATCTTCATGTTCGACAACGACGGGGACCCGCAGGTCTTCATCGGCAGCGCCGACATGATGCATCGCAATCTCGACCGTCGCGTCGAAGCCCTCGAACGGGTCGTGGCGCCCGCCCACCTCAAAGAGCTCGCGGATTTCTTCGAGCTCGCGATGAGCGACGCCACCAGCTCGTGGTGGCTCGGACCGGACGGGGAGTGGACGAGGCACAGCGTCGGCGAGGACGGCAAGGCGCTCGTCGACCTTCAGGACCGCACGATGGCCAATGTCCAGCGTCGCCGCCGGGCCAGGGCGGTGCGATGACCGAGACCGCGATCTACGCGGCCGGAGGCGTCGTCTGGCGTGTCGTCGATGACAAGCTGATGGTGCTCCTGATCCACCGGACGCGCTATCGGGATGTCACACTCCCCAAGGGCAAGGTCGATCCCGGCGAGATGCTCGCCGAGACCGCGGTGCGCGAGATCTTCGAAGAGACGGGCATCCGCGCGGCGCTCGGCGTTCCGGTGGGCGTGTCGCGTTACAACCTGCCGAGCAAGCGGCAGAAGATCGTGCACTACTGGGCGGCCGAGGCGACGGATGCCGCGATCCGCACGTCGGCGTTCGTGCCCAACAACGAGATCGCCGCGCTCGAATGGGTCACGACCAAGAAGGCGGTGTCGCGCCTGAGCTACCCGGTCGATGTCGAGATCCTCGAGAACTTCATCCGGATCGTCGACGAAGGAGTGCTCCGGACGTTTCCGATCGTCGCCCTCCGCCACGCGAAAGCCCTCAGTCGTGAGGAGTGGCACGGCAAGGATGTCGCGCGACCGCTCTCGGCGCGCGGACGCAAGCAGGCGGACGCGATCGTGGGTCCGCTGCTCGCGTTCGGGGTGCGCAAGATCATCTCGAGCCCGGCAACGCGGTGCATGAAGACCGTCAAACCCCTGGCGGTCGCGATCAGGCGCAAAGTCAACGCGAGCCCGCTCATCAGCCAGGATGCCTGGGAAGAGGGGCAGTCGGACTCCCGAGCCGTCATCGGTGCGCGGGTACGTGCCAGAAAGCCGGCCGTGCTGTGCAGCCACGGCCCCGTGCTCCCCGAGATCATGAACGAGCTGGCGCTCGCCACCGGCACGCTTCGCGGCTCCTACCTCGGGAGCGCGTCAGCTCTCGAAACCGGCGCATTCTCTGTCGTGCATATGTCCGTCGACAATCCCGGATCGGGGATCGTCGCGATCGAGACGCACGAGCCCAAAGTCTGACGGCCGGGCGCCGGTCGGATTCTGCGAGCGATCGCTGTGGGTCGCTCCACGTGCGTGGGCGGTGTTCACCTTCCGTTCACCACGACAACGCACTCTGGTAAGGGTCGACTCCTACCGTCGGGGCGAGCCCTGCACCGGGCCCACACCCTGACAACCTTGAAGGAACCACAGTGAAGCTCTCCCGAATCGCAAAGATCGGCGCCGTCGGCGCGATCGCTGCCCTCGCTCTTGCTGGTTGCGCCTCGAACGAAGGCGGCGGCACCTCGCCCTCCGACGGCGGCGGAACCGCCCTGACGGGCACCCTCAGCGGCTCGGGCGCCACCTCCCAGCAGGTGGCCGTCCAAGCGTGGACCGCAGAGTTCCAGACGGCCAACCCCGACGTCACCGTCGACTACGACCCCGCGGGCTCGGGCACCGGCCGCGAAGCCTTCCAGTCGGGCGCCGTGTCCTTTGCCGGCTCCGACCGCGCGTTCAAGATCGAGGAGATCGAGGCCGGTCCGTTCGACGCCTGTGCCGAGGGCTCCGACCTGGTCGAGATCCCCGCGTACGTCTCGCCGATCGCCATCGCCTACAACGTCGAGGGCGTCGACACGCTCAACCTCGACGCCGCCACGATCGCCGGTATCTTCGCCGGCACGATCACCAACTGGAACGACGACGCGATCGCCGCGACGAACTCGGGCGTCACACTGCCCGACCTCGCGATCACGCCCGTGCACCGCTCCGACAAATCGGGCACCACGGCCAACTTCACCGACTACCTCGCACAGGCGGCCGGCGACGTGTGGACGTACGGCTCGGTCGAGGAATGGCCGATCCAGGGCGGCGAGGCAGCTCAGGGCACCTCGGGTGTCGTCAACGCGATCAAGGGCGGCAACGGAACGATCGGCTACGCCGACCACTCGCAGACCGCTGACATGACCTCTGTCAACGTCCAGGTCGGCAGCGAGTGGGTCGAGCCGTCCGCCGATGGCGCCGCGATCGCTCTCGACGCCTCCAGCATCGAGGAGGGCCGCGCGCCGACCGACCTCGCGTTCGCGATCGACCGCACCACCGAAGAGTCCGGGGCGTACCCGGTCATGCTCGTCAGCTACCTCATCGGCTGCGTCGAGTATGCCGACGCCGACGCCGCCGCACTCGTGAAGGGCTTCTTCACGACGGCCGTCAGCGAGGCCGGCCAGCAGACCGCGGCCGACAACGCGGGCAGCGCCCCGATCTCTTCGGAGCTCGCCGCACAGTCGCAGGCCGCGATCGACGAGATCAAGTAATCCAGGTTCGGCCCCGGACCACGACGACAAGTCGGTCCGGGGCCGAACGCCCACTCCGCAACATCCATGGCGACAAGAACGGACGACATGACAGCCGCCCCCGCCGCGACGAAGATCCAGGCAAAGCAGCGCCCGGGAGATCGGTGGTTCTCGGGAACGGCGCTTGCTGCCGGCGGAATGATCCTGGTCACGCTGGCCGCCGTTGCGATCTTCCTGATCGTCCAGTCCATCCCGGCGATCGGCGCGTCATCGTCCCAAGCGTCGCTTCTGACGACGAACTTCTTCGACTACGTCTGGCCGCTCCTGTTCGGCACGATCTGGGCAGCCCTGCTGGCGCTGCTCATGGCCGTCCCGCTCTCGCTCGGCGTCGCACTCTTCATCACCCACTACGCACCGCGGCGCATCGCGCAGGGTCTCGGCTACATCGTCGACCTGCTCGCGGCCGTCCCCTCGGTCGTCTTCGGCCTCTGGGGGATCCTGGTGCTGGCCCCCGCCGTCCAGCCCGTCTACGTGTGGCTCAACACCTACATGGGCTGGTTCCCGCTGTTCGGCGGGGAGGTGTCCGCGACGGGCCGCACGATCTTCACTGCGGCGATCGTGCTCGCCGTCATGGTCGTGCCGATCATCACGGCGATCTGCCGCGAGATCTTCCTGCAGACCCCTGTCCTCCACGAAGAGGCGGCGCTCGCTCTCGGTGCGACGCGCTGGGAGATGATCCGAATGGCGGTGCTGCCGTTCGGCCGCAGCGGCATCGTCTCGGCATCCATGCTCGGCCTCGGCCGTGCCCTCGGCGAGACGATGGCCGTGGCGATGGTCCTGTCGGCGACCGGCACCGTCACGCTGCAGCTCTTCACCTCGACCAACCCCTCGACGATCGCTGCGAACATCGCGCTGACCTTCCCCGAAGCCTTCGGCACCAACATCAACGTGCTCATCGCGACCGGCCTCGTACTGTTCGTCGTGACGTTCGCGGTCAACTTCATCGCCCGGTGGATCGTCAACCGCCGCAAGGAATTCTCGGGGGCCAACTGATGACCATGACCGCCACCCCGCCGCGACCCGTCGTGACGACCCCGACGGCGAGCCTCACCGCCGGCCGCCTCGCCCCCTGGGCCGTCTGGAGCATCCTGGGCGGATCCATCGCGATCATGCTCGTGATCTTCGGGCTGATGGCTGTCACGAGTGGTGAAGACCTCAACATCGCCGGATGGGCGGTCTCTGCCGGACTGCTCTACCTCGTGCTGATCTTCGTCATCTCGACGATCGTCGAGAGCCGTCGCAAGGCGGTCGACCGCCTCGTCACGGGCGTCGTCACCGCAGCATTCGTGATCGCGATGGTCCCGCTCGTCTCGGTGGCCTGGACCGTGCTCGTCAACGGAATCGCGGCGCTGAACGCGGAGTTCTTCACGTCCTCCATGCGCAATGTCGTCGGTGAGGGCGGCGGCATCCTGCACGCCGTCGTCGGCACCGTCCTCATCACCGGCGCTGCGGCCATCATCTCGATTCCGATCGGCCTCATGGCCGCCATCTACCTCGTCGAATACGGCAAGGACAACCGGCTGGCGCGGGGCATCACGTTCCTCGTCGACGTCATGACCGGCATCCCGTCGATCGTCGCCGGTCTGTTCGCGTACGCGCTTTTCGCCCTCTTCCTCGGCCCCGGCATCCGCATGGGCTTCATGGGGTCGATCGCGCTCGCGGTGCTCATGATCCCGGTCGTCGTCCGATCCACCGAGGAGATGCTGCGCCTCGTTCCCAACGAGCTCCGCGAGGCGGCGTACGCGCTCGGGGTGCCCAAGTGGCTGACGATCACGAAGGTCGTGCTGCCGACCTCGATCGCCGGCATCACGACCGGAATCATGCTGTCGATCTCCCGCGTCATCGGTGAGACCGCCCCGCTGCTCATCACAGCCGGGTTCACCAACAGCATGAACTACGACCTGTTCAGCGGGCGCATGCAGACCCTCCCGGTGTTCACGTACACGCAGTACGCCAATCAGGGCATTCCGCCCGAGGCCTACCTCGACCGCGCCTGGGGCGCCGCCCTCGTGCTCATCCTGATCGTGATGGTGCTGAACCTCGTCGCCCGCATCGTGGCGAAGGTGTTCTCCCCCAAGACCGGTCGCTGACACTCGCCTACCCGAAAGAACCACATCTTGTCCAAGAGCATCGAAGTCAACGACCTCCACGTCTACTACGGCGACTTCCTCGCCGTGGAGGGCGTCTCACTCTCCATCGAACCCCGGAGCGTGACGGCCTTCATCGGCCCCTCCGGCTGCGGCAAGTCGACATTCCTGCGGACACTGAACCGCATGCACGAAGTCATTCCCGGGGCGTATGTCGAGGGTGAGGTCCTGCTCGACGGTGATGACCTCTATGGTCCCGGCGTCGACCCTGTGCTCGTGCGTCGTCAGGTGGGAATGGTCTTCCAGCGCCCCAACCCGTTTCCCACGATGTCGATCAAAGAGAACGTGCTCGCAGGCGTCAAGCTCAACAACAAGCGGATGGCCAAGTCGGATGCCGATGCCCTCGTGGAGCGCTCGCTCCAGGGAGCGAACCTCTGGAACGAGGTCAAGGACCGCCTCGACAAGCCGGGCTCGGGCCTCTCGGGCGGGCAGCAGCAGCGCCTGTGCATCGCCCGGGCGATCGCCGTGTCACCCGATGTCCTCCTGATGGACGAGCCCTGCTCGGCGCTCGACCCGATCTCGACCTACGCGATCGAAGAGCTCATCGAGGAACTCAAGGAGGAGTACACGATCGTCATCGTGACTCACAACATGCAGCAGGCCTCACGGGTGTCCGACAAGACGGCCTTCTTCAACATCGCCGGTACCGGCAAGCCCGGCAAGCTCATCGAGTACGACAACACGAGGTCGATCTTCACGACGCCTACAGTCCAGGCGACCGAGGACTACGTCTCGGGCCGCTTCGGCTGACCCGCATCGGATACCCACTCGAGAGCGGATGCCCCGATCGGGGCATCCGCTCGCTCGTGCCGATGAGCGACGTGGGGGTGACGCACGGCGAGGAGCATGATGCCGCGGGGCGGCGCATCGCTGCCCAGCGCCCGGAGCGCCAGGAGTGAGACATGCACGAGCAGGGTGCCGCGCCGAAGGATCGGCGACGAAGCCAGGCTCGATCGATCAACCAGGATGGCGGCGCGGAGCATCAGGCCTATGACTCGGTGCCGCAGCGACAATCGTCCGCACTCCCCCCGGCCGTGCGGTACGGCCTGAGCGGGCACGGAGCGGCACTCGACGCGAGCGTTCGCGAGACGATGGAGCAAAGCTTCTTGCAGGACCTCTCGTCGGTCCGCGTGCACTCCGACGACCGGGCACGACAGGCGAATGTCTCGCTTTTCTCTCGCGCTTACAGCGCCGGGGACCACATCGCGCTCGGTCCCGGCGCGACTGCGGGCAGCACGGGCCTCATGGCGCATGAGCTCGCCCACGTCGTCCAGAACCGGAAAGGCGCGCCGTCCGCCTCGGGAGGGCGCGCCGCATCGGAGCGGGAAGCGGAGTCCGCCGAGGCCCGGATGGGCGCATACCGGCCGCCGGCGTCGCCAGCCCGGGCGACTGTCCCAGGCCTCCACTTCGCACCCCTCGTGTTCGGGGCCGGTCAGGCGCAGGTCTCGGTCGACAGCGGCATCGTGAGCGTGAACGGCACCGCGACCAAAGCGGTTGTGGAGGTCGACGGCAAGATCACCTACAACGGGCGAGAGATCGTGCTCGACCGCGGAGGGGTGTTCCGGTACCGCGACGACCGGTACTTGCCCTGCAAACCGTGCAATCCGCACCTCTACGAAGGCAATCGGCTCAAGACAGGGGTCGCCGGTGCGCCTCCAGCCGAGGGCAGCTTCTACGATGCGGTGCAACGCCGGTGGGTGTTGCGGCGGGAGCCGATCGTCACCACTGTCTCGATCAGCTCGCCTACCGCCGTGGGCGGTGCTCAGGCGGGAACGGTCAACCCGGCGCTGAAGGGCCGGGTCGAGGTCGCCCACGCGGCGCGGCAGCAGTTCGAAGCCCGCGTCGAGCACGCGATGGCCGAGGGGAACCTCGGCCGTGCCGAGGCCGAGCAGATCGTCCGCTCCCGGATGCAGTCTCAACTCGGCGAGACGGGTCTCGGTGTCTTCGAGACGGGGCAGACGTATGTGATCGTCGATACGGAGGCCGGGGACGGAGTCATCAAACGGACCACGACGGCTGCCGTCAAGGGTGGCGAGGTCCCCTCCGTCGACGTGCCGCTGGAGAAGGTCCAGACTCGACTCGCCACGATCAACAAGACACTCGGCGAGAACTTCGTGTTCGACCCGCAGTCCCTGCAACACGGGGAGGTGCGAGCGATCGTCCGGACTCCTCAGGGAACCACGTACTACGTCCAGCGACCCATGTGCCCGATGTGCCAGCGATTCTTCGCCCTCGAAGCTCAAGTGCAGAATCGCCCCATCACGGTGGTGGACCCCGAGACCACGCGGGTCTTCTCCCCTGGCCTCACGGTCACCGAGGTGAATCCCACGGTCGTCTATGAGCGCACGGGCGCGATCACTCGGGCCGACGGGAAGTCGACGCTCGAAATCGGCTCCTCGCCGTCGGTCACCCACAAGGTGGCACCGGTCCCCCGCACTGGTCCTGCATCGGCGGAAGCAGCGGGAAAGCTCCCGGAGACCGGGCCGAAGACGACCGAGCCGCCCGCGAAAGGCGGAGACCCGACAGCCAAGGGCGGCGATACCGCGAAGGTCGTCGACACCGGTCCCAAGACCGGCCCGCAGACTGCGAAGCCCGGCGAAGCCGTGAAGCCGGCCGACGTGACCCCGAAGACCGGCGAGGTCACCCCCAAGGTCGGCGAAGTGACTCCCAAGGTGCCCGAAGTCGCCCCCAAGGCCGGCGAGGTGGCCAAGGGTGGGGAGGTCACCCCCAAGGTCGGAGGCGCGACCCCGAAGGTGGGGGAGGTACCGTCGCTCGGCAAGGTCTCGCCCGGAACGATCGAGCCGAAGATCGGAGGGGGTGGCGCGCTGCGGAGAGGAGGCTTCCGGCGGTTCACGGTCGGGGCCGCAGGAGCAATCGCCGAGGGCGCCCTGGCGGTCGTCATGGTGCTGGCGGACATCATCGTCCAGCTGGTCGTCGTGCCGTACCTCGAACGACTCCAGCGGGAGTTGGATGAGAAGTACCGCGCTTCGCTTCAGAAGCAGATCGAGGCGTACTACCAGAGCGCCCTCAAAGATGGCGTCGAGAACTGGGTGCTCAGCCAAGCGGAGAGACTTCGGGAGATCGAAGATCGCGACGTCCAGCCGTACGTGAACATCACCATGACCGTCCACTTCCGCCGCGCGTGGTCGTTCTGGACCGGGCAGGGGTCCGGACCGCCGGAGCGGATCACAGACCTGGACTTCGTCAGACTGGACTCGCCGAAAGTGGAGATCGGCGAGAGTCCGGTGGCGGAGTCGGCCGACGGAATGGTCTCTGAGGACGGGCTGCCGATCCTCGGCGACACCTTCGCGAAGGAGTTCGCGCAGACGGTGCACTTCGCGGCGATTCCGCCGACCTACCAGCAGCTGGTGGACCAGTATGGTCCCAGGCCGGCGTCCCGCGCCAAGACCACCTGCTTCATCGCCACCGCGTGCTACGGCGCGCCGGATGCGCCCGAGGTGGATGTCCTGCGACGGTTCCGGGACCGCCGGCTCATGCCGAGCCCGGCGGGGCGCCGGTTCGTGCTCTGGTACTACCGGACGTCACCCCCCATCGCCGACGCGCTCAGGCGTCACGATGCGGCACGGTGGGCAGTTCGGACCCTCTTCATCGCTCCGCTCGTGGCGGCGGTGCGATCGTTCGACCCGTCCTCTGACGCTTCATCAGTCGCGGGGGCTCAGCAGGTAGTCGTTGAAGGATGCCGTCAGCCCGGCGTCGATGGCGAGTTCGATGCTGTCGATCCCCCTGATCGGCGCGGCCAGACGCACGCTCGACACGAGCCACGCCGCATCCACCGTCGCGAGATCGGCGGTCGCGATTTCGTCGTAGGCGACCTCGTGGCCCGATGCCCGCAGATAGTCGAAGAGGCTGATCTGCGTGGTGCCATGCAGGATCGCGCCGGCGGGCTCAGGGGTGACGAACCTGTCTCCGAACCGCAAGATCACCGATGCGGTGGGCGCCTCGAGCACGAAGCCGTCCGACGACACGAAGATCGCGTCATCCGCGCCCCTCCTCTTGGCCTCGCGGATCGCGGCCATGTTCACGGCGTACGACAACGTCTTCGCCCCGAGCAGCAACCACGGCGCGCGCGCGGGGGCGCCGCTGTCGTAGCCGCGGTCGAGCGTGACGACACGGATACCGCGGGTGCGCGCGGCGGTGTTGTCCGGCGCCTGGGCTGCGGTCACCCACGCTGTCGGCGCCGGTCCGTGCTCGACGCCGCGGCTCAGGATCAGCTTGATCACCCCTTCGCCGGGGCCGGTGTGAGCGGTCGCGAGAGCGATGGCCTGCCGCCACTGCTCGGTATTCGGCGCCGGAAGGTCGCAGAGGTCGGCAGAATGAGCGAGCCGGTCGAGGTGCGCCCGGGTCTCCTGGGCGTGGCCATCGACGACTCCGATGGACTCGAAGATGCCGTCGCCTCGCTGGGTGCTGAGCTCGCTGACGTTCAATGCGGGCGCGGATGGGTCGACCACGGTGAACGTCTCGGCGAAGTCGGTGCGGTCATCGACCGATTCCGCAGGGTCGATCATGAGCGCGAATCGTGATGACATGCCTTCGAGCCTACGCGTCGGGAATGATCCGTCGCGGTGCTCCGTTACACTGGTTCAGCCGGGCCGCAGTAACCCCGGGCTCCATCTTTTGCCGCCGAGAGCGGCCTCGCGCCGAGAGGCGTTCTGCGGCCCGGCTCCTTCATGCCGTGGGGCGGAACGCCTCTCCCGGCGCAGCCGGCACGAGCAGCGGGCGTTCTGCGGCCCGGCACTTCCATGCCGTGGCGCCGTATCGAGACCTCCGAGCCCCGCTTACGTCAGCGCGTCGCGCCGCCACAGCGCCGCGCAGGCCGTCAGGTCGCTCGCGTAGTCCGCAAGTCGCAGGGCCCGCGTGGTGAGCGCTGAGGCCCGCTCCGGCTCCGTCGGCTCGTAATCGTCGGCCAGGTGGATCGACCCGGCGACCTGCACGCGGCAGAACGCGGCGGCCCGATCCAGAGCGACCGCGAAGTCGCCTTCGAAGAGCCCTCGCAGGATCGTGTCGACGAGGGCGACGAGCTCATCAGGCCCGGCGGGGTTGGGGGCGCCCGCCACCACCTCGTCCGCCGACGAGAGCTCGGCGCGTCCTCGCTGGTAGATCAGCGCTGCGGTCGGTGCATCGTCGTGGATCATCAGCTGCAGCAGGTAGAGCCGCCACAGGGCACCCGGCAGCGAACGAGAGGGAGATCGCGACCACAGCTCCGCGATGTCGTCGATGCCGTGCTCGTCGGTGAAGGCGACCAGTCGATCGACGACTTCGCCGCTCGGGTCCTCCCTCACTCGGGCGAGCAGAGCGTGCGCCGTGGAGTGGGCGACTCGCGAGATCTCCGCTGGATCCTCCGCCGCGAAACGGCGGTCGAACAGCTCGGCAGGGCGTCGCACGGGCTTGTGGAAGTCCCGTGAATCATCGCTCATGCATCCAGGCTACCGCCCGATTCCGAGGCCATCTCCGCGTTGAAATGCGGGGCCTTCGCGTGATATCAGGCGGTCGGGATGGCGACGATCGGTTCAGTGGTGGGCTCCCCGGTGGGCGAGCCTCCCTGCTGCTCGACCGTCACCGCGATGGTGTCACCCGCCTGCAGCGTGCCATCGAGCAAGACGGTTGCGTCGGATGCGTTGTCGAACGTGCCCGCCGACTGCACGCCGTCATCGCGGACGAACCACATCTCGAAGCTCTGGTCCTTGGCGATCGACGGCAGGCCGTCCGATACCAGCACGACCTTGCCGAGCGACTCCGACCAGTGCACCGTGGCCGTGCCTCCGTCGGCGACCTCCGCGGTGGCGGCCTGCGCGTCTGGCGCGTTCTCGATCTGCTCGAGCGCGACGACAGCGGCGGGCCGGTTGATGAATTGACCGAGCGTCACCGCGCCGAAGCCCAGCGTCACCAGCAATACGAGCGATGCCGCGAGCGCGAGGATCCCGCGAGTCCAGTTGCGGCGGGAGATCGTCTGAATCGTCGCGGTGTTGGGTGGCGGCTCCGCCGAGGTGGTCTCACCGGTGGCCGGCTCACCATCGTCGGTGGCGGGCGCCGCCGGCTCGGTCACTGTGGGCTCCGTCTCGGCGACGGAAAGCTCGGGCTCGGCGACGGAAAGCTCGGGCTCGGCGACGGGAGGCTCGGGCTCTACCGCGAGGATCTCGGTCTCCGGGACGCCGATCACGGGTGCGGATGTCGATGCCTGCGTCTCGGCGCGGTCCCCCTGCGTCATCCCCGCGATGCGCGCGAGAAGAGCGGTGCGGATCTGCGGGGGCGGTGCAACCCGAGACACACCGTCGGCGAGCGAGGCTGCGGTCGCGACATCCGCCGCGACAAAGCGCTCCCATTCAGGATGCTGCGCTCGCGCCTGCAGGAATGCCGCAAGGTCGTCGGGAGACAGCGCGTCGAGAGCGAAGCCTGCCGCAAGCTCTGCGAACTCTCTCTCGTTCATGCCGTCACCCCCATCTGCACTCTCAGGCGAGACAAACCGTCCCGCATCCTGGTCTTGACCGTTCCGAGCGGAGCACCCACGAGGACAGCGATCTCGCTCTGACTGTAACCACCGAAATATGCAAGGGTGATGGCCTCGCGCTGTGCCTCGGGGAGCGTCGAAAGCGCCTCGGTGACCCGCTCCCCCGCGATCTTCAGCTCCACTTGCTCGGACACCCCGTCATGTGCGACCTCGAGGTCGCGGAAGCCGGCACTGATGTCGCGATCTCTGCTCGCCTGCGCTGATCGCACGCGATCGACCGCCCGCCGGTGGGCGATCGTGAGAATCCACGCTCGTCCCTGACCTCTGTTCGGAGTGAACCGCCCCGCGGATTGCCAGACCTCCAGGAAGACCTCCTGCAGGACCTCCTCGCTCTGCGAGCGATCGACGAGCACGCGCAGGATGAGGCCGAAGACGCGGGGTGAGAGCAGGTCGTAGAGACGCGCAAACGCCTGCTGGTCTCCTTGAGCGGCGAGCAGCAGCAGCACGCCCACTTGATCGACTGGTTGGATGCCGTCCTCCGGCACGTCCATTCCGTCGATGACCATGTCCCCAGCATGCCCTACCCCCACTCGGATCGGAATCAACGCTCACCCGATCCCCCAGATGTCGGCTATTCGCTCTCATGTGCGGATCGGATTGTTTCGCATCGCTCACCTGACCGGCGGATGCCGCATCCATGCCGATCTCGGCATCCGTCCAATCCGATCCGCGAACGAGCCCGAAGACCTCGTGTACGCCGCAGCTGCGGTGGACGAAGACGACTCGAGTCCTCACCGACTCACGCACACCGGAGGCAGTCATGCTCAGCAAGAAGATGCACATCACGGCGGGCCTCACGCTCGCCATCGCAGCGTTCGCCCTCGCGGGCTGTTCCAGCTCGGGCGGGAGCGCCGCACCCGCCGACGAGTCGACGCCGTCGACGATGGCGACGGAGGAGCCGACCACCATGGATCCGGCCGCCAACCTGGTCGGCGCCGGCTGCGCCGGCTACGCCGAGACCGTTCCGGACGGCGACGGCTCGATCGAGGGCATGTCGCAGGATCCGGTCGCGGTCGCCGCATCCAACAACCCGATCCTCACGACCCTCACCGCCGCCGTCAGCGGACAGCTGAACCCGGATGTGGATCTGGTCGACACGCTCAACGGTGACGAGTTCACGGTGTTCGCACCGGTCGATGACGCATTCGCGAAGATCGATCCCGCCACGATCGAGACGCTGAAGACCGACAGCGCCCTGCTGAGCTCCATCCTGACGTACCACGTCGTCCCGGGTCAGATCGAACCCGCCGACATCGTCGGCACCCACACGACCGTTCAGGGCGCCGACCTCGAGGTCACCGGAAGCGGCGACGAACTGATGGTCAACGGCAGCGCCGCGGTGATCTGCGGTGGAGTGCAGACCGCGAACGCCACGGTCTATCTCATCGACACGGTGCTGATGCCGCCGACCGAGTGATGACGACCGGCCGGACCGCCTCTGGGGGGCGATCTGGCCGGGCGGCGGGATCGCCGATGTCTGGGGAAATGGCATCGGCGTTCGCGCCGGTGATGCGACCGCCGATGCCTGGGTCTGGCATCGGCGGTCGTGCTCTGCCACGAGACCAGCACCCGCGTCAAGGCCATGCCGGTGCCGAGACCGCGCTCTACCCTGAGACAGTGCCACGGCGACAGCATCGGATGCAGATCTGCGTCAGACCAGTGGAGGAATGACCGACTGATGATCCAGGTTCGCGAGCGCGGAGACGTCTCGACCGGCGAGCTTCTGGGTGGCCGCTATCGGCTGCAGGAGCGCATCGGCGAGGGTGGGATGGCGCGGGTCTACCGCGCTGACGACGAGATGCTGGGCCGAACAGTCGCAGTGAAGATCATGCGCGGTCCGCTCGATGGACTCGGTGCCATCGAACGGGCTCGATCCGAGACGCGGGTGCTCGCATCGCTCAATCATCATGGCCTTGTCACCCTGTTCGATGGTCACATCTCGGAAGACGACGACAGCTATCTCGTGATGGAGTTCGTCGAGGGGATCACCCTCCAGGAACGCATCCATCGCGGCGCGATCCAGCCTGCCGAGGCCGCTTCGCTGGCCGTCGACATCGCCGAGGCTCTTCATGCGGCTCACAGCGCGGGGATCGTCCACCGCGACATCAAACCGTCGAATCTGCTGCTCACCAAGTCCCCGCTGCCAGGTCACGAATGGCGGGCGAAGATCGCCGACTTCGGAATCGCCTGCCTCCAGGATTCGACGCGCCTCACCACGCCCGGAATCATGGTCGGAACCGTTGCGTACATCGCACCCGAGCAGGCGCGGGGGGCCGCACCCGCGCCCGCGGCCGACATCTATGCACTGGGGCTCGTTCTGCTGGAGACCCTCACCGGAACCCGTCCCTTCGCAGATGCCGAGGGCATCGGCGCCGTGGTCGCACGCCTGCAAGGGCCGCCGGCGATTCCGGACGACCTCGACGAGGGTTGGCGGCGATTGATCCGCGGAATGACCGCGATGCTGCCCGCGGATCGGCCCACGGCGCTCGAGGTCGCCGTGGCCGCGGCACCGCTCGCATCGAAGTCCGCAGCGCCCGAGTCGCCGTTCGATTCCGTCGATGAGCCGACCGGGTACATTCCGGATGCGGCGCCCGTCCGCACGACGGCGGTTCTTCCGGTCGATGCCTCGGTGACCGCCATCGCGCCAGTGACCGTCGCCCATGGAGCAGTGGCTCCCCAGCCCGCTCTGCGGACCCGCACTCGGCGCAAGCGACCTCGCGCCATCCTGGGCGGAGCCTTGCTGGCGCTGATCGTCACCGCATCGATCTTCGGCGCCGTGGTGTGGGCATCTGCCCCACAGGGGGTTCCCGAGCCACTGCCCTCGTCGCCGGTCGAAGAGATGATCGAGCCGAGCGTCGCGCCGACGCCGGCTGATGAGGACACCGCGACCGATGACGTCTCGGGTGACTCCGGCACCGATGTTCCGGTGACTGTGACCGACGACGGCAACGGTGCCGTGAACCCGGGCGCCGGGAACGGCAACGGCAACGGCAACAAGGGCGGTGCGGGAAACAATGGGAACGGCAAGGCGAAGGGCAAGGGCAAGAACGGCTGACGGCGTCGCAGCCTGACGCTGAGACGGCCCCCGAAGGGGCGCCTCACGCGTGCGCCCCGTCGGGATCGAAGCTCGGCCGATGAACAGTGCGCTCAAGACAACACGCGCGCATTCGCGAGGCGGCGCCCCCGCAAAGATGGGGGCGCCGCCTCACGTGTGGGCCCCGTGGGGCTCGAACCCACGACCCGCGGATTAAAAGTCCGATGCTCTACCGACTGAGCTAGAGGCCCTCGGTATCAAGCCTACTTCGCGTGCGAGCGTGCATCGGTCCAAGGCATGTTCACAGACGGAGCCTCGCCCGACCGCGGCTAGTTCCCCAAACTCGATCGCGTAGTGGATGAACCCCGTCCGGTCCGCCACGCGGTCGTACAGCCCGCGGGCGGTCGCATTCGACTCGGCTGTGAGCCAGTAGACCTGGGCGCAGTCGTGCTCGCGTGCCCAGGTCGCGACCGTGTCGATAAGGGCGCGCCCGGTGCCCGACCCCCGCACATCGGGCGCCACGAAGAGGTCCTCCAGGTAGCAGTAGGTGCCGAGGGCCCAGGTGCTGGGATGCGTCAGCCAGTTGACGAACCCGATCGCGCGGCCGCCGGCATCCCGAGCCATCGCACCCCACGCCGCGAATTCGGGGTCCGCCAGCCGCGCGAACGTCAGCTCGGTCAGTTCGCTGCTCAGTTCGTGCTCGTAGAACTCGAGATACGCGCGCCAGAGCGGCAGCCAGTCTTCGCGGTCTTCGGGAACGAGCGGGCGGATGTCGGTCACTCGACGAGGCTACTGCGCGCAGTCCGGCGAGCGTGGGCACTGAGGTCGTCGCCGCGTCGGGCGAGGAACTCCTCCAAGCGGTCGGGGTCGACCCTGCCGATCTCGCGAAGCGCGACTCCGACGTTCGTCTGGACGAGATGCTCGGGATCCGCGGCGAGGATGTCGCACAGCACCAGCGGATCATCGAGGTCGTGGGCGCGGATGATCCAGAACGCCGCCGTGATCGCGGTGCGGCGATGCCAGCGGTCGTCGGACCGGGCGAGCTCGAACAGCACGTCGCGCGGCTTGTCGAGCAGGTACCAGCCGACCACACGTGGCGCCGAGCGGTCGATGTAGTCCCACGTGTCGATGCGGTTGAGCCGCCGCATCCACAGGTCGTACAGCTCCTTGCGTCCGACGTCGTCGATCCCCCGCGCGCGAGCCTTGAAGTCGAGGATGCTCACGGCGACCATCCGCAGCTCGTAGAGATCGGAGTCGAGCAGGCGGTCCACCTCGGCCAGCGGCATCCGGGTGTTCGCCTTCGCGATGTCGAAGACCGTTCCCATTCGAACGCCGATCACCCGCGTGGCGGCATCCGTCATGCGCTTCTCGATCTTCTCGCGCTGATCGACGGATGCCGCGGCCTCGAGCTCGGTGCGAACTCCGTCAGCCGTCAGCGAAGGGTCGTCAGACACCTGACTCGGCGAGCTCGGCGCCCGCGTGGGCGAGCTCGGCGAGGGCGGCCTCGCTCGATGATTCGGCGACTCCTGCGATGAGGTCCGTGAACAGCCGGACGCGTCGACCATGGGCGATGGCGTCGAGAGCTGTCGTGCGGACGCAGTAGTCGGTCGTGAGGCCCACGACATCCGCGTCGACGACGGCGTACTCCTCGAGCAGGTGGGCGACCGTGACCCCGTCGTCCGTGGCGCCTTCGAACGCGGAGTAGGCGGCCTTGCCCTGTCCCTTCTTGACGTGGTGCGTCACGGCCGTCGTGTCGAAGCCCGTGTCGTATTCGGCGCCGTCCGTGCCGCTCACGCAGTGCGCTGGCCACGAGTCGACGTAGTCGGGCTCGGAGCTGAAGTGTCCGCCGTTGTCGTTGTCGCCGTCGTGCCAGTCTCGTGAGGCGATGATCACCGCGTAGTCCGAGGCATGCGCCCCGAGGTAGCGGGTGATCCGCTCGGCGACGGCATCTCCGCCATCGACCCCGAGCGCTCCGCCCTCCGTGAAATCGTTCTGGACGTCGACGATGAACAGTGCCTTGCTCATGACTCGAGCGTACGCCGGTACTCCGCTCGGGTCATGCTTCCGGCGGCCACGGCCGCTTCGACGGGCTCAGCGACCCCGGGGTCAGCGATCCGGGGCTCAGCATCCGTCGGCTGCTCAGCGAGCGGGTGCTCAGCGTCAGCACGCCACAGCTTGGACGGCCACCAGATCAGGCGGCCGATGTCGTACGACAGCGCAGGCACGAGCAGTGACCGCACCACGAACGTGTCGAGCAGTACGCCGAACGCGACGATGAACGCGATCTGAGCGAGAAAAAGGATCGGGATGACGCCGAGCGCGGCGAACGTCGCGGCCAGCACGAGACCCGCCGAGGTGATCACCCCGCCGGTCGCGACCAGGCCCCGGAGGATCCCCCGTCGCGTTCCGTGGCCCAGGGTCTCTTCACGCACGCGCGACATCAGGAAGATGTTGTAGTCGACACCCAGCGCAACCAGGAACACGAATCCGTAGAGCGGCACCGCAGGGTCGGCACCCGGAAAGCCGAAGGCGTAGTCGAACACGACAGCGCTCACGCCGAGCGCTGTGGCGAAGGACAGGATCACCGTGAGGATCAGCAGCACCGGGGCGAGGATCGACCGCAGCAGCAGCATCAGGATCACCAGGATGACGGCCAGAATCACCGGGATGATGACGGTGCGATCGCGGATCGACGTGTCGTTCGAGTCGATGTCGGTCGCGGTCTCACCTCCGACAAGCGCCACACCCGCGCCCAGCGCCTCGTCGAGATCGGTGCGCAGCTGTCGCACAGTCTGCTCGGCCTCGATCGAGTCTGCCGCGTCCGATAGCGTGCCGACGAGCAGGACGTCCCCCTCCGACACCGTCGGCTCGGGCGCCGGTGTCCCCGGCGGCTGAGGTGCGGTGTAGACAGGCTCGCCGTCCTGGACCTCGATGGCAGCCTGGCCGCTGGGTGAGTCATCGGATGCCGCGGCGACGGACTCGATGCCGTCACTGGCATCCATCACTTCGACGGCGTTCGCGACATCCGCCTCGGGAACGATGACATAGACCGGACTGCCGGAGCCCGCCGGGAAGTGCTCGGCGAGCACCTCCTGCCCATCACGGGCTTCGGACGCGCCGAGGACCAGGTCACTCGACGGGACACCATCGGCCTTGAGCTGAAGCACACCCGCAGCCCCGATGAGCAGCACCACCGTGCACACGATCCACACCACCCTCGTGTGGCGGGCGATGAATCGGGCCTGTCGGGGCCAGAGACCCTTGACCGGCTGGGTGAGGTCATCCGGGATCGTGGCGATCGGCGCCTTGGGGATGAACGGCCAGAATGCGGCACGACCGACGAGCGCAAGCAGCGCAGGGAGGAACGTGAGCGCCGAGAGCACCGAGAATGCGATGCCGATCGATGCGATCGGGCCCAGGGCGCGGTTCGTTGCGAGGTCTGACAGGAGGAGGCACAGCAGGCCGGCGATCACGGTGCCGCCCGCAGCGAGGATCGGCTCGAAGGCACCGCGCCAGGCCTGCGTCGTGGCCTCCCATCTGCCTGCGCCGGCGGCGATCGACTCGCGGAAACGGGCGACGTTCAGCAACGCGTAGTCGGTCGCAGCGCCGATCACGAGGATGAACAGGATGCCCTGCACCTGCCCGTTCAGCACGAAGACGCCGGCATACGCGAGCCACCACACGGTGAGCAGGGCCACACACAGCGCGAAAAGCGACGTCATGAGCACGAGGATCGGCAGCAGCGGCGACCGGTACACGATCACGAGGATGATGAACACCGCGAGCAGCGCCACTCCGAGGAGGAGTCCGTCGATTCCGAGGAAGCCGGCGACGAGGTCGGCCGTGAACCCCGCGGGTCCCGTCACCCAGCCTTCGAGGCCGTCCGGCAGCTCATCGACGAGCGCGCGGATGTCCGTCACGATGGCGCTGACCTCGCCCGAGGAGTCGACCGGGACGAAGATCTGGGCTGCCTCGCCGTCCTCCGACTCCACGGGTGGCGACACCCCGTCCAGCACGCCGTTCACACCGGCGGCATCGTCGGCGAGGGTCTGGATGTCGGCCAGCTCGGATTCGCTCAGTTCGCCGTCGCCGGTGACGACGATCACTGCGGGGATGCTGTCGTCTCCGAGGAAGTCGGGCAGCCGCTCGTTCACCTGGGTGGCATCGGCGCTTTCGGGGAGGAACGACGAGCGATCATTCGTCGAGACCTCGTCGACCTTGCCGAAGTACGGCCCGCCGATCGAACCGCCCACGAGCCAGATCAAGGCGAGAAGAACCGGGATGCCGATGCGCAGCCACCGGCTGGGCCCTCGTGCGGCTCGGTGGGGATGTGACATATAGCTAGCTTATCTAGCAAAGTGACGTGACACCTAAGCTGATCCCGATGATCTCGGCATCCCTCGCGCTGGTCGGCGCACTCATCTACGGCTCATCGGACTTTCTCGGCGGGCTGGCTGCCAAGCGACTGCGCTCGATCTTCGTCACCGCCGTGTCCGCAGCATCCGGCCTCGCGGCACTGATCGTCGCCCTGCCCTTCGTCACCGGTCTCTGGAGCCTCACCGACGTCACCTGGGGGGTGCTCGCGGGCACGGTCGCGGTGATCGCGATCGCACTGCTGTACGCGTGCCTCGCGATCGGGCCGATGAGCATACTGTCGCCGTTGACGGCCGTGGTGTCGGCGATCGCTCCGATGCTGTGGGGTCTGCTCGTCAACGGCGAGACTCTGGGGCTCGTCGGCTACCTGGGCCTCGGCGTCGCCCTCGTCGCAGTCGTGCTGGTGGGGTTCATCCCGGGGCAGCAGGTGGTGCGGACGACCGCGCGCGGCCTCGTGATGGCGGTCGGTGCGGGGCTCGCGATCGGGGCATTCCTCATCCTCATCGATCAGACGAGCAGCGAAAGCGGAGTCGTGCCGCTCGTCATGAGCCGCACGACGAGCCTCGTGATCACGGCGATCGTCGTGGGCGGCCTCGTCGTGGCCGCGGTGCGCCGGGGAGGCACCGTGTCGTCGGCACTGGATGCCGCAGGCCCGGTGCTGGGTGCGACGCCGAGCGGCCACGCCGACCTCGAGCACGCGACGATGCGCGCCACGGAGTCCGCACCGCAGCAGACGCGCACCCGCGCGATCTGGCTTGCGATCGCCTGCGGTGTGATCGATGCATTCGCCAACGTCCTGATGCTCGTCGCGCTGCGCACCGGCGACCTCGCGATCGTCTCGGCACTGACCGCCCTCTACCCGGCGGGCACGATCCTTCTCGCAGGGATCGTGCTCCGCGAGAGGGTCGCCGCGGTGCAGTGGGTGGGCCTGGCTCTCGCGCTCGTCGCCGGCGGGATGCTGGCGCTGGCATGATGTCGAAGTGCCGTTCCCGTCCGGCTCAGCCGCGCACGAAGAGCAGCACCCACGACGTGATGAGCGTCAGCAGACCGAGACCGGCGAGACCGGCTGCGAGAAGCCCTACGGCGCGAACAGCCGGCGACCCCTGCGTGAGACGCATGCGTCCGCGGTAGCCACGGCGATAGAAGATGTCGGCCATCCCCTTGCCCACGAGTGCGTGCTCCTGCTCGCGCGAGAGACGCGCCTCGTTCACCTCGCCGTCCTCATCGAACCAGCGCACGAGCCGGCCGGACTCCGCATCCTCGATCACCGCGCGAGTCGGCAGCCACGTGCCGTCGAAGAGGTACAGCACGAGTGCGAGTCCGGCGAGCACGGCGCCCAGGCCCAATCCCACCCACGAGAAGATCTCGAGAACGGCATCGAGCGCATTGTCCATCTCGCTGATCACCCCGGTGCCCTGACGACTGAGGCCCGCCGAAAAGCGGGCCTCATACTGTTGGAGCCACCTAAGGGAATCGAACCCTTGACCTATTCATTACGAGTGAATCGCTCTGCCGACTGAGCTAAGGTGGCGTGCCTCGCTCCGCGAGATGCACGATCATCGATCTTACAGGAGTGCGAGAGCACCTGCGAACCGGCCGGGCGCGCCCGCGAAGCGGTTCATCGCCCCTCGCCGGCTACTCGCAGCGCAGTCCGTCCTGCGGCACGGTGCCGTCGAGCAGGTAGGCCTCCACCGCGGTGTCGACGCAGCCATTGCCCTTGTTGTAGCCGGTGTGGCCCTCCCCGACGCGCGTGATGAGCGTGCCCGACGACAGCTGGTCGGCGAGGGCGACCGCCCACGCGTATGGGGTCGCCGGGTCGTTGGTCGTGCCGACGACAACGATCGGTGCCGCGCCATCCGCAGTGATCTTCTCGCGCACGCCGGTCGCCTGGTGAGGCCACTCGGCGCAGACGTTCGCTCCCGACAACCAGTAGGGAGCGATCGTCGGGGCCTTCTCCGCGATGGCAGCCTCGGCCGCGGCTCTCTCTTCTCCGCTCGCACCCACCGGGAAGTCCATGCAGTTGTAGGCCACGAATGCCTCAGTGCTGTTGTCGGCGTATGCGCCCCTCTCGCGGTTGTAGTAGAAGTCCGCGAGATAGAAGGCCACGTCCGGATTTCCCGCGAGCGCGTCGGTGAGCGCGATCGTCAGGTACTCCCAGCTGTCTTGCGAGTACAGCGCAGCGATGATCGCCATCTTCAGGCTGTCCGCGCCGAGCTTCCGGCCGTCAGAAGCACGCAGAGGATCAAGGTCTACGCTCGCGAGCAGGGTGCCGAGGTCGGCCATCGCGTCGTCGACTGTGCCCCGGAATGGGCAGTCGTCCTTTGCGAGGCAGTCAGCCATGTACGCCCGGAGTGCGGACTCGAAGCCTGCCGCCTGAGTGACTTCGACGTCGAGGATCGACACCGACGGGTCGACCGCCCCATCGAGCACGAGCCGCCCGACGCGCTCCGGGAACAGCTCGGCATAGGTCGCCCCGAGGAAGGTGCCGTACGAGTAGCCGAGGTAGTTGAGCCGCGGATCTCCGAGGACGCCACGAAGCAGATCCATGTCGCGCGCTGCGTTCTGCGTCGTGAGGAAGGGAAGGATGCCGTCGCTGTTCGCCTCGCATGCGTCGGCGAACCGGCGATTGGCATCCACGAGATCGTCGATCCAGGCGTCCGACCCCCGCGTCCCGGACGGGATGTCGTACAGGTAGGAGTCCATACCTGCGGCGTCGAGGCACGTCACCGCTGTGGATCCGCCGACCCCTCGGGGGTCGAACCCCACGACATCGTATGAGGCGCGAACCGCGTCGCCCACCGCGAATCCGACCGAATCGCGGATCAGCGCGACCCCGCTGGCACCTGGTCCGCCGGGGTTCACCAGGAGAGATCCCATGGCGGGACCCGCCTCCGCGCGGCTGCGGATGATCGACAGTTCGATGTCACGTCCCGTTGGATCCGACCAGTCGAGCGGTGCCCGCACCATGGCGCACTCGAACGTCTCGTTGCAGCTCGACCAGTCGATCGCCTGCTCGTAGTACGGGAGAAGCTCAGCCGGAACACCAGAGGTATCGGGGGCCGCACTCGTGGTGGGCAGCGGAGCGGCCTCGGGGATCAGGGAGTACAGACATCCGCTGAGTGCGAGGGATGCGGCAGCCAGGCCCGCGATCACGGCGACGACGCGTCGAGCGCGATGTGGGGAGCGTTTCACGGGGTCCTTCCGCTCGCGACGGTCACGAGCATGCTTTCGAGGGCGAGGGCCGGGGCGGCGTTCTGTTCGAGATTGCGCCGCGTCTCGGCGATGCGGTCGACGACCGTCAACGTTCGTTCGGCGCTCCAGGCGCCCGCGACCGAGCGGAGCTCCGGCTCGAGCTCGAGGTTGATGAGTTCGCCGTCGCGACCGAACTGCACCATGAGCACATCGCGGAACATCGACTCGAGATCTGTCAGCACGCGGTCGAGGCCGTCGCGCAGACTCCGGGTCGCCCGCCGCTTCTGGTCGTCTTCGAGGGCCGACAGCTGAGCGCGCACGGCGGGGGGCACCGGCGCCCCGTCAACGAGCCCGAGGGTGTGCAGCAGGCTTGCGCGCTCCGCCGCATCGCGCTCGGCGGTGAGTCCCTTGGCATCGTCGGTCGCTGCGAGCACGATGCGGCCGGCGACCTCGACCGCGTCGCCGACGCCGCGGACGCTCAGCACCGCCCGGAGGGTGTCATCCCGGCGCGCGCGGGCCGCAGCATCCGTCGCCAGCCGCTGCGCCATGCCGATGTGACGCTGAGCGTGGCGGGCGGACTGCTCGGCGATGGCGGCGTCGACACCGGTGCGCTGCGAGATGAGCGCCGCGACATCGGCCACATCGGGCTCGCGAAGTCGCAGCGTCCGCACCCGGGAGCGGATCGTGGGCAGCAGGTCGGCGTCGCTCGGCGCGCAGAGCAGCCATACCGTGCGCTCCGGCGGCTCCTCGAGTGCCTTCAGCAGGACGTTGGATGTCCGCTCGGTCATGCGATCGGCATCTTCCATCACGATGACGCGGTAGCGCCCGAGCGAGGGCGAGAAGTAGGAGCGCTCGACCAGCGCGCGGGCGTCCTTGATCGAGATGATGACGCCCTCAGTGCGCAGCGCCGTCAAGTCGGGGTGGGTGCCGGCGAGCACCTGGCGCATCGCCAAGACGTCGCCTTCTTCGGCGATGAGGGCTGCCGCAAAGGCGTATGCCAGTGTCGAGCGGCCCGAACCGGGAGGGCCCGTGATGAGCCACGCGTGGGTCATGGCCGCCGGGTCTGTCGCGGCTTCCTGCAGCGCCGCGACGGCGTCGGACTGACCCCACACTGCGCCCCACGGCTCCGCGGCAGCAGTCGCGATCGCGGGAGACTCCATATGCGCCAGCCTAATCGGCGGTCCCGACCTCGGGCTGAGCGTCAGCCGAGCGCGGGTGGGGGCGGAGGAGGAGCAACTGATCCCAGCCCGGACCGTCAGTCACCGATTCGAGTCCAGGTGCTGCACCGGCTGCTCGTGAACCCGCGGTCACCCGGAGGCAGCCGCACGTCGTTCGGCACGTCGTGGGTGTGAAGTCGTTCTCGATGATCTCGTCGAAGGTGCCGCCGAAGCCGGACAGGATCTCCCCGTCAACGAAGCAGCAGCCCGACGCGGCCGCGGATGTCGGCGGCCAGCTCGGCGGCGGGGCGGGAGGCGTCCAGCACGAGGAAGCGGTCCGGCTCTGCGGCGGCGAGCGCCAGGAATTCGGCACGGACGCGGCTGTGGAAGTCGTCCTGCTCGGACTCGAGCCGGTCGAAGGGCTTGTCGTCGGCGTCGAGGCGGTGGCGCGCTGCGCCGGGGTCGAGATCCAGGAGCACCGTGAGGTCCGGCAGCAGACCGCCTGTGGCCCAGAGCGACAAGTCGCGCACCTCATCGCGGCCCAGCACGCGCCCCGCGCCCTGGTACGCCACCGACGAGTCGAGGTAGCGGTCCTGGATGACCACCTCGCCGCGCGCGAGAGCGGGGCGGACCACGGTCTCGATGTGGTGGGCGCGGTCGGCCGCATACAGCAGCGCCTCGGCGCGGGGGGCGATCTCGCCGCGATGGTGCAGCACGATGTCTCGCACCAGCAGCCCGACCTCGGTGCCGCCTGGCTCGCGCGTGCGCACCACCGTCGAGCCTTCGGCCGTCAGCCACTCCTCGAGCAGAGCGGCCTGCGTCGTCTTGCCGACGCCGTCGCCGCCTTCGAAGGTGACGAAGAGGCCGTTCCCCGTCACTTCTTGGCCGGCGCCTTGCGCGTCGTCGTGCGACGCGCGGCCGTGCGCTTCGGAGCGGGGCCCTTCGCACGCTTGTCGGCGATCAGCTGCACGGCGCGGTCGAAGCTGATCTCCATGGCGTCTTCGCCGCGAGGGATCGTCGCGTTCGTCTCGCCATCGGTCACATACGGGCCGAATCGGCCGTCCTTCAGCTTGATGGGCTTGCCGCTGACAGGGTCTGCCTCGAACTCCTTGAGCGCACTGCTCGCGCCGCGCGCGCCGTACTTGGGCTGCGCATATACCGCGAGCGCCTCGTCGAGGGTGATGTCGAACAGCTGCTGCTCGCTGGCCAGCGTCCGCGAGTCGGTCCCCTTCTTGAGGTACGGGCCATAGCGCCCGTTCTGCGCCGTGATGGGTTCACTCGACTCAGGGTCGGCACCGACCGTGCGGGGCAGGTCGAGCAGACGCAACGCCGTCTCGAGATCGATCGTGTCGACCGACATCGACTTGAAGAGCGATGCCGTGCGCGGCTTCGGTGCGGCATCCTTCTTGGCGCCGCGCTTCTTCGGAGCGGGCTCTGGCACGTCGATGACCTCGCCGGTCGCATCATCGATGGACTCGGTCTCGGGCGCGGGCGGGTCGACCTCCTGCACGTACGGACCGTAGCGGCCGTCCTTGACGACGACGAGCTTGCCGTTGGCGGGATTCTCCCCCAGCACGCGGTCGCCGGCCACCGGAGCGTCGATGAGCTCCTGCGCCTTCGCCGGGGTGAGCTCATCGGGAGCGAGATCCTCGGGGATGTTCACGCGACGCGGTTCGGCGGCGGCATCCGTCGGGTCGACGATCTCGAGGTACGGCCCGTACTTGCCGAAACGGAGCGTGGCGACATCCCCGATCGGAGTCGAGTTCAGCGCACGCGCGTCGATCTCGCCGAGATTCTCGACGATGTTGCGGAGTCCGACCTGGTCTGCCGACCCGAAGTAGAAGTCCTTCAGCCAGTCGACCCGCTTCTGCTCGCCGCGGGCGATGGCATCGAGGTCATCCTCGAGTGCGGCCGTGAAGTCATAGTCGACGAGGTCGGCGAAGTGCTCTTCGAGAAGGCGGACGACGCTGAATGCGAGCCAGCTCGGGATGAGGGCCTGGCCGCGCTTGGAGACGTAGCCGCGATTGAGGATCACATCGATGATGCTCGCGAACGTGGACGGCCGGCCGATCCCCTTCTCTTCCAGCGCCTTCACGAGGCTCGCCTCGGTGAAGCGCGGCTTGGGACTGGTCGAGTGGCCTTTGGGCTCGACGTCCTTGAGTCGCAGGACGTCGCCCACCGCGACGGCGGGCAGCGACTGGTCCTCGGCCTTGTCTGCGTCGCTGCGTTTCTCGTCGTGGCCCTCTTCGTAAGCGTCGAGGAATCCCCGGAACGTGTAGACCGTGCCGGATGCCGTGAACTCCACGCGACGTCCGCCGGCGTCGACCGCAAGGGTCACCGTCGTCGTCTCGTACTTCGCGTCGGACATCTGGCTGGCCATGGTGCGCTTCCAGATGAGGTCGTACAGTCGCTGCTCGTCGCGGTCGAGCTCGCCCGACACCTCCGAGGGCTTGCGGAACACCTCGCCCGACGGGCGGATCGCTTCGTGCGCCTCCTGGGCGTTCTTGCTCTTGTTCGCGTAGAGGCGCGGATTCAGGGGCACGGCCTTCTCGCCGTACATCTCGACGGCCTGTGCACGAGCGGCTTGAACGGCCTGCGTGCTCAGCGCGGTCGAGTCGGTGCGCATGTAGGTGATGAAGCCCTTCTCGTACAGGCGCTGGGCGACGCTCATGGCGTGCTTCGCGCTCATCGAGAGCTTGCGCCCGGCCTCCTGCTGGAGGGTCGAGGTGGTGAACGGCGCACGAGGGCTGCGGGTTCCGGGCTTCGACTCGAGATTCGAGACGGATGCGGTTGCCGCAGCCTCGATCGCGGCGGCGAGCGTCCGCGCCCCAGCCTCGTCGAGCACCAGCACGGCCTTCTTGAGCTCGCCGTGATCGTCGAAGTCCGTGCCGCGTGCGAGGGGCGCACCGTCGACGCGGGCGAGCCGGGCCGCGAAGGACGCAGCCTCTTTGACGGCGAGCGTCTCGATGTCCCAGTACGACGCGGAGACGAAGGCCATGCGGTCTCGCTCGCGCTCGACGACCATGCGGGTCGCCGCGGACTGCACGCGGCCGGCCGACGTGCCCTGCTGCACCTTGAACCAGAGGACGGGGCTGACATCCCAGCCGTACAGGCGGTCGAGGATGCGGCGCGTCTCCTGCGCATCGACGAGCGCCAGGTCGAGTTCGCGAGTGTGATCGACCGCCTCGCGGATCGCATCCTTCGTGATCTCGTGGAAGACCATGCGCCGCACCGGCACCTTGGGCTTGAGCGCCTCGAGGAGGTGCCACGCGATGGCTTCTCCCTCGCGGTCTTCATCTGTGGCGAGGAGCAGTTCGTCGGCACCCTTGAGCGCGCGCTTCAGCTCAGCGACTGTTTTCCGTCCGCGCTCGCTCTCGACATAGTAGGGATCGAAGCCGTTGTCGATGTCGATGGAGTACTTGCCGTAGGCCTGCTTCTTGTCCGCAGGGATGTCCTTCTTGTCGGCCAGATCGCGGATATGCCCGACAGAGCTGAGCACCTCGTAGCCATCGCCGAGGTAGCCCTGGATCGACCTCATCTTCGTCGGCGATTCGACGATGACGAGCTTCTTGCCTTCTGCCAAGGGGGACATCCTTTCTTCGACGCACACCATACACGCCGTTCACGGGGGTACAAGCTGTGAGCGACGGATCAGCCCGGCGGCCCGGCACGAGCCGAAGCGGTCGCGGCAAGCGGCCCGAAGCTCGCCGAGACCGTCACCGTCACCTCCAGCCCGACGACCTCGCAGCTCGCGAGCGCGGCCCCGGACGACGCTGCGAGAAGGTCGGCGACCTCGCACGGAACCGCGATGACGGCACCGGATGCCGCGTCGGCCCCGGCGAGGGCGGCAGCATCCGCGGCCCCGGCCAGACGCTGACCGAACACGGCTGCCGACCCGCCGGTCGCGAGCCCGACGGTCAGGGCAGCCGCGACGCCGACGATCGCCGCCGCTCCCAGTGCGCCCGGCATCAGAGGCCGCCGGCGAGCGCGCAGCTGGACGCCGTGAGCGTCAACGGCAACCCGGATGACGGTGCCGAGCCGATCACGCAGACAAGGTCGCCGCGAGCCTCGATCGAGCTGCTCGCTCCGGCGACCGCATCGGCGACGACGGCGTGGACGCGCTCGACCGGCTCGCCGCGCGCCGCGAGGCGAGCAGCGTCCGCCACGGCATCCTGCAGGCGCACATGCTGTGCGCTCGAACTCAGCGCACCCACGCCCAACACGAGCACGAGCACGACCGCGGGCAGCGCCACCGCGAACTCGGCGACGACCGATCCCCGATCGTCACCGCGCCAGATCACGCGACGGTCAGTGCGCGGCGCACGAGGTCGGTGAGGATGCCGCGCACCTCGTCGCTGCGCATGATGACCACGAGCAGTCCGGCGAAGGCGACGGCCGCCATCGTCGCGATGGCGTACTCGGCAGTGGCCGCTCCGGTGTCGTCGGTGAACAGTCGTGCGGCGCGGCGATGTGTGAGAGGGGGAATGGACATGTCTGCTCCTGTCGTGAGGTGGTGGGCACGGTCTGAGTCACAGCGGCGTCGTCGACATGACGCTCAGCAGCATCGGCGCGACGCCGAGAAGGAGGAACGCGGGGAGCGTGCACACCCCGAGCGGCAGCAGGAGCCGCGATGACAGCTGGGCGGCACGCAGTCTGCCGTCGATGCGCGCTCGGTGCCGCGCGAGAGCCGCCGCGGCGCGCAGCAGTTCGACGGCAGGGACGCCGGCGGTGCGTGAAAGCGAGAGGACTGCGTCGGCTTCATCGTCGATGCCCCCGCCGGTCGCATCCCGGACGATCGCTGCGGCGCGGTCGAGCGAGACGCCGCCGCTGACGGCGATCGCGAGCATCTCAGCGCTGAGGCCTGGAATGCCGCCAGGCGTCGTCGCGCGTCGCACCAGCGCCGCGTTCCACTGGTGCGCGGCCACGATGAGTGCAGCGCCCGCGGCCAGGCACACCAGCCCTGCCGGCGTGCCGAGCAGCGTGTGGACGGTGTCGAATCCGAGAGATGCGCCCAGAGCGAGCGCCACGAGGGGCAGCCAGCCGATGAGCCGGGCGGTGCCGGCAGGTTCCGCGAGCGCGACACGCACATCATCAGCGGCCTCGTGCGCGTCACGGAGGGCGGTCGCCAGACCTCGAAGACTCTCAGCCAGCGGCGCGCCCACGGTCGTCGCCACGTGCCAGGCGGCCCCGACATCCGGCCAGGCATCGGAGCGCGGAGACGACCGCCTGCCCCGACGCCGACGATCGGGCGGGCCCGCCGCCGCAATCGCCTCGTGCAGCGGGATGCCGCGACCGACCGCCGTCGCCACGCGAGCGGCATCCGCGTCACCGCCTTCGGCAAGGTGGCTCCAGGCTCGCGCCGGAGCGACGCCGGCCTGCAGCAGCACGGCGAGGCGCAGCACGGTGTCGGGAATCGCGGCCGCCGGGTCGTTCAGTCGTCGGGCCATGGGGCTTCCTCGATCGCGAGCCGCCCCGATTCGTCGAGGACAGGGTGACCCACGCCAGCGAGATGGCGGATGCCCTCCGCGCCCCGTGCGACGTGCAGCACGAGTCCGATCGCGCTCACGACCTGCCTCGAAAGGCCGCGGTCGTCCAGCCCTGCCAACGCCCCCAGCGCCTCGAGCCGCGCCGGAACGTCGTCGAGGCTGTTCGCGTGCAACGTGCCGGCGCCACCGTCATGCCCGGTGTTGAGCGCGGTGAGCAGCTCGCGCACCTCTTCCCCGCGGCACTCCCCCACGACCAGCCGGTCGGGACGCATCCGCAGCGCTTCGCGCACCAGCCGCGCGAGGCCGACCGCTCCCGCGCCCTCCAGATTCGCCTGCCGTGCTTCGAGTCGAACGTGATGCGGATGGTCGATGCGGAGCTCTGCGACATCCTCGATCGTCACGATCCGCTCGCAGTGGGGCGCCGAGGCCAGAAGGGCGGCGAGAAGTGTGGTCTTGCCGGCGCCGGCCGCACCTGTCACGAGGAGGTTCGTCCGCCGGCGGACTGCGCTCTCGAGCTCGCCCCGTGCCCCGGCACCGAACATCCCGTTCGCCTGGAGCACGTCGAGTGAAATGCGATCGAACCGAGGCACCCGAATCGAGATCGCTGTTCCTTCGGCGGCGATCGGAGGAAGGACGGCATGCACCCGCACCCCGCCATCGAGACGCACATCCACACAGGGCGCCGCGTCATCGATGTGGCGCCCGCCGAGGCCGATCAAGCTGACGGCGAGCGCGCGCACGTCCTCTTCGGCCGCCCGCCATGCCGGCACCGGCGCGGCACCGGCACCCCGGTCGACGAAGAGCCCTGCGCCGCCGTTCACGAACACATCGGTCACCTCGGGGTCGTCGAGGTACGGCGCCAGCGACGCGAGCGCTGGCGGCCAAGGGCCGAGTCTGCGCTGCTCAGGCTCCAGCCGCCGAGCCGGACCCTGCTCGGGCACCCGCGGGCCCGTCACTCTTGAGGTCATCGACCCTTTCCGGTCGCCGAGGTCCATCCCGCGCGGGTCGGGCCGCCAGCCCGCAGTCGGACCCGCAGGAAGCACTGGGGTCGACGTCCCTGCCCTCACCGGCACCGCGTCGGTGCGCGGCTGGACGACGAACGGCTTGGGCATGCCTCGACGCTAGGCAACACGGCCGTCCGGCAGCCGACATCCCGCTCCTTCAGTGGAAGCGCCAGGCGAATGGGTGGGTTGTGGAGGAGTCGACGCAGGAACCCGCGGCGACTCGTCGAACCCGGGGATTCTCGCCGAACCAGAGGACGTCGCTCCGAAATCGGGCAGCGATCCCTCGGCTCGGCGTCGGGGCTGGTCGACAAGCCCCGTCGCCGACACCAACCCGGCGCCCATCGCCCGAAAAAGAGGGCGGCATCCCATGGGGGGAATGGGATGCCGCCACGAGCGACACCGCACTTCGGGGGGTGATTCGGGTGCCGCGATGCCAGAATCGAATGTTCGGCCGCTGGAAAGCATATGCGAATTCATGCAACGGTCCAAACAAATCCGGGCGCACTGTGGGTGATATATCGGTCGCGTCCAATATCCCGGCCACCACCCACTATCGGAGGTAGTGGACACGCCCCCCGATCGGTACATTGCGTGACAGACTCGCCGGGGATGCCGTCCCCCGCCAGCCGCAAAGGAGCGCGCCCCATGACCAGCCAGATCGACCACCTTCTGAACGAGACGCGACGCTTCGCGCCGTCCGACCAATTCGCCGCGGCCGCCGTCGCCACACGATCTCTCTACGACTCCGCCGCCGCCGATCGCGACGCGTTCTGGGCCGAGCAGGCGCGGGCGCTCCACTGGCACACGCCGTTCACGCAGGTTCTGGACTGGTCGAACCCCCCGTTCGCGAAATGGTTCGACGACGGCGAGCTCAACGTCGCGTACAACTGCCTCGACCGGCACGTCGAGGCGGGCAACGGCGACCGCGTCGCACTGCTGTGGGAGGGCGAACTCGGCGACGAGCGGCGCGTCACGTACGCCGAGCTCACCGACGAGGTCAAGCGGGTCGCGAACGTGCTCGAGGGGCTCGGTGTCGGCCAGGGCGATCGCGTCGGGATCTACATGCCCATGATCCCCGAGGCGATCGCCGCGATGCTGGCCGTCGTGCGCATCGGCGCGATCCACTCCGTCGTGTTCGGCGGCTTCTCGGCCGACAGCCTGCGCTCGCGCCTCGACGACGCCGGCGCGAAGCTCGTGATCACCGCGGATGGCGGGTACCGCAAGGGCAAGGTCTCGCCACTCAAGCCCGCTGTCGACCTGGCGCTCGCCGACCGCAACGGCTCGGGAATCCAGGAGACCGTCGAGCACGTCCTAGTCGTCCGCCGAGGCGGGAACGATGTCGAATGGACCGAGGGCCGCGACCTGTGGTGGCACGATGTCGTGCCTGCGGCATCCGCCGAGCACGAGGCACAGGCGTTCCCCGCCGAGAACCCGCTCTTCATCCTCTATACGTCGGGCACCACCGGAAAGCCGAAGGGCATCCTCCACACATCGGGCGGGTACCTCACGCAGGCGGCCTTCACGAACAAGGTCGTCCACGACATCCATCCCGAAACCGACGTGTTCTGGTGTACGGCCGACATCGGCTGGGTCACGGGGCACAGCTATGTCGCGTACGGTCCGCTCGCGAACGGTGCGACGCAGGTGCTCTACGAGGGCACGCCCGACACGCCTCACCCGGGCCGCTGGTGGGAGATCGTCGAGAAGTACGGCGTCACGATCCTCTACACGGCGCCCACCGCCATCCGCTCGTTCATGAAGCTGGGGCGCGCGATCCCGAAGAAGTTCGACCTCTCGTCCCTGCGTCTGCTCGGATCGGTCGGCGAGCCCATCAACCCCGAGGCATGGATGTGGTACCGCAAGATCATCGGCGGCAAGACCGCGCCGATCGTCGACACGTGGTGGCAGACCGAGACCGGGGCGATCATGATCTCGGCGCTGCCCGGCGTCACCGAGACGAAGCCCGGTTCGGCCCAGGTGCCGCTGCCCGGCATCTCGATCGAGGTCGTGGACGAGGACGGCACGCACGTCGGCGAGGGCAACGGCGGTCTGCTCGTGGTCACCCAGCCCTGGCCGAGCATGCTGCGCGGCATCTGGGGCGACCCCGACCGATTCGTGGAGACGTACTGGGAGAAGTTCCAGAACCAGGGCTACTACTTCGCCGGCGACGGCGCACGGCTCGACGACGACGGCGACGTGTGGCTGCTCGGCCGCGTCGATGACGTCATGAACGTGTCGGGCCACCGCCTGTCGACGACCGAGATCGAGTCGGCGCTGGTCGCAAACGAAGCCGTGGCCGAGGCCGCGGTCGTGGGAGCCTCCGACGAGACCACCGGTCAGGCGGTGGCCGCGTTCGTGATCGTGAAGCAGTCGTACCTCGCCGCGCACTCCCCCGACGGCCTGGCTCAGACGCTCCGCGCCTGGGTCGGCGAACAGATCGGCCCGATCGCCCGCCCTCGCGACGTGTACATCGTCGAAGAGCTTCCCAAGACGAGGTCGGGCAAGATCATGCGGCGGCTCCTGCGGGATGTCGCCGAGGGCCGAGAGGTGGGCGACACGACGACGCTGGCGGACACCGCGGTGATGAGCGTGATCAGCGCCCAGGTGAGGTAGTGCCTGCGCGGCGGCTGACCGACGGTCGGACCGTGCCGGAGGGCTACCCGCACGGTCCGGTCGCGGCCCTCGCCGCCACCGCTGCGCTCGATGCACTGACCGACCCCCGGGCGATCGTGCTGGTCGAGGGGGTCAGCGACCAGATCGCCGTCGACACGCTCGCCCAGCGGCTCGGGGCCGGCGATCGAGGGATCGCCGTGGTGCCGGTGGGGGGCGCTCAGGGACTCCGCCGGATGCTGCGCACCATCCGGGTGGATCATCCCGCCGTGCCGCTGTCGGGTCTCTACGACATCGCAGAGGCTCGCGTCATCCGTCGCGCCCTCGAGGAGGTCGGTCTGCTCACGCCGACCGACGAGATCGAGGTCGCCGGATTCTTCGCATGCGTGTCGGACCTCGAGGACGAGCTGCTGCGCGCCTGCGGGCCGGAACTGATCGAGGCGTGCCTCGCCGACAACGGCGACATCATCGCGTTCCGCAAACTGCAGAAGCAGCCGGAGTGGCGCGATCGGCCCATCGATGCCCAGCTGCGGAGATGGATGACCAGTGGCGCGCGACGCAAACTCCGCTATGCCCGGATCTTCGTCGACACGATCCCGCTCGAGCGGATGCCGCAGCCGCTCATGGCGGTGCTGCGACGAGCGCGTCAGACGTAGGAGAAGACGACCTCGACCTCGACGGGCGCATCGAGGGGCAGCACGGGCACGCCGACAGCAGAGCGGGCATGCCTGCCTGCTTCGCCGAAGATCTCGCCGAGCACCTCGCTGGCGCCGTTGATGACGCCCGGCTGACCCGTGAACTCGGGAACGGACGCCACGAACCCGGTGACTTTCACTACTCCGGTCAGGCGGTCGACGTCGCCGACCGCGGCCGCAGCGGCAGCGATCGCATTGAGGGCGCACTGGCGGGCGTGTTCCTTGGCGTCGGATGCCGGCACCAGACCGTGACCGTCGCCGACCTTGCCCGTCTCGGGCAGGGCGCCCGACACCATGGGAAGCTGACCGGCCGTATAGACCAGATGGCCGTGCGCCTTTGCGGGAACGTAAGCGGCGACCGGCGGCACGACCGACGGCAGGTCGATGCCGAGCTCGGCGAGCCGCTGCGAGACCGTCACGGTCAGCTCTCGTCGAACTGCTTGGCGGCTTGGGCCGCGGCATCCAGCCCCGCGTTCGCAGAGGTGTCTCCGCTGCCGCCGACAGGCCGCTTCAAATAGGCCACGAGGCCGCCCTCGGGGCCGGTGACGACCTGCACGAGCTCCCACCCCTGCTTGCCCCAGTTGTTGAGGATGGCGGCGGTGTTATGGATGAGCAGGGGGGTCGTGAGGTATTCCCACGTGGTCATGGAGTCTCCGGAAAATGGCGGGCGGAAGCCGGGGAACAGCCGTGGGGGGCGGGTCCGTCAAGGGATCGCCCAGGTATCTCCCCTACGATCAACCCTATGCCTGATACGAAACGAACGGCTAGCGGTGTGCTCGGCGGTCTCGCCGGCCTCGTCGGCCTGAGCGCTGTCGCGGGTGTGCTCATCAGCGCCACCGTCACCCCCGCCATCGCCATTTCAGGCGCCGCGGCGTCCAGCGCGATGACGATGTTCGACCAACTGCCCAGCGTGCTCGACATCGACAAGCTGATGCTTCCGACCACTCTCTACGCCAAGAACCCCGAAACGGGCAAATGGATGGAGATGACGCAGTTCTACGACCAGAACCGCTCTCCGGTCGACTTCAACGAGATCGCTCCCGTGATGTACGACTCGATCCTCTCGAGCGAAGACCCGCGCTACTACTCGCACGGCGGTGTCGACCTGATCGGCACGACCCGCGCCATCCTCACCAACCTCGAGGGCGGCGGCGAGACCCAGGGCGGATCCTCGATCAGCCAGCAGTACGTCAAGAACATCCTCGTGCAGCGATGCGAGGCGACCGCGAAGACGGACGACGATCGTTACAAGTGCTGGACCGATGCGACCACAGCGGTGGGCAACGAAGGCATCCAGCGCAAGCTGCAGGAGATGCGCTACGCCATCGCCCTCGAGCAGAAGTATTCCAAGAACGAGATCCTTCTCGGCTACCTGAACATCGCCAACTTCGGTGGGCAGACATACGGCATCGACGCGGCGTCGCGCTATTACTTCGGGGTCGCATCCAAGGATCTGAATCTCCCGCAAGCGGCGACCCTCGCCGGCATCGTGCAGAACCCCAACACCTATCGGATCGACCAGCCCGAAGGCTCGATTGCGGATGCCGACGGCAACCTCTACAACAAAGCCCCCGACGGCAGCGTCGACGACGTGAACAAGGGACAGCTCGCCGCGCTCGACACGATGCTGGCCGACGGCAAGATCACCCAGGAGCAGTACGTCGCAGCCGCAGACGGCTACTCGGCCACGAAGGGGCGCCAGCTGTACGTGCTGAGCCGGCTTCTCGAGGATGGGAAGATCACGCAGAAGCAGTACAACAATGCGGTCATCGCACCGATCACCCCGAACATCACCGCGCCCAAGACGGGCTGCGCTGCCGCGGGTGGTGCGGAGTACTTCTGCCAGTACGTCCGCTACGTCATCGAGCGTGACGAAGCGTTCGGCGATACTCCCGAGGCGCGCACCGAGATGCTCCGCCGCGGCGGACTCAACGTGTACACGACCATCGACTGGAACCTGCAGTTCACGGCGCAGAGCAAGATGAACGAGAGCATTCCCACATCGATACCCGGCGCACGGTTCGGATCGGCATCGGTGTCTGTCGAGCCGTCGACCGGTCGCATCCTGTCGATCGCACAGAACACGAAGTTCAGCGAGACGGTGACAGGCGACCCCAACTACTCGGCCGTGGTCTTCGCGGGTGACAAGAAGTTCGGTCAGTCGAACGGCTTCAACGCCGGATCGACGTTCAAGCTGTTCACGCTCGTGGACTGGCTGGAGAAGGGTCACTCGGTCAACGAGGTCCTCAACGGTCGCGACCGAGTGATCAACACCTTCCCCGACAGCTGCTACAACGGCGGCACTTACGTGAACGCGGGCCAATGGAAGCCGGGCAACTTCGGCGGCGGCGGCGGATACGTCGGAACGCCGATGTCGTTCACGGCGGCCTCGCTCAACTCGGGTTATGTCGCCATGGCATCCGAACTCGACCTCTGCGACATCGGCAAGGTCGCGAACAAGATGGGCGTCACCCGTGGATCGGGTGAGGCGATCGAGATGCAGGGTCCCAACCAGGTCATCGGATCCGACAACGTCTCTCCGCTGGCGATGGCCGCGGCATACGGCACCGTCGCGAACAACGGCGTGTACTGCCAGCCTCGCGCGATCGACAAGGTCACCGATTCGGACGGCAACGACGTTCCACTGCCCAAGCGCACGTGCTCACAGGTGATCACACCCGAGGTCGCGGCCACTGCCGCTTATGCCCTTCAGGGTGTCATGGCCGGCGGCGGCACCGGCTCTCGCGGCAACCCCGGCGATGGCACGGCCCTGATCGGCAAGACCGGTACCCACCAGGAGCTGCAGACGTGGCTCATCGAGTCGAGCACCCGGGTGGCCACCGCCAACTGGGTCGGCAACGTCGAGGGAACGCTCGACCTGTTCCACACGTACGCCAACGGCAGCATGGTGTCGGATATGCGCTACGGGCTCGCACAGACCGTCCAGCGCAATGTCGACAAGTGGTACCCCGCAGGGCCGTTCGCAGCGCCCGACAGCAACCTCACTCGTCGGGTGCTGACCAATCTGCCCAGTGTCGTCGGCCAGTCGATCGACGAAGCGACCAGGATCCTCAACGATGCCGGGTTCGACGTCGTACTCGGCCCGCCTGTTGATTCGTCGGACGCCGAGGGCATCGTTGCCGTCCAGAGCCCGGGTGCGGGCCTGGTCGCGGGTGGTACGACCGTGACGATCAGCCCGAGCAACGGCAACGGCATCACCATCCCTGACGTGTCCGGAATGCCGCTCGACGACGCGGTGAGGGCCCTGCGCTCCGCCGGCTTCGGCGATGTCAAAGCAGGATCCTGCGAGAAGGACGCGTCGGCCGGCGGTGATCCCATAGCCACCGGAACATCTCCGGGAGCCGGAACCGTCGTCAACCGCAACTCCGGCATCGCCGTGAACTACAAGGTCGACAAGTGCGGCGGCAAGGGCAACAACGACAACGGTGACGGCTAGTGCCGCCATCCGCTGCGCGCACCGCCCTCACCTCGCTCGCCGCGGTGGGGGCGGTCGGCGCGGGAGCCGCGATCTGGGGCATCGGGATCGAGCGCTACCTGTTCGCGATCCGCGTGCACGAGCTGCCGATCCTTCCGGCCGGCGCCCGGCCGATCCGGGTGCTGCACCTCTCTGACGCGCACATGGCGCCGTGGCAGCACCGCAAGCAGCACTGGATCGCCGCGCTCGCGTCACTCCAGCCCGACCTCATCGTGAACACCGGAGACAACCTCGGGCACTTCGAGGGGCTCCGCGGACTTCGCTCCGCGTTCGACCCGCTGCGCGGCATCCCGGGTGTCTTCGTGCACGGTTCGAACGACCACACGGCGCCGGCGCCCCGCAACCCGCTGAAATACTTCAGCGGCCCGTCCACGGTCAAGGTCGTCGCCGAGCCGCTCGACACTCGCGCGCTCGACGCCTACCTGAGCGATGAGCTCGGCTGGCTCGACCTCAACAACAAGGTCGGGTCGCTGGACGTCGGTGGCGCGCGGGTCGACACGTTCGGTGTGAGCGACGCCCACCGCTCATGGGATCGACTCGAGGCCCTGCCCGATCCGCTCGCAGATCTGGAGGAGGACGACCGTCCGGTCGTCACGCTCGGAGTGACGCACGCGCCCTACCGCCGCGTGCTCGACGGGTTCATCGATCTCGGTGCTGATGCGATCTTCGCCGGCCACACCCATGGCGGCCAGGTCCGCATTCCCGGGTACGGTGCGATCGTCGCCAACTGCGACATCCCGCTTCGTCAGGCTCGGGGACTCAGCGAGTGGACCCACGGCGGCAGGACGGTGCCGCTCAACGTCAGCGCGGGCCTCGGACACTCGATCTACGCGCCGGTGCGGTTCGCGTGCCGGCCCGAAGTGTCGCTCCTCACACTCATCCCCCACGACACCTCCGAGTTCGGAGCAGGGTCGGCCATCGGGTAGACTCGGGGGGCTTGCCACGGGGTGTGGCGCAGTTTGGTAGCGCGCGTCGTTCGGGACGACGAGGCCGCAGGTTCAAATCCTGTCACCCCGACAGCAGAGAGGCTCCGCCATACGGCGGGGCCTCTTTCCATCTGCTGTGGAGGAGCCCTATGTCGACGCCCCGTCTCGTCGCATTCGACCTGGATGACACGCTCGCGCCGTCGAAGAGCGCGATCGATCCGCGGATCGGCACGCTGCTCATCGCCCTTGCGGAACGGGTCGAGGTGGCGATCATCTCGGGTGGCCAGCTCGCCCAGTTCACGATGCAGGTCGTCGATCGACTGCCGGATGCCGCACCCGAGGTGCTGTCGCGGATCCACCTGCTGCCCACCTGCGGCACCCAGTACTACCGGATCACGCCCGACGGCATCGACACGGTCTACGCTCATTCGCTGACCGACGACCAGAAGGAGCGGGCGATCGCAGCCGTCGAGCGCGAGGCACGCCGTCTCGGACTCTGGGCGACCGAGACGTGGGGCGACATCCTCGAGGACCGCGGTTCGCAGATCACCTTCTCGGCGCTCGGGCAGAGCGCACCGCTCGACGCCAAGATGGCGTGGGATCCGACGGGTGAGAAGAAGAATGCGCTGCGCACGGCGGTCGCCGTCGAGATCCCGGACCTCGAGGTGCGCTCGGGCGGATCAACCTCTGTGGACATCACACGCCAGGGCATCGACAAGGCCTTCGGAATGCGTCAGCTCGCCGAGCAGACCGGCATCCCGCTCTCGGACATGCTCTTCGTGGGCGACCGGCTCGATCCCGAGGGCAACGACTACCCCGTGCTCGCGATGGGCGTCGCGTGCCAGGCGGTCGAGGGATGGGAAGACACCGCCGAGTTCCTCGACACGCTCATCCCGACCCTTCCGACGCGCTGAGCCCGGCAGGGGACGCCGAAGCGTCGAGACCCGGAGCTTTCGCCGAGACCCGGCGGTTCGCCGCCCGGTCTCGGCGCGAAAACCCGGTCTCGATCGAAAACGACTGACCGCGACGCTGCCGGTGCGCTGAGCCCCTCAGGCCTTCGCGGTCGTGCGTGCGCGAGGCGCGCGGGCCGGTGCCGTCGGCTGACCGATGGGCACCAGGCGCGCGAGCTGGGTCACGTGCTTGGGCTCCAGCTCGGCGATGGATGAGACGCCGAGCAGTGCCATGGTGCGCTCGATCTCGGTCTTGAGGATCTCGATCGTGCGATCCACGCCCTGGCGTCCGCCGGCCATGAGCCCGTAGAGGTATGCGCGGCCGATGAGGGTGAACTTCGCACCGAGGGCCATGGATGCCACGATGTCGGCGCCGTTCATGATGCCGGTGTCGATCATCACCGTGGCGTCCTTGCCGACCTCGCGCACCACCTTCGGCAGCAGGTGGAACGGGATCGGCGCACGGTCGAGCTGGCGCCCGCCGTGGTTGGACAGGATGATGCCGTCGACGCCGCTGTCGATGAGCCGCACGGAGTCCTCGACGTTCTGCACGCCCTTCACCACGATCTTGCCGGGCCAGATGTCGCGGATGATCGCGAGGTCGTCGTAGCTGATCGTCGGGTCCATCGCGGCGCCGAGCAGCTCGCCGACGGTGCCGCCGGTCGACGACAGCGACGCGAACTCGAGTTTCGGTGTGGTGAGGAAGTCGTACCACCACCACGGACGGGGGATCGCGTTGATGATCGTGCCGACGGTCAGCTGCGGCGGGATCGAGAAGCCGTTGCGCTTGTCACGCAGCCGGGCACCCGCGATCGGGGTGTCGACAGTGAACATGAGCGTGTCGAACCCGGCCTCCGCCGCGCGACGCGCGAGGCCGTACGAGATCTCACGCTCGCGCATCACGTACAGCTGGAACCAGTTGCGCCCGTGCGGGTTCGCCTTCCTGACGTCCTCGACCGAGGTGGTGCCGAGGGTGGAGAGCGTGAACGGGATGCCGGCGGCGCCGGCAGCGGATGCTCCGGCCGTCTCGCCCTCCGTCTGCATCAGCCGCGTGAAGCCGGTCGGCGCGATGCCGAACGGCAGCGCGCTGGGCCCGCCGAGGATCTCGACCGACGTGTCGACCTCGGGAGCCGGGCGGAGGATGTCGGGGTGGAACTCGATGTCTTCGAACGCCTGCCGGGCACGGGCGAGCGACAGCTCGCCCTCGGCCGCGCCGTCGGTGTAGTCGAAGGCCGCCTTGGGCGTGCGACGCTTCGCGATATCCCGCAGGTCGTAGATCGTGAGCGCCGCGTCGAGACGCCGCTTGCGACCATCGAGCTCGGGCTTCTTGAACTTCATCAGCTCGAGCAGCTCGGCCGGGTTCGGAAGTTGGCGGGTGACCATGGTGATGCCTTTCGTCAGCGCGATGCGCGGGCTAGGCCCGCTTGTGCGTAGTAGTCGGTGATGTGCTGGTGGATGAGGGTGCGGGCGCGGACGGCGTCGCCTGCATCGATCGCGGCGAGGATCGCACGGTGCTCGCGACGCAGGCGGGTGGCCGCGGCATCCCAGTCCTCGATGCGCTGCGCGCCCTCGAGGACATAGGACTCGATGGCCGTGCGCAGGCCGGCCATCATGGCAGCGATGACGACGTTGCCCGATGCCTCGGCGAACGCCAGGTGCAGCTGGGCGTCGAGGACGAGGAACTCCGCGGGTGTGAGGTCGGTGGCATCCATCGCATCGAGCACGGCGTGCGCGGCAGCGGTGGACCGGTCCTCGTCTTCGGCGAGCGCCTCCACGACCGCGGACTCGAGCACCAGCCTCGTCTTCACCACATCGTCGAGTGGGAAGCCGCTGGCGGCGACCTGGAGCCGCAGGAGCGCAGACATCCCGCCTCGGGGGGTGGCGATGATGATGGCGCCGGATGTCGGTCCCGACCCCGTTCCGGTGCGGATGAGTCCCATGACCTCGAGCACGCGCAGCGCCTCGCGTACGCTCGAGCGTCCGACACCGAGGGTGGCTGCCAGTTCGCGTTCGCCGGGGAGCCGATCGCCCGGCGCCAGGCGGCCCTCGAGCAGGTCGGACTCGATGCGCTCGAGCACCACCTGCCAGGCCCGCGGTGCCGACGTGGCGCCGTCGATCGTCTCATCCATGAGTCTCCTCTGTGGTCTGACCACAATAGGACATGTGGTCAGACCAAGCAACTCTCGACCGTCACGATGTGACGGAAACGCGGACGACCGGGCAGGTCGTACGCTCGTGACATGGATCCGCTCCTCCTCGTCCTCATCGTCTTCGCGATCACCTGCGCGTTCTGCTGGATCGCTTCGCTGATCACGAAGGACACGTCGTGGGTCGATCGCATCTGGTCGATCGTGCCAGCCGTCTACGTGTGGATCTTCGCGGTCGCGGGCATCCTCGACGGAAACGACGCCACCCGGCTGATCGTGATGGCGGTGCTCGTGACCGCGTGGGCCGCACGCCTCACCTTCAACTTCGCCCGCAAGGGCGGCTACACCGGTATGGAGGACTACCGCTGGGCGATCCTGCGAGGCCGGATGAAGCCCTGGCAGTTCCAGGTGTTCAACCTGCTGTTCATCGTGCTGTACCAGAACGCCCTCCTCGTCTTGATCACGACGCCCGCCTACATCGCGTGGCAGAACCCCGCGCCGTTCGGCGTCTGGGACGCCCTGTTCGCTGTGCTGTTCGCCGCGTCCCTGGTCGGCGAGTTCACCGCCGACCAGCAGCAGTGGAGCTTCCACCAGGCGAAGAAGGCCGCGGGCGGGCGGCTCGAGCCAGGCTTCGTCACGACCGGTCTGTTCGGCTACAGCCGCCACCCCAACTTCTTCTTCGAGCAGGCGCAGTGGTGGGCGTTCTACGCCATCGGTGCAGCGGCGGCCGCCGCATCCGGTCTCGGCATCTGGGGCGGAGTGTTCAACTGGACGATCCTCGGCGCCGGCCTTCTGACGCTGCTGTTCATCGGGTCGACGATCTTCACGGAGTCGATCACCTCGTCGAAGTACCCCGCCTACGCCGACTACCAGCGCACCACGTCGATGCTCGTGCCCCTGCCTCGCCGGCACCGCGGAACCGATGAGGCGGCGTCGCGAGCCTGAGACCTCGGCAGACCGCTCAGCGACCGCCGAGCCGGCCGCCCGACTCGCGCAGATAGCACGAAGCGCACAGCGACTCATAGGTGACCTCGTCGCCGTCGATGGCGACCTGGTCACCGTCGAAGATGAAGCGGCCATTGACGAGCCGCCCGTTGAAGAGGGCCTTGCGCCCGCAGCGGCAGATCGTCTTGAGCTCTTCCATCGAGTGCGCGAGCTCGAGCAGACGGCGCGATCCGGGGAACGCCTCGGTGAGGAAGTCGGTGCGGATGCCGTATGCCAGCACCGGCACGTCGTCGAGCACGGCGATCCGCAGGAGGTCGTCCACCTGGTCGCGCGTCAGGAACTGCGCCTCATCGATGAGCAGGCAGGCGACATCGGCCGGCGGACGCGAGAGTCCGACCAGCTCGTCGTGCGTATAACGGAGGTGCGCGCGATGCTCGGTGAAGAGGTTGCGTGCCGAATCGTCCGGACCGATGAGGAAGTCGACGGGACGCGTCATCCCGAGCCTGCTCGAGATCTGGTGCGCGCCCTTGGTGTCGATCCTGGGCTTCGCCAGCAGCACATGCTGGCCGCGCTCCTCGTAGTTGTACGCGGCCTGAAGGAGCGACGTCGACTTGCCCGAGTTCATCGCCCCGTAGCGGAAGTACAGTTTGGCCACGCGGTGAGTCTACGGAACAGGGACGACGCCAGACGAAGGATGCAGCGACCAGAGGCTCATCGTCCGCCGAATCCTCCGCCGCCACCGCCTCCCCCCGACGAGCCGCCTCCGGACGACCCGCCGGACGATGACCAGCTGCTCGAGAACGACGAACTCGACGAGCTCGACGAGCTGCCGCTGGACACCGGTGTCACGGCGAGGTGACCGATCGACGATGACGCGTTCGAGAGCGAGTCGGATGTCATCGAGTCGAACAATGCCAGCCGCGACGGCGGCGGGGCGACAGGCTGGACGGCGCGGATGACCTCGATCCACTCTCGCTCGATGCCGAAGAGCACGGCGTACGGAAGAAGCCGTTCATACAGGTTGACGACGTCTGCGCCGGGCGAGTTCGGCTGGTCGCTGAAGGGTCGACGTCCGCCGGAGACGAGGTCGGCGGTCCGCGGCGACTGGGCGGCGCGCAATCGGTCCTCCTCCGCGAGCTGCAGGTACTCGCGGATCCCCTCGAGGTAGGTCTTGTGCCGGCCGCCGGCGACCGTGAGCGTCGTCTGCGGCAGGCCGATGAACGGCAGGACGATGAACGACACGAAGGCGCTCACGATCGCCAGCACGTTGATCCACGTGCCGAGCGTCCCCAGATCGCTCAGCACACTGGGCAGGTCGGTGGTGAAGAACAGCAGGATGACCGCGACCACCAGCCCGCCGAATTGCAAGGCGCCGCGCACGGTGCCGATCCAGGCAGGGCGCTCACTGCGGTAGCCGCGCTCCACAGTCGCGGCGTCGATTCGTCGCACGTACGTGACGGCGCGCACCGGCGGCTTGCGGGCGAAAACACCGAGGTCGACGCGGTCGCCGGGGGCGGCATCCTTTCCGTACAGCGTGGTGACGATGCGGCGGTCGTCGTGCTCGAGGCCGGTGTCGTCACGCAGGACGACGCTGAAGTCGTCGGCGTCTTCGCGGTCGCCGGATGCCGTGATCTCGACCTTGTCGCGGACGGCGAGATCGACCACGTGTGCGGCGAGTGCCCGTGCCGGCACGCCGAGAACCCCGGCCGAGAGGGTCGGCGACTCGTCGACGGGTGGCGTGTACTGCACGATGACGGGCGAGGCGTCGGGATTGCGCCGGAGGAACGCCTTCATGGTCAGGAGGAAGATGAGCCCTCCGAACCCGGCGATGAGCGCCAGACCCGGCGCGATCCACTCCCACCACGGATACGGCGGCGGAGGCGGAGGAGTCGGGGCAGCGAAGGTCCGCTGGGCGAAGCCGATCGCGACCGTGACGCCCTCATTCGCACCGACCGCGTCATCCGTCGCGGTGAACACGACGGCGCCGTCTGCGGCAACCCGCCCGCTCACAGATAGCGCCCAGGCCGCGACGTCCGCGGGCCACAGAGCGTCGGGCTCCGGTCCGGCCAGTGCGCAGCGGTCTGTCGATCCGACCTTCCCCCGGTAGCAGGACGCGCGACCGGCCATCAGCCCGTCGGCGGCGTCGCCGGCGACATGGATGCGGCCGGAGACCGCAGCGAACGGCTGGGCGTGGTCGGCGCCGACGACGTCCCAGTAGAACTCGTCGGCGGCGGTGTCGTCGTAGCGCAGCACCACGTCGCTCATCGCGTACGAGATGACGTACGTCTGCGCCCCACGCACGTAGCTGTCGTCGCCGGTGAGGACGTAGATCCAGTCGTCATCCTGCTCCGTCCACCACGGGATCGGCTCACCACCGCCACCCGTCACGTTCACGACCCGGGTGTCGTGGGCGATGCCCGAGTCGGACTTGGGGATCCAGCGGATGATTCCCTTGTTCTGGTCGAATTCGGGGAACCGGGCGACGATCGTCTCGGTCGTGTAGAGCACGCTCGTGCCGTCCACGGCGCGCACCAGCCAGTAGTCCGCGGCGAGCGAGTCGTAGCTGAAGTCATCGACGGAGGACGCGACTGCCGCGGCCGACGGCGCCGCGAGCGCCAGAGTGGTCGCGATGCCCAGCGTTGCCAGAGCGCGCGAGAGGGTCTTCACGGCACTCATTCAAACAGCCGGGAAGCCGCCGCGTGGGTCAGGCCGTGAGCGCGAGGGCCTCCGCCGTGCGTTCGATCGTCTCGCGAGCCTCGGCGGGGTCGTTGTTCAGCGTCTCGCCATAGCTCGGCACGAGTTCGGCGAGCGTGGGCTCCCACTGCGCGATCCGGTCGGGGAAGCACGTCTTGAGCAGTCCCAGCATGATCGAGACGGCCGTGGACGCACCCGGCGAAGCGCCGAGCAAGCCGGCGATCGTGCCGTCCGCGCCGGTGACGACCTCGGTGCCGAATTGGAGCACGCCGCCCTTGTCGGCATCCTTCTTCATGACCTGCGCCCGCTGACCGGCGTTCAGAAGCTCCCAGTCCTCGTCCTTGGCCGTCGGCATGAATGTGCGTAGGCTGTCGACCTTCTTCGCGTGATTCTTGAGCAGCTCACCCACCAGATAGGTGATGAGTGATGGATTGTCGATCGCGACCTTGAGCATCGGGCCGATGTTGTGCGGGCGAACTTGCGCGACGAGATCGAGCATCGAACCGTTCTTGAGGAACTTCGGGCTGAATGTCGCGAACGGACCGAACAGCAGCGAAGTCTCGCCGTCGACGACGCGGGTGTCGAGGTGGGGCACCGACATCGGCGGCGCTCCCACAGAGGCCTGCGAGTAGACCTTCGCTTTGTGCTGCGCAACGAGAGCGGGATTCGAGGTCTTCAACCACTGCCCGCCGATCGGGAAGACACCGTAGCCCTTGATTTCAGGAATCCCTGAGCGCTGCAGCAGCTTGATCGCCCAGCCACCGGCACCGACGAAGACGAATCGTGCACCGATCTCGCCGGGCGAACGGCCGATGGAGCGGCGGTACTTCACGCGCCAGGTTCCGTCTTCGAGCCGCTTGAGGCGCTTCACCTCGGTGTTGGTGCGCACGTCGGCGCCGTTCTCCGCCAGGCTGGCGAACAGCTGGCGGGTCAGCGCGCCGAAGTCGACGTCCGTCCCTGCCGGCACACGGGTGGCCGCGAACGGCTCGCCCTTGCGGCGCTTCTGCATGAGGAGCGGCGCCCATGAGTTGATCACGCGCGAGTCTTCGCTGTACTCGATGCCGGCGAACAGCGGCTGCTCTTTGAGTGCCTCGTAGCGCTTCTTGAGGAAGGCGACATCCTTCTCGCCCTGCACGAAGGTCATGTGCGGCGCGGAGTTGATGAATGTCGACGGTGCATCCAGGACACCCTGCTCGATGAGCGTGGTCCAGAACTGGCGACTCTGCTGGAACTGCTCGTTGATCGAGATGGCCTTGGCGGGGTCGACCGTGCCGTCCTTGGCCTCGGGGGTGTAGTTGAGCTCGCACAGCGCGGCGTGGCCGGTACCCGCGTTGTTCCACGCGTTCGAACTCTCGAGCGCGACATCGTGGAGCCGTTCGAAGACCGCGATCTTCCAGGTCGGCTGAAGCCGCTGGAGGAGCGTCCCGAGCGTTGCGCTCATGATCCCGCCGCCGATCAGCAGCACATCGACGACGCCGCTGGGCAGGTCGCTGTCGTCGGGATCGGGAAGCCTCGCGTCGGTCGTTTCGTCCACCCGTCAATTCTAGGCGGGCGGGTGTCGGGGCCGCGTCGCGGTCAGGCCTTGACGCCCTTGGACAGGCTCAGGGACCGCGCCGCGACGAGCTCCGCGATCTGCACGGCGTTGAGGGCAGCACCCTTGCGGAGGTTGTCGTTGCTGATGAACAGCACGAGGCCCCTGCCCTCGGGCGCGGACTGGTCGGCGCGGATCCGGCCCACATAGCTCGGGTCCTTGCCGGCCGCCTGCAATGGCGTCGGCACCTCTTCGAGGGCGACCCCCGGCGCCGACGCGAGGATCTCGCGTGCGCGTTCGGGTGAGATCTCCTCGGCGAACTCGGCGTTGATCGACAGCGAGTGGCCGGTGAAGACGGGCACCCGCACGCACGTCCCGGCGACGCGGAGGCCGGGCAGTTCGAGGATCTTGCGGCTCTCGTTGCGGAGCTTCTTCTCTTCGTCGGTCTCGTTCCAGCCGTCGTCGACGAGATTGCCCGCGAAGGGGATGACGTCGAACGCGATCGGCGCGATGTACTTCTCGGGCTGCGGGAAGTCGATCGCCGAGCCGTCGTGGACGAGACGCAGGGTGTCGCCCTGAGCGAGGACGCCCTCGACCTGGCCGAGCAGCTCCTCGGCGCCGGCGATGCCGGATCCGCTGACGGCCTGGTAGGTGCTGACGATGAGGCGCTCGAGGCCGGCTGCGGCATCCAGCACTTTGAGGACCGGCATGGCGGCCATCGTGGTGCAGTTGGGATTCGCGATGATCCCCTTGTGCGCCTCGGCGATGGCGTGGGGGTTGACCTCGCTCACCACGAGGGGAACCTCGGGGTCCATGCGCCACGCGCTGGAGTTGTCGATCACGGTGGCGCCGGCCGCGGCGAAGCGTGGCGCGTGGGCACGGCTGCCGGTGGCGCCGGCGGAGAAGAGCGCGATGTCGATACCCGCCGGATCGGCGGTCTCGACATCCTCGATGATGATCGTCTCGCCGCCGAACTCGACCGCGGTGCCCGCTGACCGGGCCGTGGCGAAGAGGCGGAGCTCACGGATCGGGAACGAGCGTTCCGCGAGAATCTCGCGCATCACCGTGCCCACCTGGCCGGTGGCGCCGACGACGGCGACGGAGAGTCCGGAATCGGAGATGCGGGTCATGACTGGATTTTACCTTCCGTGAAACGGGTCAGCGTCCGCTGCCGGCGTGCACGACGGCGTCGCTGTCGCCGTCGAGGCCGTAGGCGGTGTGCACGACGCGCGCCGCCTCGGAGAGGTCGTCGCCGCGCACGACGACCGAGATGCGGATCTCGGAGGTGGAGATCATCTCGATGTTGATCCCGGCGATGCTGAGGGCCTCGAACAGGGTTGCCGAGACGCCGGAGTGCGTGCGCATGCCGGCGCCGACGACCGACAGCTTGCCGATCTGATCGTCGTGGATGAGGCTCTCGAAGCCGACTTCGGCCTGATCGCCCGCCAGCGCGCGCAGCGCGACGGCGGCGTCGCCCTTCGGGAGCGTGAACGAGATGTCGGTGCGGGCCGTCGCGGCGGCCGAGACGTTCTGCACGATCATGTCGACGTTGGCCCCCGACTTGGCGACGATCTTGAAGATCTCGGCGGCCTTGCCGGGCACGTCGGGCACGCCGACGACGGTGATCTTGGCCTGGCCGAGATCGGTCGCGACTCCGGCGACGACGGGCTCTTCCATGGGGCCTCCCTCGGTGAACTGTTCGGAACGCTCGTGCTGCTCGTTGAGCACGTACGTGCCCTCCGCAGAGCTGAAGGTGGATCGTGCGTGGATCAGCACGCCGTGACGGCGCGCATACTCGACGGCACGGATGTAGAGCACCTTGGCACCGTTGGCCGCAAGCTCGAGCATCTCTTCGCTCGAAACGCGGGTGAGCTTCTGCGCCTTCGGCACGACCCGCGGGTCTGCGGTGTAGATGCCGTCGACGTCGCTGTAGATCTCGCACACATCGGCGTCGAGCGCCGCGGCGAGGGCCACCGCCGTCGTGTCGGATCCGCCCCGGCCGAGTGTCGTGATGTCGCGCGTATCGCGATTGAACCCCTGGAATCCCGCGACGATGACGATCGCGCCCTCGTCGAGCGCATCGCGCAGGCGGATGGGGGTGACATCGACGATCCGAGCGGCGCCGTGCGTGGCATCCGTGATCATGCCGGCCTGACTGCCGGTGAACGAGCGAGCCTCGAACCCCATCGAATGGATCGCCATCGCCAGGAGCGCCATAGAGATCCGCTCACCGCTCGACAGGAGCATGTCGAGCTCTCGCGGTGCCGGGATCGGCGCGACCTGCGACGCGAGGTCGAGCAGCTCGTCAGTGGTGTCGCCCATCGCGCTCACCGCCACGACGACGTCGTGCCCGGCGCGGCGGGTGTCGACGATCCGCTTGGCGACCCGCTTGATGCTCGCGGCGTCGGCGACGGACGATCCGCCGTACTTCTGGACGATCAGCGCCACGTCAGAACTCCCGGAGGTGCCGCGGGCGGCACACGTGTGTGGTCACGGGTCGCGATCGGATGCCGCGCCCAGTGCTCCATCTTACGGACGAGCGGATTCCGCACCGGCCATGTGACGGGCTGCCGCCACGCTACACACGCGCCGTGCCAGGCGCGCGCTCGTACCGGTCGGGAGTGATCGTCAGCTGCGCCTGGCCGCCCGTCAGCGAGCGCAGTTCGAGGACGTAGCGGGCGAGTTCGGCCTCCGGCGCGCTCGCGACGATCCGCGTCTCGCCGTCGGCTGTCGTCTCGGTCGCATTGACGTGCGCACGGCGCGACGACAGATCGGTCAGCACCGGACCTTGGAGGTCGGGCGGCACGGTGATCGTGACGATCGACACCGGCTCGAGCACGACGGTGCCCGCGTCGGCCAGGGCAGCCTTGACGCCGAGCGACGCCGCAGTGCGGAACGCCATCTCTGAGGAGTCCACCGAGTGCGATTTGCCGTCGTAGAGCTCGACCCGCACGTCGACGACCGGGTGCCCCTGGGGCCCGCCTGCCGCGAGCGCATCCCGGGCGCCCTTCTCGACGGCCGGGATGTACGACCGCGGTACCGAGCCGCCCACCACGGCATCGACGAACTCGAATCCGCCGCCGGGCGGCAGCGGGCTCAGCCGCAGCTGCACGACGGCGAACTGGCCGTGGCCGCCGGACTGCTTCTTGAGCTTTCCCTCGGCCTGGGCTGACCCCGCGATCGTCTCGCGATATGCGACGGGCGCGGGTCCTGTGGTCACCTCGACGCCGAGCACGCGCGCCAGCCGCTCGACGGCGACCGCGACGTGGGTCTCGCCGAGGCCGCGAAGGATCGTCGCGCCACCCGCCCGGTCGATGAGAAGGGTCTGGTCCTCGGCGAGCAGCCGCGCGAGCGCGGTCGAGAGCTTGGCGTCGTCGGACTGGGTCGCCGGGGTGAGGCTGACCGCGTAGACGGGCTGGCGGTGCGGCAGCGGCGCCGGCCGTGCGCTGCCGTGCGGCCGCGTCCACAGCACAGATCCCGAGGGCGACCCGGTCAGCTTGGCGACCGCCCCGACCTCGCCGGTGCGCAGCGCGTCCACCGGCACGTGCTGGTCGCCGCGAAGGCGGAAGAGCGCCGGTATCCGCTCCTCCGCGCCCGTCGTCGCGTTGCGCAGGCGGTCGCTCGGACGCAGCGTGCCCGAGAGCACCTTGAGCATCGCGATCTGGCCGACGAATGGATCGGCGACCGTGCGGAACACGTGCACTACCGTCTCGCCGTCGGGTCTCGGGGCGACGCGCACCTCGGTGCCGTCATCCGTCTCGGCGCTGCCGCCGACGATGATCCGTGAGTCGTGATCGCGGGATGTCGGTGACAGCGCGCACAGCAGGTCGACGACGCGGTCGATGCCCGTGCCGGTGAGGCCCGAGCACAGCAGGATGGGCACGGCCTCGCCGGACGCCACTTCGCGGGCGAGGGTGGTTTCGAGCTCGCCCGCGGACGGTTCGTTGCCGTCGAGATACGCCTCGAGCTGCGCATCGTCGTGCGACACGATGTCTTCGGTGACGCTGACGTGCAGGTCGTGCTCCTCGGCCTCAGCCGCCGCCGGCATCGCCTCCTCGCGGTGGTGCCCGGTGTCGTCGTAGACCAGAGCGTGCTCGCCGAGGACATCCGCAATGGCATGGAAGTCCTGTTCCTCGCCGAGGGGCAGCTCGATCGGCCACAGGTGGTCGCCGAACGTGGCACGCAGGTCGCTGACGATGCGGCGGAAGTCCGCTCGGGCGCGATCCTCCTGCGTGACGATCAGGATGCGGGGCACGCCCGCCTGTTCGGCTGCCGCCCATACCCCACGAGTGCCCGCCGTGATGCCGTCGACCGCACTGACCACGACTGCGGCCACGTCCGCAACGGTCAGTGCGGTGTCGACACCCCCGACGAAGTCGGGATGCCCGGGTGTGTCCACGAGCGTGAGGGCGCTCTCGCGCCCGTCGTCGCCCGTCCAGGTCAGGTAGGCGAGCGAGATGCCGAGCGTCGTCTGACGCGAGATCTCTTCGGGATCGTGGTCACCGACCGTCGTTCCCTGCTCGATCGCACCGCGGCGCGGGATGACGCCCGCTCGGAACAGCAATCCCTCTGCGAGGGTGGTCTTGCCGGCACCGGCGCCGCCCACGAGGGCGACCGTCCGGTGCGTAGGACTTGGGGTCGGATCCATCCGGGGGCCTCCCACGCCGATGTGAGTACGTGACCCATCGTGCCGTGAGACCCGCCGTCCCGCCAGAGGATCCTCTGTCTCGATGCCCAGTCCGCGCTCAGACCTCGACCGTTCAAGGGCGGACGCGGCGCCGACCCGGATCGCCCAGACAGCGGACGCTGCTGAAATCCATCCTCGGTTTCGCACCGATCGCGTGCCGACGGATGCGTCAGCCCGGGGCGATCGGCGGAAGATCGGCGACCGGTTCTCGGGCGCGGATCCTGCCGCCGGTGGCGGCGAGCCAGCATCCGAAGATCACCAGTGGGAAGCCGATGAGCAGACCCGGCGTGACTTCTTCGCCGAGCACGATGACACCGAGGATGATCGCAACGACCGGGTTGACGTAGGTGAAGAGGGGTGCGCGCACCGGGCCGACGCGCGCGATCAGAGCGAAGAACACGACGAACGCGACTGCGGTGCACAGCACCGCCAACGCGATCAGCGACACCGTGCTCTGGGCCGTCGGAACCTCTTGCTGGGTGAACAGCGCGATCGGAAGGTAGAACAGGCCGACCGCGAAAAGCGCCATGGTCACCGTGCCGAGAGCCGGTACACCGTCGAGCCGCCGGGCGACGATGAACGGCGCCGTCGCGTAGCAGACCGCGACGAGCAGCACCTCGCCGATCGCGATGAATCCCGCTCCGCCTTCGACGGCGAGTCCCGGCCCCGCCACGATCACGGCCACCCCCGCGAATCCCACCACGAGCCCGATGGCGCGCGAGGGCTTCAGCACCGACCGATCACCGCCGCTGAGGGCGATGACGGCGGCGAAGAGCGGCACGGTCGCCACAAGCAGCCCGGTGAGCCCCGATGGCAGCGTCTGCTCGGCGTGGCCGAGCAGCAGGAAGGGTCCGGCCATCTCGATCGCGCCGAACGCGAGCACCCAGCCGATTTTCGACAGTGCGGGGCGCAGTGCCTTCTGCCGCAGTGCGAACGGCAGCAGGAGCACCGCCCCCAGCAGCGTGCGCCCGGCGACGATGGATGCCGGAGAGTACGAGTCGACGGCCTGTTTGATGAACAGGTAGGGGATGCCCCAGAGCACCGCCATGGCCGCGAAGAGCAGCCATGCGCGCGCGTCGAACCGCTGCATCTGACCGTTCATCAGATCGAGCGGCGACCCTCGAATGCCCGGCCGAGGGTCACTTCGTCGGCATATTCCAGGTCTCCGCCGACGGGAAGCCCCGATGCGAGCCGCGTCACGCTGATCTCGAGCGTGTGGAGCAGACGGCTGAGGTAGGTCGCCGTGGCCTCGCCTTCGAGGTTCGGGTTCGTCGCGAGGATGACCTCCTGCACCGTGCCATCGGCGAGTCGCTGCATGAGCTGGGTGATGCGCAGGTCGTCGGGACCGATGCCCGCGATCGGGCTGATCACTCCCCCGAGCACGTGGTACAGCCCGCGGAACTCCCTCGTGCGCTCGATGGACGAGATGTCCTTCGCGTCTTCCACCACGCAGATGATCGCCGGATTCCGACGCGGGTCGCGGCAGATCGAACAGCGGTCCGACTCCGACACGTTGCCGCACACCTCGCAGAAGCGCACCTTCTCGCGCACCTCGCCGAGCAGCTTCGACAGCCGGGACACGTCGAATGACGGCGACTGAAGGATGTGGAACGTGATGCGCTGCGCCGACTTCGGCCCGATGCCCGGGAGGCGCCCGAACTCGTCGATCAGGTCTTGAACGATTCCGTCGTACATGGGCTAGCTGAACCTCGTCGGCGGCTCGTACGGCTCTTCGCGGATGAACGTCGCACCGAGCACCTGCCGCACGACGGCCTCGCCGTAGCGCTGCACGCCGTCATTGCGGGGTGCCGCGGCGCTCGGCAGTCGTGGCGCCACGACCGGTGGCACCGGAACGTCGGCGACGACATCCGTGTCGATGACCGCCTCGTCCTCGTCGGGCTCGATCGACGACTCGACGTCGGCGGAGGGAAGGACCTCTCCTTCGCGCGCCGGCGCGAGCGTCGCGTTGCGCAGCCGCGCGGCCTCTTCGGGCTCGTCATCGACGGCGAGAGCAGCGGGTGCCCCCGGATCGTCGACGGGATCGCCCGCATCGTTCGGGATCGACGCGACCGCCCACTCGGTCACCGGCGCAGCGGAGGCCGGCGCCGTGGCACGCGCCGGGACGGTCGCCCGCACCGGACGCGTCGGCTCGGGCGCGGCAGGCTGCCCGGTCGGACGCGCGGGACCGGCATCGTGCTTGGCGATGTACTTCACACGGATGCCGAGCACGGCGAGGATCGCCTGACGCAGGTCTTCGCTGGCACCGGCGCCGGCCGACAGCTGCTTGAACTTCGCGACGTCGCTCTGGCTCTGGAACATCAGGGTGAGGACGTCGTCCGTCAGTGCGGCGACCTGGGCCGCCGACGCGATGAGCCACGAGGACCGGCTGATCTGCTCGACCCGCCCCAGGACCTCGGGCCACGCATCCCGCATCTGCTGGACGGTGACGGGTCCGGTCGGCACCACCACAGGAGGGGACGGCTCGTCGACCGGCGGTGCAGGCTCGTCGACCGGGGGCGCGTCGTCGTCGGACGGTGCGGAGTCGTCCGTGATGGGAGCCACCTGCTCGGCGCGGCGGGGCGCGGCGCTCGGCGCAGCTGTCGGCGTGGGCAACGGAGCGGGTGCCGAGACCGTCGGCGCAGCGACCGCGGGTTCGGCGTCGACCGCCCCGAATGCGCTGCCCCGAGCGAGCACGCGCGCCACCATGAGCTCGAGCTGCAGGCGGGGCGAGGTCGCACCGGTCATGTCGTCCAGGGTTCCGATGACGAGATCAGCGGTGTGCGACAGACGCGCCGCACCGAACGCGTCGGCCTGCCGGGTCATGCGGGCGAGGTCATCGGCAGACACTCCGCGCAGTACCGCCGCGGCGGCCTGGCCGGTCGCGGCGACGATGATGAGGTCGCGCAGGCGCTCGAGCAGGTCATCGACGAATCGACGTGGATCCTGTCCGGTCTGCACCACCCGATCGACTGCGGCGAATGCGGCGGCGGGATCCTGCGCTGCGAAGGCATCGATCACTTCGTCGAGCAGCTCGGCGTGGGTGTAGCCGAGCAGCGACACCGCTCGCTCATAGCGCACAGTGACGTCGTCCGCCCCTGCGACGGGCTCAGGTGCCGGCTCCGAACCGGCGATCAGCTGATCGAGGAGCGACAGCGTGTCGCGAGGTGATCCGCCACCGGCTCGCACCACGAGCGGCAGCACTCCGGGTTCGACCGAGACCCCCTCGGTGCGGCAGAGCTGCTCGACGTACTCGAGCATCGCCGCCGGCGGCACCAGCCGGAACGGATAGTGGTGCGTGCGCGAGCGGATCGTCCCGATGACCTTCTCGGGCTCGGTCGTCGCGAAGATGAACTTGACGTGATCGGGCGGCTCCTCGACGAGCTTCAGCAGAGCGTTGAAGCCCTGCGGCGTCACCATGTGCGCCTCGTCGAGGATGAAGATCTTGAACCGGTCGCGGGCAGGTGCGAAGACCGCCCGCTCGCGGAGGTCGCGCGCGTCGTCGACACCGTTGTGCGACGCCGCGTCGATCTCGACGACGTCGAGGGAACCGCTGCCGCCGCGCCCCAGCTCGACGCAGCTGTCGCACTCGCCGCACGGGGTGTCGGTCGGGCCCTGCGCACAGTTCAGGCAGCGCGCGAGGATGCGCGCCGACGTCGTCTTGCCGCAGCCGCGTGGGCCTGAGAACAGGTACGCGTGGCCCACCCGGTCGCTGCGAAGGGCAGTCATGAGCGGCTCGGTGACCTGCGCCTGGCCGATCATCTCGCCGAACGCTTCGGGGCGGTAGCGGCGGTAGAGGGCTGTGGTCACGCCCCCAGCCTACGGCGTGCCCACGACATCCCGCCCGGGCGGGCGAGCCGCCCGGCGACCACTGCGATCATGCGTGAGCGCCCTGCTCGATGTCCGCTTCGGCAGCCACGATCGGGATCGTCGTCGTGACCGTCGGCACGGATGCCGACAGCAGCGTGCCGTCCTCGCGCCGCACGTCCGCGAACTGTCGCAGGGAGGGCTTGCCGGCGATCACCGGACCCTGTCCGTCGAGCGCCACCACCACCTCTTCGCCAGGACCGATCGCGTACGCATCGCCGCGGACGCTGAACACGAGCGGCTCGCCGTCATCCGCCTTCACGCGCAGCTCATACGTGGTCAGCGTGACCAGCAGTCGCGTTCCGTGCCAGTGCAGCGTGTACGACAGCTCGGGCCAGTCGGCCGGCAGCCGGGGGTCGAACGACAGCTCGCCGAAGTGGTCTCGCATGCCGCCGAATCCGCTGACCAAGGCCGTCCACACGCCGCCCGCCGAGGCGACGTGGACGCCGTCAGAGGCGTTGTGATGGAGGTCGGCGAGATCGACGAAGATCGACTTCTGGAAGTACTCCAGAGCCAGATCCTGATAACCCACCTCGGCGGCGAGGATCGCCTGCACGACCGCGGACAGCGTCGAGTCTCCGGTGGTCAGCGGGTCGTAGTACTCGAAGTCGGCGAGCTTCTCCTCGGCCGAGAAGTGGTTGCCCTGCAGGAACAGGGCGAGCACGACATCCGCCTGCTTGAGCACCTGGTAGCGGTAGATCACGAGCGGGTGGAAGTGCAGCAGCAGCGGGCGCTGTTCCGGCGGCGTGTGCTCGAGGTCCCACACCTCGCGCTCCAGGAAGACCTCGTCCTGAGGGTGGATGCCGAGGGCCTCGCTGTAGGGGATCTGCAGCGCCTCGGCGGCTCGATCCCACGCCTCAGCCTCGCCCGGATCGAGGTGCAGACGGTCGACCATCACGCGGTACGCCTCCGGGTCGTCCTGGGCCATGTCGCGGATCGTGTGCGCGGCGAAGCGGAGGTTGAACCGCGCCATCACGTTCGTGAAGAGGTTGTCGTTCACGACCGTCGTGTACTCGTCCGGGCCGGTAACGCCGTGGATGTGGAACGTCTGGTGACTGTCGCCGTTGCTGGAGCGCCAGAAACCGAGCGAATTCCACATCCGCGCCGTCTCGACGGCGATGTCGACGCCCTCGCGGTAGAGGAATTCGACATCCCCGGTCGAGCGTGTGTACTTCGCCAGCGCGAAGCTGACGTCGGCGTTGATGTGGTACTGCGCCGTGCCGGCGGCGTAGTACGCCGATGCCTCTTCGCCGCTGATCGTCCGCCACGGGAACAGTGCGCCCGCCTCGTTGAGCTGGTATGCGCGCTTGCGGGCGGCCGGCAGCATGAGATACCTCATGCGCAATGCGTTCCGAGCCCAGAGCGGCGACGTGTAGGCCAGGAAGGGCAGGACGTAGATCTCGGTGTCCCAGAAGTAGTGCCCGCTGTATCCCGAGCCCGTGACGCCCTTGGCGGGAACACCCTGGCCGTCGGCTCGGGCGGCCGCCTGCGCGAGCTGGAAGAGGCACCAGCGGGCGGCCTGCTGGATGTCGTCGTGTCCCTCGATGCGGACGTCCGAGCGGAGCCAGAACTCGTCGAACCAGGCCCGCTGGCGCGTGTACTGGGCTTCGACGCCCTCGACCTCGACCCGATCCAGCGTGCGCCGGCAGCGGTCGACGAGTTCCCGGGCAGGAACGCCGCGCGAGGAGTGGTAGCTGACGAGCTTGGTCAGCCGAATCGGAACTCCGGCCTTCGCCTGCACGCGGAAGACGTTCTTGGCGATGTCGGGCTCGATCAGGCGGCGAGCCGTGTACTCGTTCTCGGTCTCGATGATGTGGTCGGCGACGACGGCGATCGTCATGCCCGACTCGGTCACGCGGTACGAGATCGCCGAGCGATTGCCGTCCTGCCAGTACTCCTGCGGCTGCAGTACGCGCTCGCTGATCCGCTCCGCCTTGCGAGGGTCGAAGCCCGCCTTCTTCGGGGCGGCAGGTGTCCCGCCGTAGACGTCTTCGCCGTCCTGCCTGTTGATCAGCTGACACCCGATGGTGACCGGAGCATCGGCGTTGAGCACGGTGACCTCGAGCCGGAGGATCGCCAGGTGCTTCTCCTCGAACGAGACGAGACGGTCGTCTTCGACGAGCACCTCCTTGCCCGACGGCGTGAACCATCGGATGCGGCGGTGCAGCACGCCCGAGCGCATGTCGAGCGTCCGCTCGTACTCGCGGACATCGGCGACATCGAGCGACAGCGGCTCGTCGTCGACGTAGACCCGCATGACCTTGGCGTCGGGCGCGTTGATGATCGTCTGGCCGACCTCGGCGAAGCCGTACGCCTGCTCGGCGTGACGGATCGGGAAGGTCTCGTGGAACCCGTTGAGGAACGTGCCGTGCTCGTGGGCGAAGCGACCCTCGGCGTGGTTGCCGCGAAGGCCGAGGTATCCGTTGCCGACCGCGAAGAGCGTCTCGGTGACCCCGACGTCGTCGAGATCGAAGGATGTCTCGATCAGCCGCCACGGGTCGATCGGAAAGCGGTCGCGGTCCATCATGCGGAGTGCTCCTCGGAATCGGAGGCTGACGCGGAGTCGGATGAAGGTCTGACGAGGGCGGCGAGATCATCGACCACGATGTGGGCGCCGGCTTCGAGCAGCACGTCAGGTCCGACACCCCGGTCGACGCCGACAACCAAGCCGAAGCCGCCCGCGGCGGCGGACTGCACTCCGCTCAAGGCGTCTTCGACGGCGACGCTGCGCGCGGGATCGACCCCCAGCATCCGGGCCGCCTCGACGAACACGTCAGGGGCGGGCTTCGATGCCAGATGGTCCCGTTCCGCGATGACTCCGTCCATCACGACGGGAAAGCGGTCGAGGATGCCCGCCACCTGCAGCACCTCTTGCGCGTTCTTCGAGCTCGACACGATCGCGACAGGCGTGCCGGCCGCGGCGAGCTCGTCGAGCAGCGCGATCGAGCCGGGGTAGGCGGTGATCCCCTCGCTGCGCAGCACCTGCTCGAAGTAGACGTTCTTGCGGTTGCCGATGCCGCACACCGTGTCGGCCTCCAGCGGATCCGAAGGATCGCCCCACGGCACTTCGACATCGCGGCTGCGCAGCAGGCTCGCGACACCGTCGTACCGCTTCTTGCCGTCGAGGTAATCGAAGTAGTCGCGCTCGGTATACGCGGGCGTGATGTCCCACTCCGCGAACAGCTCCTCGAACATCCTCTGCCAGGCATGCATGTGCACTTCGGCGGTCGGCGTGATGACGCCATCCAGGTCGAAGAGCACGGCGTCGTACGCGGTCAGATCGGGCAGAGCGTTCGGGGCCACGAAGCCTCCAGCGAGGTGAGAAACGGCGGAGTTCGGCTCTTCGTCGCGCCGTCCTGCCAGCGTAGTGTGCGGCGACCGGTGCGGCCTACGCGCCAACCTGGGCGATGCTCAGGGTCTGACGGGCGATCTCGAGCTCTTCGTCGGTGGGGACGATCAGGACCGTGACGCGCGACGCATCCGTCGAGATGATCCGGATGCCGCGGCCCGGAGCCGTGTTTCGCTCATCGTCGATCTCGACCCCGGCGAACCCGAGGGTCGCGAGCGCCGCGGAACGGACACCGGGCGCGTTCTCGCCGACGCCGGCTGTGAACGAGATGACGTCGACGCCGCCGAGCTGGGCGAGATAGGCGCCGGCGTACGCGCGGAGTCGGTGGATGTAGACCTCGAAGGCAAGCAGCGCCCTCTCTTCGCCTCGTTCGATCGCTGCGCGGATGTCGCGATAGTCGGAGTAGCCCGAGAGTCCGAGCAGTCCACTCCGCTTGTTCAGCAGGTCGTCGAGGTCGTCGATCGACATGCCGACGCGGCGAGCCAGATGGAACAGGGCCGCCGGATCGATGTCACCAGAGCGCGTGCCCATGACGAGTCCCTCGAGCGGAGTGAGGCCCATCGAGGTCTCGACCGAGCGGCCGCGGTCGATCGCGGTGACCGACGCGCCGTTGCCGAGGTGGAACACGATCTGCCTGAGATCCTCGAGGGGGCGTCCGAGGAATGCCGCGGCGGACTCGCTGACGAATTTGTGCGAGGTGCCGTGGAAGCCGTAACGGCGGATGCGGTGGGCAGCCGCGAGCTCCGCATCGATCGCGTAGGTGTAGGCGGACGGGGGCAGGGTCTGGTGGAACGCCGTGTCGAAGACGGCGACGTGCGGAACGTCGGGGAAAGCCTGCTTGGCGGCGACGATCCCCTGGAGGTTCGCCGGGTTGTGGAGCGGCGCGAGCACGGAGAGCTCGTCGATGTTGATCTCGACGAGCGGCGTGATGAGCGTCGGCTCGAAGAACCGGGCACCGCCGTGCACGACGCGGTGGCCGACCGCGACCGGCGGCCGCGCCTCGAGCGAAGGCCCGTTCGCGGCGAACGCCTCGAGCATCACGGCGAACCCCGCCGAGTGGTCGGGGATCGGCAGCTCGCGGGAGTACGTCGCGTCGAGGAAGGCCGCGACTCCGGTATCGCCGCTGGACGAACGGTTCGGCGCGTACACCGTGTGCTTGGACGAGCCGACATCGTCGCCGATGCGCTCAACGAGCCCCGATGCGAGGACGGACTCGGTGTCCATGTCGATGAGCTGGTACTTGAACGACGACGATCCGCTGTTGACGACGAGTACGACGCTCATTGGTCCCACTCCCCCTGTGCATGTCCCACTTTCCCCCGCATCGGAGAGCCGACAGCGGGTGAAATCGGGACATGCTGGTTCGCCGAGCGGCTCCGGTGATCCCGCTCCCCGGCAGCATGTCCCACTTTCCCCCGCATCGGAGAGAGCAAAGCGGGTGAAATCGGGACATGCTGCTGGGCGGTGGGGTTGCGGTGCCTCATGCTGGGGTCTCTCCCTGCGCCTGGATCGCGGTGATCGCGATGGTGTTCACGATGTCGTCCACGAGTGCTCCGCGCGAAAGGTCGTTGATCGGCCTGTTGAGACCCTGCAGCACCGGCCCGATCGCCACGGCTCCCGCCGAGCGCTGCACCGCCTTGTACGTGTTGTTGCCCGTGTTGAGGTCGGGGAATATGAACACGGTCGCCCGACCGGCCACCGACGAACCAGGCATCTTCGCGGCTGCGACCGCGGCATCCGCGGCCGCGTCGTACTGGATGGGTCCCTCGACCAGCAGCTCGGGCGCTCGTTCGCGCACCAGCGCGGTCGCCGACCGCACCTTCTCGACCTCGGCGCCCGACCCCGACTCGCCCGTCGAGTACGAGAGCATCGCAACGCGCGGGTCGATTCCGAACTGGACGGCCGTCGCGGCCGACGAGATCGCGATATCGGCGAGCTGGTCGGATGTCGGGTCGGGGATGACGGCGCAGTCGCCGTAGACCAGCACCCGGTCGGCGAGCTCCATGAGGAACACTGACGACACCACCGACACTCCTGGCTTGGTCTTGATGATCTCGAACGCCGGGCGGATCGTGTGAGCCGTCGTGTGGGCGGCGCCCGACACCATGCCGTCGGCCAAGCCGAGGTGGACCATGAGGGTGCCGAAGTACGAGACATCCGTCACCGTGTCGGCCGCCTGCGAGTGCGTGACCCCCTTGTGCGCCCGGAGGCGCTCATACTCGTCCGCGAAGCGCTGCACGTGCACCGGGTCGAAGGGCGAGAGCACCTCTGCGGCCTGGATGTCGATGCCGAGCTCGATCGCGCGGGCGCGGACCTCGAACGGCTCGCCAAGGATCACGAGGTCGGCGATACCGCGCTTGAGGACGGTCGCCGCCGCCCGAAGCACCCGGTCGTCATCGCCTTCGGGCAAGACGATCCGGCGGCGATTCGAGCGCGCGCGATCCATCAACTCGTACTCGAACATGAGCGGAGTGACGACCGTCGAGCGCGCGAGCCCCAGCAGGCGCGCGAGCTCCTCGGTGTCGACGAAGCGCTCGAAGTTCGCGAGCGCGGTGTCGTAGCGCCGCTGCGAGTCCGCCGCGAGGCGCCCGCGCGTGTTCATGATGCGCACGGTGGTCTCGTAGGTGCCGAGGTCGGTCGCGATGATCGGCAGCGACGACCCGAGCCCGTCGATCAGGCGGTCGATCTCGTCCGGCAGCGGGAACGGTCCGTTCAGCACGATCCCCGCGAGCGAGGGGAAGGTGCCCGATGTGTTGGCGAGCAGCGTAGCCAGCAGCACTTCCGTGCGGTCGGCGGGGATGACGACGATCGCGCTCTCGGTCAGCCGGGGCAGGACGTTGACCATCGACATGCCGGCGACGACGACGCCGAGCACTTCGCGCAGCAGCAGGTCGGGGTCGCCCTTCACGAGCCGGCCCTCGACCGACCGCATCACCCCGCGCACCGACGGCGCGACGAGGAACCGGTCTTCGGGGAGTGCCCACACGGGCACCGAGCGGTCGGCTCCGGCCGAGAGCGGCGAGCCGGAGATGACCCCTTCGAGGGATGCGACGATCTCGGCGAGCTGGTCGGGGTCGGCGCGGTTGGCCACGACGGCGAGCAGGCCCGCGCGACCGTGCGCGAGTTCGGCGAGGGCGAGCGATGCGATCTGACCCATCTCGGCGGGGGTGCGAGGGATGGTGGCGCCGAGCTGCTCGGGCTGGCCCTGGGCCGCGCGTCCGCCGAGCACCAGGAGCACGGGTGCACCGAGGTTGGCGGCGATGCGGGCGTTGTAGGCGAGCTCGGCCGGGCTGCCGACATCCGTGTAGTCACTGCCCAGGATCACGACCGCGTCGCACTGGCCCTCGACCGCCTTGTAGCGCTCCACGATCGTCGCGAGCGCGGCATCCGGATCGTTCCGCACGTCGTCGTACGTGACCCCGATGCACTCGTCGTACGGCAGGTCGACGCCGTCGTGGCCGAGCAGCATCTCGAGCACGTAGTCGGGTTCGACGGTGGAGCGGGCGATGGCGCGGAACACTCCGACGCGCGGGGTTGCGTGGCTCAAGGCGTCCAGGACGCCCAGTGCGACCGTGGATTTGCCCGAGTGACCTTCTGCCGACGTGATGAAGATGCTCTGCGCCACGGGTTCAGCCTATGGGCCTGGGTATGCTCGCGACCATGCCGCCATCGCCACCCACCCCGGGCATCGACGTTCCCGACCACCGCGGGCGCACCGCACTCGACCGGACGGGACGTGATCTCGACCGGAATCCTGACGTGAAGGTGACGGATGTCGAGCTGCTCGCGACCGCGTGGCACGTGCTGCGCAGAACGACGTTCGAGTACACGGATGCCGCGGGCACCACATCCACCCAGCAGCGCGAGACATACGACCGGGGCAACGGCGCGACCGTCCTGCTGTACGACCCCCACCGGCGCACCGTCCTGCTCACGCGGCAGTTCCGCTACCCCGTGTACGTCAACGACCACCCGGACGGAATGCTCGTCGAGACGCCGGCGGGTCTGCTCGACGACGACGACCCCGTGACCGCGATCCGCCGTGAGGCCGCTGAGGAGACCGGGCTCGAGATCGGCGAGGTCGAGCACGTGTACGACGTGTACATGAGCCCCGGATCGGTGACCGAGCGCGTGCACTTCTTCGCCGCGCCGTACGACGGCTCGGTGCGCGAGCACGATCGCGCTGGACTGCTCGACGAGGGCGAAGACATCGAGCTCGTCGAGCTCGGCATCGAGGAGGCCAACGCGTGGATCCGCGATGGTCGCATCCAGGATGCGAAGACCATCATGCTGCTGCAGTGGGCGGTGCTCGACGGACCGTTCTCGACGGGTCGTGCACAGCCGTGGGATGACGGTCGCTGAGCGTTTCGAAGCGCCGGGGCATGAAAAGACTCTCCGCGAACCCGGCAGAGCCCGGTTACCCTTGCTACGTTTCCGTCCTGGGGGAATTGGCCTGGATGCCGCCTCGCGGAGAGCTGAGCCCAGTCTAACCCGGACTCGCGCGTGCTTCGATCCGTCAATCGGCCAGCGGCACGACGCTCGCTCCCCCGCCCGGCTGGGCGATGACGAGCACCCGAGGTGCGGTGACGTCGGTCAGTGACTCGAGCAGTCCGGTCAACCCCTCGTCGTCGAGGCGCGCCTCGGCATCCGCTGCCGCCCAGACGGTGACGGCCGCTCCGGTGGTCTCGCGAATCCGCGCGGGCCCGTCGCCGGGTTCGCCCGCCGTCACCAGGATGACGCGCCCGATCTCGCGTCGCGGCGCCGTAGGGGCGGCCGGAGCGAGTGCGCGATCGTGACGCCACACCGCGAAGTGGTACCCGAAGACGAGGACGGTGGCGCTCAGCAGTCCGAGCGGTGCGCGGATGCGTTCGACCAGGCCGCCGCCTTCGCCGACGTCGAGCGCGAATTCGAACACCCGGAAGCCGATGATGAGCAGCGTCACGAGCGCCACGACCGCGCTTGCCCCGAACACCGCGACGAGATAGACACGGCGAGGCTGGTCTGCCGCATCCGCCGATGTCGGTCGATCGGGACGCCACGCGAGCCACCAGGCGGGTCCGCTCACCACGAGCGCGCTGATTCCGCCGAGCAGCAGGGTGCGCGGATCGTCGTCCACGAGCGTCGGACCCAGCGTCGCCAGCAGGGCGTTGACGATCACACCGAACCCGCTCGCCGCGCCGATGAGGGCGATCGCCGAGATCACGAGTCGCGCCGCCCTGCGCGTCCTCTCCGACCGCGTGGCGAGCTCCTGTGCGTGGTAGATCCACACGATGGCGCCGATGAGCGTCGCAGCAATCGCGACATCCAGCGGGCTGAGCACCTCGCCGATGGGGTCCGAGTCGAACAGCACACGAAGGAGCACGAACAGCGCGGTTCCGATCGAGAACAGCGTCGTCGCCGTCGCCGCGCCGATCACGATGACCAGCAGCACTCCGGCGAAGGCTCCGGATGCGGTGCGCCCATGGTCGCGGAACCAGTGCCACCACCACACCAGCCCTCCGATGAGGCACCACACGATTCCTTGCAGCACCGGGACGTACCAGTCCTGCGATGCCACGAGCTGTGCGCCGACGTCGACGAGCGCCTCGGAGATGAGGGAGGCGACCGCGGCGATCGCTCCTGTTGCGCCGGCGATGAGTCCGTACAGCGCTCCCAGCTCGACGGGCAGCTCGGCGAGGCGGGTGGGAGCAGTCGCGGCGCTCAGGCGCATGTGGCGGTGCCAGAGCCAGACCCCCGCCCAGACGGTGCCCGCCGCGAGCTCGCCCGGCCGCCACTCGCCGTCGATGCCCGCGTTGGCCGCCGACGCGATCGAGACCGTCGCGACGATGAGCGACGTCAGCGACATCGCGGTGAGGTACAGCGCCCAGACGAGCGAGGCCCGCTCCCCCGGATCGGCGAGCCGGCGACGCTGCCACCACCAGAGGACCCCGGCGAGCGGCACGCCGATGAAGGTGAAGGCCAGCGACCGGGCCAGGCCCGAGTCGTCGCCGACGATGACGCTCGGCGCGCCGATCACGCGCTCGATGAGGCCGCTCAGTCCGATCGCCGCGACGACGACGAGCGCGTAGAGGATTGAGAACAGGATGATCCGTCGGATGACGGTGCCCGCTCCGCCGGAGGCGCGTGCGGGGGCCGCCGACATCACTCCCCCAGCTCGTAGCAGACGGCGAGCTGCCACGGCGCGCGGTCGATGAGCCAGGAGTCGCCGGACTTGACCAGATCGAAGGACTCTTCGCTCTCGTACTCGCTGGATCCCAGCGGCCCCGATCCGTAGACCGTGGTGACCAGGACGCCTACGCGCGCGGTGTCGTCGCGCTCGGTGGTCTTCAGCAGCGTCACGCGGTAGTCGTCGGTGCCGATCCCGGACTCCTCGCACGAGTCCGCGATCTCGGGCACGACGTACTCGAGCGCCGCCGCGGTGTCGTCGTCGACGACCGCCTGCGAGTAGCGCTGCACGACGCCTTCCGGCGTATCCGCCGCGTACTGCGTCGGAGCTCCGCGGGTGAACACGGCGACGAGCGCGATCACCACGACCACGCCGACGGCAGCGAGCAGGAAGACGAGCGCCCAACGGGGTCGTCGGGCGTCATCGCTCATGCAGACATCTTGGATTGCCGGTCGTCGAAACCGTCGCCGACACGCGTGATCGCTGATATCGCGCTGACATCGGGCTCCGGGATCGTCAGTGTTCTCCCAGACCCCAACGCTCGCCTGCGTTGTTACGATCGACAGGTGGGGGCGAGGGAGCCCGCACTCGCCCGCTACCCGCCCGAGGGGGCGGTATGAGGAGGTCGCAGTGGTCGATACCGCGATGACGGATGGTCTCGATACGCCCGCTTCGCAGGCACTCGAGGCCGACGCCAGCGGCCCGATGACCGCCGAGAAGTTCGAACGGGTGACCGACGCCATCCTGGCGTCGGTGGGCAGAGTCATCGACGGCAAGCCGGAGGCGGTGCGAAGCGCCCTCGTGACATTCCTCGCAGAGGGGCACCTTCTGATCGAGGACGTTCCGGGGGTCGGCAAGACCATGCTGGCCCGCGCGCTCGCGGCATCCGTCGACGCCACGGTCCGCCGCATCCAGTTCACGCCCGATCTGCTCCCCGGCGACGTGACCGGCGTGAGCGTCTTCAACCCGGTCGATCGCGAGTTCGAGTTCAAGCAGGGCGCGATCTTCGCGAACATCGTGATCGCCGACGAGATCAACCGCTCCTCACCCAAGACCCAGTCGGCGCTCCTCGAGGCGATGGAGGAGGGCCAGGTGACGGTGGACGGTCAGACGCACCCGCTGCCCGAGCCGTTCCTCGTCGTCGCGACGCAGAACCCCCTCGAGATGGAGGGCACCTACGCCCTCCCCGAAGCGCAGCGCGATCGCTTCATGATGCGCATCTCGATGGGCTACCCCGACAATCGCTCCGAAGCGCTGATGCTGCGTCAGCGCGACACCGCCAATCCGCTGGAAGACCTCGTGCCCGTCGTCACATCCGAGCAGGTGACGGAACTCGTCGCGTGGTCGCGCGCCGTGCACGTCGCACCCCCGATCGAGGACTACGCGGTGGCGCTCTCGCACGCGACGCGCACGCACTCCGACCTCCGCCTCGGTGCGAGCCCCCGCGCGACCCTTCAGCTGGTACGCGCGGCGAAGGTGTGGGCGGCTCTCGACGGCCGGGGCTTCGTCATCCCGGACGACATCGCCGCGCTCCTCGCGCCGGTGTTCGCGCACCGGCTGATCCCGACGCGCTCTGCGGGTGGAGCGCGAGCGCGAGGCACGACCGACGCGATCACTTCGATCCTGCACCGCATAGCCGCAAGCGTCCGGGTGCCGATCGCCCCCAGGCAATGAGCCCACGATGAGACGTCTGTGGCCCCTCACCGTTCGTGGCACCGGCGCGCTCATCCTCGGCCTCACATGCTTCGTCGTGGCCGGCGAGACAGGTGTGCACGAACTCGTCTACTTCGGCATCCTGCTGCTCGCGGTGCTCGGCGCGAGCATCGCATCGCTGTACCTGGCGCGCCGGTCGGATGTCGTGACACGGTCGCTGGTCCCGGATGTCGCGACCGTCGGTCAGGAGGCACTCGTCAGCGTGCGGGTCGGCGTGCGAACCGCCGTGCCCACCCCGCCCGGAACATGGCTCGACACGATTCCCAAGGGCCTCTCGGGTAAGGCCGAAGGTGTCTTTCCTGCGCTCGGATCAGGGCTGCGGGGCAGTGACCGCGTCGTCGACCTGTCATATACGGTTCGCGGCATGAAGCGAGGCGTGCACCCCATCGGCCCGCTGATGGTGCGCTCGACAGACCCGTTCGGGCTCGCTCGGCGCAGCAACGTCTTCGGCCAGAAGACCCAGGTGACCGTAGCGCCGGCCACCGTCGACCTGCCACCCCTCACCGATTACGCAGGTGCTGCCGGCGGCACGCTGCACACCACCACGAACCAGCTCGGCCAGGGCGCCGACAACCTCGTCGCCCGGACATACGTGCCCGGCGACTCGATGCGCCGCATCCATTGGCGCGCGACCGCTCACCGCGATTCGCTCATGGTCCGGCAAGAGGAGCAGGAATCGACGCCGGAGGCGAGCGTCGTCATCGATCGGGGCGTCCTGCGCTGGTCCACCGAGGCGATGTTCGCGCCTGGCGCCGATCCGGGATTCGAGACGGCCGTCGTCACGTGCGTTTCGGCGGTCGCGCGACTCGTGCACGACGGTTATGCGGTCGAGGTGCTCGATACCGACGGCACGGTTCTCGCCGAGCGCATCGACGGCAGCGACATGGCAGAGGTCGACATCCTGCTCGCGCAGTTCGCCACGATCACAGCGCGTCGGGACGACAGTCTCGGCCGACTCACGCGGATGTTCGCGGGGGTGACGACCGGTCCAATCGTCCTCATCGTCGGGCGCTTCGACCCGGCGGATGTCGAGCTGATCGCCCCCGTCGCGCACCACAGCAGCCTGCCTATGCTGTTCGCCGTCGCTCCCGTCGGCGATGCGCTTGACCGGGCCGCCGACATCGGCTGGCGGGTCGGAGTCATCGATCCGGACGCGGATCTCGCCGTCGCGTGGGCGGGCGCGGTCGGACGAGGGATGAGCCATGCTTTCGGCTGATACCGTCTCGGCAGACCGCCCCACGCGCCGGGGCGGCGAATTGGCGCTGACTGTCGCCCTGCTCGCCGCGCTCGTGGCGGCGCTGGTGCCGGTGATTCGCGTCGCCAGGCCCGGCGCATGGCTGGCTGGTGCCGTGCTGCTGGCCACCCTCGTGCTCGTCGCGGGATACATCGCGCGCCGGTTCCGTTTGCCCGCCGTCGCCGTGAGCCTCATCGAAGCAGGTGTGTGGGCGGCGTTCATGACCGCCGTGTTCCTGGGCAGCACTGCGCTGCTGTGGGTCATCCCGACTCCTGAGACCGTGCGCGCCGTGCCGTTGCTGTTCGAGCGCGCGATGTCGCAGATCGTGCTCGGTGCCGCACCGCTGGATGAGACGAAGGCTCTGTCGTTCCTGATCGTGGGCTCCATGGGGCTGCTCGCGATCATCGTCGACCACGTCGTGGTGACGGCGCGGATGCCGCTCCTCGCCGCCATCGGCATCGTGTCGGTGTCGCTCATCCCGTCGATCGCGGTGCCCCACGAAGTGGATGTGCCCGCGTTCGTCTACCTCGCCGTCGCGATCCTCGCTCTGCTTCGCGTCGAGACCCGCTCCCGCGAGAAGCCGCTCGAACGCGTCGCGGAACGCTCCGCCGGCGTGCCGGCGACGGCACTCGGCATCGGCGCGGTAGCCATCATCGTGGCGGTCGTCGCCACCCCGCTCCTGCCTGCGCCGGCAGTGCCGGCGGGCGGCTTCGGGCCCGGCAGCGGGATCGACGCAACCCTTCAGCTCGGCGACGATCTGCGCCGGCCCGCCCAGGTCGAGGTACTGCGCGTGCGAACCAGCGCATCCAGCGCTCCGTACCTGCGCGCCACAACCCTCTCGCGGTTCGACGGCGCCGTGTGGGAGCCCGATCGCGTCCGCACCGTGCCGCTGGACTCAGGTCAGGGGCTCGGACCTGTGACGGTGGCGGACGACATCCGGGTCAACGAGTACACCACCACCGTCGAGGTGACGAATCTCGCCTCGCGCTGGGCGCCGGTGTCGTTCCCCGCTGTCGAGGTGACGGGGCTCGACGGCCGCTGGGCCGCCGTTCCCTACAACCGCACGATCGTGTCGCAGTCCGGCTCGACCCAGGGACAGTCGTACGAGATCCTGACCAACCAGCCCCGGCCGACGCTCGAGCAGATTCGCGGCATGGATGCGCGCACGCCCGATCCGCTCGACGAGACGATGAACCTTCCCGACGACATGCCTCCGATCATCGGTGAGCTCGCCGTGGAAGTCACCGCCGACGCGACGAATGACTACGACCGGCTGATAGCCCTGCAGCGGTGGTTCCGCGGTGGTGCCTTCAACTACTCCCTCGATGCGCCCGTCGAGGACGGATTCGACGGCAGCGGCGCCGAGGCCGTCGCACAGTTCCTCGAGCAGCGCGAGGGATACTGCGTGCACTTCGCGTCGGCGTTCGCGCTCATGGCCCGCACACTGAATATGCCGTCGCGCATCGTGGTCGGCTACCTGCCGGGCACGACCAACGGCGACGTGGTCGACGAACAGCCGGTGTACTCGGTGTCGAGTCAGCTGCTTCACGCATGGCCCGAGGTGTACTTCGAGAACCTGGGGTGGGTGCCCTTCGAGCCCACCGCCGGTCTTGGGGTGCCGACCGTGTTCTCACCGGCCGCGTCGGCCCCGGAAGGGGCGACGCCGGGCGCGACCCCCGGCGCGACTCCCCAGCCGACCAGCACCGGACCGCTCGATCCGAACGACCCCAACAACCCGCGCGACGATCAGGCTTCGGGCCCGACGATCGGCAGCGTCAACCCGCTGCCCGGCATCAGCATCGTGCTCGGCATCCTGCTCCTTCTCGCGATGCCCGCCCTCGCTCGCGGCGTCCGAAACCGGCAGTTGGCCGCGGCGGCCCGCGGGGGCGACGCCGCCTCGGCGTGGACGATCGTGCAGGATGCCGCGATCGACCTCGCCATTCCGGTTCCCGCGAGCGAAACACCTCGTGCGTTCGCCTACCGCCTCGTCGACGAGTACGGCGTGCCACCGGACGAGATGAACGGACTCCTGATCGCGATCGAGCGCGCGAGCTATGCACCGACTCGGTCCCGCGACTTCCTCGGATCGGAGGGAGTGACGGATTCCGCGTTCGCCGTGCGGGCGTCGCTCATGAGCGGCGCGCCGCGGGCGCGCCAGATCCTCGCCCTGGTGGCACCTCGCTCGCTCATCGTGCGTCCCGGAAGCGTCTACGCCGCCGGCGCTGCGAAGGTCAGACTGCGGTAGCGAGCACCGTTCAACCCCCGTTCGACTGCAAGGTAGGATGGTCTGCGGCCCTCCGGGGCCCCCAGGAGGATTCGCCTAGTGGCCTATGGCGCACGCTTGGAAAGCGTGTTGAGTGAAAGCTCTCAGGGGTTCGAATCCCCTATCCTCCGCCCCTGTGGTCCCAGTGTTTTCAAGGGCTTCTGACCCAATTCTGAGCCCGTGGCACAGTTCGTTGCACAGTTGGCGTCCGTCACAGGCGTTTTGAGTGCGTTTTGCAGCCGGATGCCGTTGTTTGCAGTGGATCTGCAAAGCATCGTGACGGCCGCTTCAGGGTCGTCAGACGCCCGCGTCCGGACGATCTGTCCGAGTCAGTCGCCGCCTCCGACCGCGGAGCACCGTGCTCGCGGGAGCGGGTGTCGCGAGTTCCCTCACTGCGATGAAGGTCGGGACGTAAAGCGTCAGCGTTTCTAGCGCTGCCGCGATCTGTCGTCCACTGCGGTTGGGGTCGCCGGCTCCCGCTTCGTCACGGGTGCGGCCTTCACCCCGTGCTGCAGTCGATAGTGTCGCTGGCGGGCGAAGTCTTGGGCGCGTGGACCCGATGCGAGGGCCCGGGACGAGATGGCGAGCACGATTCGAGTCGCGGTGACGACGGGAAGGGGGGTTCGTCGTAGACCGAGCAGCTTGCGGTATTGCCGGGGGAGGCTCGCGACGGCAGCGGCGAACAGCACGCGGTAAGCGAGTCGCATCGATCCGGTGAAGGGGACGTCGCGGAGGTACTGCACGACCTCGGTGACGCGCGCGTCGTTCCGGAGCTCACCGCGGTCGAGGTACGCATCCATCCGCGACCTCAGATCGGCCTCGGTCTCGGGCGGACTCGGTACTCGCATCAGTCGACCCGCCTGTGCCCACTCGCGCACGTACGCGTCGGCGCCGCCCGGGATCGGGCCGCCCCAGCGCTGGTGGGCGCCGAGGAACGCCTCCGTAAAGGCAAGGTGGACCCATTCCAGAAGCGACGCGTCCGACGCCGAGTACGTGCGGGGTCCGGTATCCGTCGAGTATGTGCCGGCAACCCTCTGATGAAGGCGACCCACGCGGGCCGTCTCAGCGTGTGCTTGCTGGGTTGACCCGTACGTGACGCAGATGACCCAGCGCACCGTCCCCGTGAGGCGTCCGATAGGGTCCTCCCGATAGCGCGAGAAGTCATGGACGCCTGCCATCGCACCCGGGTGCAGAGCCTGGATGAGGAGAGCCCGTATCCCGGCGACGAACGTCGCCGTGCCGGCGTGAACCGTCCAGACCGCGCCGCCGTCAGCGAAGAAGCCCTCATCGTCACCCTCAGCCAAAGCTCGCACCCATGAGGGCGTGCCATCCGGATCACCCGCAAGCGCCGTAAGCAGTCGCGCGCGTAAAGGAAGTCGGGTCACTGCTCAAGCGTGCCACGGTCCAGTGGGAGCAAGCGCGACAAGCGGTCGGAAACCGGTCGCTCAGCGTTCGTTGTTCTCGACGGCCCAGAGCTCAGGTCTGGAGAGTGCGCGGCTTGATCACGTGCGGTCCGGTCGGGATGCTGTCATCGGCCATTGCGCACTCCTCGCGTGATGCCGCCAGTCTGTCGACCGACTCGGACGTTCGACAAGGTGGTTGCGAGAGTCGGTGCCTCCTGGATCGTCGTCGTGGCGATCGCCCTCATCCCGCAAAACGTTCGCCATCACTCTGGAATTCGCCTTCCCACTGTTCTTCGGGCTCAGGGAGGCTGTCTTCCTTCGCGCGGGAACCGCGGCCGGTGAACCGGGATGCCGTCAGGCGGCGCGCGCGGTAGCCGCAGTCAGCACGATGAGCGGACTGTGCGCGATCATGTCGTCGACATCGTCTCTGCGCCATCGGCGTGCGGCGGCCTCGATGAGCGGCCGCGCTTCGCGGGGATCGGTGATTATCCGCGCCGTGGCAGGAACGTCGGCCTCGATGCCCTTCTTCAAATGCACGATGACGTTGGGGTCTGCGGTGATGTTTCGTATCCAGTCCCTTGTTCGGTCTCGACGCGGCATCCCGGTGATGAACAGCACGCCGTCCTCTTCGTGCAGGAAGATCTCAATGCGGCGCGGTAGCCCGCTACGGCGACCGGTCGTCGTCAAGTCGATGAGCTGACTTCGGTGCAGGGCCGCGCTGACGTCGTTGTTCACACCTGTTGAAGCAATCTCGCTGCTGCAGACATTCCGCGCGATACGTGAGACTTTTCCTGCACAACGCTGATGGCCGAGCCCCGGGCAGCAAGGCCAAGTCTGTCGCCAGCGGGTCGTTGAGCGCTCGATCTGCAAGGTCGATGACTGGGCGTCGTCCATCGACCTCAATGGTCGCTCCGGCGCGGAGCAGGGGCTCCACCTGTTCGATGTACCGGCGAACCTCCGCTTGCTGGTCGACGGAGCCGCCGTAGGGATTGTTCGTGCGTTCGGAGACGCGTCTCATGAGCACCTCGGTGGGAGCGGAGAGCAGGACGATGTGATCGAACGCCTCGTAGAACCTCCCTTGATTCTCGACCGTGCCTGACACGATCACGTGGTCGTGGCTTGCGAGGAGGGCGGCGACTCGCGTTTCGTCCCACAGCCCGCTGGGAAGCGAGGGTACTGAAGCGGGCAACCGAAACCCCGCCAGGGACCGCCCTCAAGCGGGGTGGTTCATCGTGCGGGTTCGAATCGGATGGCCTAATCCGCTGGACGGCGGGCAGCCGGCGACCTGCAGAGGGACCTCGGCTCTGAGGTGCAGGGATCGACTCTGGTCCTCGGGCAGGGGGCCTCATCGGCTCCAGATGGATGAGATTGCGCTGATGAAACTAGGGGTCGCCAGCACCACTGCGATCGCCAACAGGGTGCGTCCGACGACGACCCCGCGACGCGAGGCCCGAATTGCCAGGAACCACGGCAGAAGCTTGGGAAAGACGAACGTCACCAGCAATCCGGGCGCGAGTAGTGCGCCGACCGGAAACAGGAGGACGGCGGGCAGCAGGGGTGGCAACGTCTTTCGGAGGTTGCTTGCTGACATCAGTGGCAGGGCACGACTCAGCCGCCCCGCGATCGCGGCAAGCAGCGCACCTTGGAGAATGGCCAGCGCGGAGAAGAGGAGCACTGAGAGCCAACCTGGGCCGACGATTGCGAAGTCGATGTTGTCGGCACGGAGCGGTTCGATGAATGGGGACACTGTCACTAGCAGCACCACTCCGAACACGGGGCCGGCGGCGCGCCCAGCAGGGAGCCACGGTTCAACGAGAAGGTAGAGCGCGGCCGAAGCGAATGCAGCGGGTAATGCGCCGAACACGAGAAGACTGAACGTCCCCTCCAGGGTGATCGCACCGATCGTCGCACCCGCCTCCGTGATCCGGTATCGCGCGCCGGGCGATGTGAGTGCGAGGATACGCATCGCGAGTCGACCGCCGGCGCCGGTGACCAGCGCGCCTGATGCGGTGCCCATGACGGTGAACAGAGCTGCCCACCAGAGGTAAAGGCGCAAACCGGCGAGGTGGCGACCGATCCGGGAGTCACCCGGACTGGCTCGCGCCATCGGAGCATCAGGTGGAGTCAGCCGCTCGCCGTTCCAGACGACGGCGAGGAAGATTCCCGCAGCGAGAAGGACGCAGCACACCACCGTCAATAGCATCCGGCTACCTCATTGACTCGTTATGTCCTGGCGCGACAATACAGCCGGCATGCACATGAACACCATTGCCCCTGTCCAAGCCCAACCCTGACCCCCCCTGATCTCGCGCGGGGCCTCGATCATCGGTCCCTTGGTGGGCAATGCCCGCTGAAGGTCGGTCGCGGCGGGCGTGGGAGCATGCGATGCGATCCCCAGAGGGCAGTGCACGCCTGGCGTAGGTGCCGTGCGGGTCTGAGCGCTTGGTCGTCCCGGAGGTGCGGGAATCGACGCCGTCGCCGTCCGTGTCGAACTCGTCCGTCCAGGTGACGGTCTGCGGCTCCTTGGCCGAAACCGTCGTCGTCGTAACGGTGTCGATCACCCCGTCGGCATCGTGGTCCTGCTTCACCGTCTGCACGGCCACGCCACCGGCCCGTCATAGAGGTTCGCGACCCAACTGCGGTCGTCATCGAGGCCGTCCCGTCGACATCCGTGGTCTCCGCGGTCACGATGAGCCGACCCGCCGCGCCGCCGGAGCGATTTCCCACCACCGGATGGCTCACAGCGGTGAATTCCGCTTTACGCACGTCGTCAACAGCCGATTTCACGTACGGACAGTCTTCATTCCCCGAATCACCAGACATAGCGCCCTCCGCACGAGCATGGTCAAGAATTCCCATATGGCCAGGTTGGTGCACCCAAATTACTTCGAATGCAATGGCGCATCGAACTCGGGCCTCGTCGGGTGTCGGACCTCCGAGGAAGCGCGGGGCGTGGCTTGGCCACCAGACGTGCGACCACATCGAATAGCACTTGCGGGGTGTCGATACACGGGTGTATTGTCCGGTCTCAACGGCGACAAAAGGGTCGCCGCCGGGGAAAAAGGGTCGTTGGGAACGGCCAGTTCGCGGGTATTCCGCGTACCGAATAGTCGCGCGCGGCGTCTGCTGTTGCGCCGCGGCGGTTCTCAATCGAGCGCGCCTTCGATAAGTGTCAGTAACCGCTGCGCAGGCGGGGCGAAAGGAACGACAATGTCACCGCACATCAAGGCACGACTGACTTGGCGTCAACGGCTCTGCGCGTTCATCGTGGCGGCGTTGGCCTGCCTATTCGTCTCCGCGGCTCCTGCTCATGCGGCGGCGCCCACGAACGACGACTTCGCTGCTGCAACGGAGATCACACAGTTGCCGTCTTCCGAAACGGTGGATGGCAGCGAGGCTTCGGTCGAGCCAGGCGAGGAGACCGTTTGCAGCGGTGGTGTCGCATCTGTCTGGTACCGGTTCGCGCCCGACCACGACATGTCCGTCAAAGCGGAAGCGAACGACAACATCACCTTTCAGACGGTTGCCCTCTCGGTGTACACGGGCACGTCCCTCGACGCGCTGATACTGGTGACATGCGGGACGCAGAGCCCCCTCGGCTACTTCTACCCACAACTGGTTGACTTCGACGCCACGGCGGGTACCACCTACTACATCCGCGCGGCGGACTTCAATGGAGCGCTGGGCACCTTCACCTTCGACGTTCAGGAGCTTATCCGCCCCGCCAACGACGACAGGGCGAACGCGCAACCAGTGGGCAATCTGCCCGCTTCCGTGAGCGCGGATACCACCAACGCCACGATCGAACCCGGCGAGCAGCAACCCTGCGGAGGCATCACCGGATCCGTCTGGTATTCAGTGACCACAGCCACCGCCAGCGACCTGTCGGTGCGGCCGGCCTCGGCCGGTGTCGCGGTCTATGACGTCGACGGCGACCTTATCGGCTGCGGTGGACCGTTCCGTACCGTGGCCGGCGGGACGTACCTGATCCAGGTCGTGAGTTACCCCACTCCGGGGCCTTTCAACTTCGAGGTTCGCGCCTACACCCCGATAACGGGCTCGATCTCTGTCGATTCATCCTCGAAGATAGACCGGTCCGGAAAGGTCACGGTGAGCGGCACGCTGCGTTGCACCGGCGACTTCGCCATCGGATTCAACGTCCAGGTCACACTCCAACAACAAATAGGCAAGCAGCCCGTTGCCCAGGGTTATGGTTTTGCCTCCCCCTACACGCCCGGTCAAATTTGTGACGGACGGTCGAAAGCGTGGACGGCAATTGTTTACGGCAGCCAAACATCGACCGCGTTTTGGACGGGATCGATGACGGCCACCCCGTCTGCAACCATCCTCACTGACCCGTACTACTTCCAGGCCAATCTATCGGGGTCATCGAGTAAGGTTTCCGCCCAGCGCGTGAAATAGAACTCTCGCTATTCCAAGTGACAGCGGATTTATGGACCTTCGACCACAATGCGCACAGTCTCTGCTAACCAGCCCGGAGACCCTCGGCTTACCTCTCAGCGCTGGCGCATCTCCGAGGAGCACGCCGTGGAGTCGGCTGATGCCGGTTCAATCGGCGTGAGGTCGGCACCCGCGGAGGGCGGTCAAGTAACGAACGCAGACTGTACGTGTCCGGCAGCCGCAGTCGGTGGGCGGTCCGTAAGACGGTCCGTCTGCGAGGTGCATCATTCTCGCAAGAGAGGGATTCCCTCTTGGACGGGTGCTACCTGGGGATCGTGCTATGTCTGACGACGATCCGCGGAGTATCGACGAGCCGAGTGCGGGCTCCGACTGCGACGGCGTTCATCCGGCTGGGGCGGGGGGTGAGGGCCGTCTCGGGGAGCCGGGAGGACCTGGCATCGAGGTGGGCCGAGATTCTCCGGATCCCCGCGGAGAGCCTCCAGCCGTTGATGCGACTGCCCCCCGAACGTCACCCGCGGCGGGTGACGTCGCCACGAAAGTGCGATCCAAGAAGGGCTGGATCATTGGGGGTTCGGTCGCCGGCGCGATCGTGCTCGTCGCGGGGATCGCGGTGATCGCGGCAGTCGCGGTCACCGCGAGCTCAGGGTCATCACTGCAAGCTGCATCAAGTCCCTCGAGCAGCGCGCCGGATAGCGATCTGGTGGAGGTTCCCGACCTCGTCGGTATGACGGTCGCCGAGGCGCGCTCGGAATTGGAGGCGATCGGCCTTGACCTGGTTGTCGCCGACGGCACCGACGATCAGGCGATCGTCGCAACACAGGGGCGTTCGGAAGGTCAGCAGGTAGCTGTGGGTGCGGATGTACTCGCCACGGTGGAGTGGACAGCCGAACCCGAGATGGATTCGCTCAGTTTCGCTGACGGTGCTGCACTGGACCCGCTGACGATGGTCGGCTGGAGTTTCTCCCTTGGAGCGGACAACAGTTCCTGGATATCGAGCCCCGACGCTGGAGAGGGCGAGATCATCTTCGTGAACGACGAGGGCACATGCACGGCCGAGTACTGGCAACAGACCTTCGACGCGACAGCGACAGACGATCTGGCCGCCTCCGACGAATATCTTGCTGAAGTCTCGGGCGCGACCGCCGATGAGCTGGCCCAGTACGCGTTCGACGGGCACTTCGCACTCAGCGGCGGCCCCGACGGACCGGCAAGGGAGGGAGAGGTCGCCACCAGAACACTCCTCTGGAGCAACGATGAAGGTTCATTCCTCCTGACCGCACGCGTCTTCCGAAACTTGGACTATGCGACATCCACCATGAGCAACGTGTACACGCTGGAAATCCAGTGCGACAACGGCGTTGACCCCGAGGATGTCGTCGAGTCCCTCGATGACATCGCGACGGTCAGCGTCGACGAGTAAGACCGACCGCGATTGGATGCCGCGCGGCGCAACTGTCCGGCCGCGGGGCGACCCCGAGCCCGGAGGATCGCGGGGCCGCTGCTTCTGGTGCGAGCAAGTCCTCGCTCTTGCAGCGCGACCGGCCGATCCAGTTCAGGCGAATAGTTCGTCGAACGCGTCCATGCGCACGCGTGGCGCCGTGACGGCCCGGCTGGTCACGGGCTGAAGTGTGACGGCGGCGGTGCTGACCGAGTCCATGAGAGCGCGTGCGGGCTCGGTGAGGAATCTGCTGGGTTTGGCCGCGACGTGCTTGGCCATGAACGCTGTGGGATGCGTGGGCAGTTGCGAGGGGACGTACACGTCGAGGGTGTCGCGGGCGCGGGTGAGCGCGACGTAGAAGAGGCGCTCCTCCTCGGCGAGACCGACGGGCGAGGTGAGTGCCATGTCGGAAGGCATTGCACCGTCGTTGGCGCGCAACAGGTGCACGGTTTCCCACTCGAGGCCCTTCGCCGAGTGGATCGTGGACAGGGTCAGCCAGTCCTCGTCGAGATGAGGCTGCTTCGCCCAGTCACCGGCGACGTTCACCGGGTCGATCGCCTGCTCGGCGACGAACGTACGGAGATCAGTTTGTTGAGCGGCGGCCTGTGCGACGCCGTCGACTTCCGTGACGCGACGCTGCCAATCCGGGTAGTGCGCGCGCAACAGCGGATCCACCGCGTTCCGGCAGGCCTCGACCAGCTCCGACACGGCGGTCGTGGCGTCGACGGCGCCGAGCAGCGACAGGGTCGAGGCGAGCCCGGTGCGGGCCTTCGCCGGCGCCGCCGCGACCGCGTCGGCCCTGTGATCGACGCCCCCGTCCGAGAGGATCCTGGCAACGCTGCGTGCACTCGTTTTGCCGATCGCGCGATGCCGGGTGAGCAGCCGGTACCAGGACACCTCGTCTGCCGGATTGAGCACCACTCGGAAGGACGCCAGCAGGTCGCGGACATGCGCGGTCTCCAGGTAGCCGATCCCGCCGAACTTGTGGAACGGGATCCCCCGTACCTTGAGCTCGACCTCCAGCTGCGCGCTGTGGGATCCGGTGCGCATCAGCACCGCCTGCGCATGCAGCGGTGTGCCATCGACGTGCGCGGCGAGGATGCGGTCCGCGATCGTGCGGGCCTCGTCGTCGGCGTTGCGGCAGCTGACCAGCGTCGGCCGGGCGCCCGGCTGCGGACGGTCGGCGGTAAGCCGCAGCCTCAGCTCGCCCGGGCGGACCTGGTTCGCGAGGTCGAGGATCGGCTGCGTGGAACGGAAGTTGCGTTCCAGCCGCACCAGCGTCGCGTCGGGGTACGCGTTGATGACCTCGAGCAGGTGCCCGGCGGACGCCCCCCGGAACGCGTAGATCGCCTGCGCGTCGTCACCGACGACGGTGAGCCCGCGGCCGTCGGGACTGAGCCCGCGCACGATGTCGACCTGCAACTGGTTGACGTCCTGATACTCGTCGACGAGCACCCAGTCCCACCGCGCCCGCAGCCGCGCTCCGACATCGGGGTCAGCGACCAGAGCCCGGCAGGCGATGAGCAGATCATCCAGGTCCAGCAGGCCGCGCTCGCGCTTACGGTCGCGGTAATGGCGCAACAGACCGGCGACCTGGTCGGCCTGCTCGAGCGCCCAGGGAAACTGCTGCTCGATGACGGTGCGGGCCGGGGTCGCGGTGTTGATGGCGCGGGAGGCGATGTCGGCGATGGTGCGTGTCGTGGGAAGCCGTACCTCGGTGCCGTCGAGCCCGTGCTCCGCGCGCAACAGGTCGATCAGGTCGATGACGTCATCGGGATCGATGACCGTCACATCCGCCAACCCCAGATGCTGCGCGTGCTCGGCGACGATGCGATGCGCAACGGCATGGAACGTGCCCCCCGCGATGCGCTGCGCAGCCTGCCCGTCACCGCACATCACCGCAGCCCGAGAGAGCATCGCCGATGCCGCGCGCCGAGTGAACGTCAACAACAAGATCCGTTCAGGCACCACCCCCGCCTCAAGCAGCCGCGCAACCCGTGCAGTGAGCACCCGCGTCTTCCCCGTGCCCGCCCCTGCCGCCACCACAAGCGGCCCATCGCCATGCTCGACCGCCTCAAGCTGTGCCGGATCCAGCCCAGCGAGCGCATCAGAAACTGCCACGAACCTGACGGTAACCACACCTCCCGACACTCAGCATCAGGGCGAGACTGCGAAGATGCGAAAGCGGGTCCGCGTGACGGGGCTCGAGCCGTATACGAGGGGCAGCGGTGTCGCCCCCTGAGGTGCCTCAGCGCACGTTAGCGGGCAACCATCGGACGCTGGCCCCCGGGCCCGGTCAGAGTCTCGGTTCGGTTGTCCGGAGCCGAGGCTCTCGCCATCCGAGCGTCACGAGGCCGAGGACTGCTCCGACAAGCAGCCTGACTGCGTAGTAGACGCCCAGAGGAAAGCCGGTCCATACCGCCACTCAGCCCAGCACGATCACGACCGAGCGCGCGGCCTCCAGGTCGTAGCGCGGGGCGTCATCGGCCAGTCACGGCTCCCAGGTGACGTCCGGCACGACCGCACGCGCTGTCCCTTTACGACCCGCGGTCCGACCCGCGTCAGAGCTTGTAGCCGATCGCGCGCAGCAGGTCCTTGCGGTCCGCGACATCCTGCTCGTTCTCGACACCGACTGGGGGTTCGCCGTCGATCACTCCTGCCACGCCGCGGCCGGCGTCCGTGATGGCGACGAGGATCTGCACCGGATTAGCCGTAGCGCAGTAGACCGAACACACCTCTGGCACCGCTTTGACCTGGTTGAGCACGTTCACGGGGAACCCGTCACGCAACATGATCACGAAGCAGTGCCCGGCACCAACGGCCACCGCCGCCGCGACCGCGAGGTCCACCAGTGAGCCGTCGTTGCCAGTACGTCTGACCAGCCGCGCACCGGAAGCTTCGCAGAACGCGACTCCGAACTTCAGGCTGCCGCCCACCCCGGCGAGCGCCTCGTGCAGATCTTCGACTGTCTTGATGAAATGAGATTGACCGACGATGACGTTCACGTCGTCCGGCTTCTCAAGCGGGACGACCTCGATGTCGACGTTCACGGTGATCCTCCTTCGACGCGGTCAGCATAGACCCGGACCAGTGCCGCCGCGCCGGCGTCGGGTTCGAACATGCGCCTGCACGTGCGCGTCCTTCGCACAAGACGGTTCGGCGAGGAGCGATCGCCGATTCGCCGATGAGACGGTCCGTTAGCGGTCTCCATGAGGACGGTCGCGGCTAGCGGTTCGAGCCCTTGGTCGAGGCACGATCAGATCAGCGGATCTTGACAACCGTGAAAAGCACGACAGAGTCTTCGACCGCGTCCAGCGAATGGAGTCCGGCAGGGACCGTCAGGAGGTCTCCGACTGAGCCGTTCCAGGACACCTCGCCGGCCTTGAGAAGGACCCGTCCGTGGAGAACCTGCAGCGTCGCCTCTCCGGGGTTCGCGTGTTCGGACAGGTTCTCACCGGCTCGCAGGGCTATCACCGTTTGGCGGAGTTGGTGCTCGTGGCCACCGAACACCGTCTTGGAGCTCCTACCGCTGGACGCTTCCATCGCGTGAGCGAGTTCGTGCCGTGCGAGGGCGATCAGTGATGTCTTCTGCATTGTGCTCTGTTCCGTCCTGAGACTGGACCTTGCGGTCTTCCGTCGGACGCGAATCAGTCGGACTCGTCGTTCGCTGCGGTCTCGATCCAGTCGACTGCTTCGTCCGAGAAGAGAAAGCCGTCGGGGCCCGACTCGCCGACCCACCACGCGCTCGAGCTCACGGAGCCGCCGGCGGCCACGATCTTGCTCAGCACGTCCGGCGACACCGCTTCGCCGTTGTGGGCAATCAGCCACGCCTTGGCGTCGGAGTCAAGCTTGGCCCACCACTCGATGATCTCCATGTGGCCACCATGGCACTCGATGGAGCCGACCGTAAGTCGGTCGCTTCTCGGAGGTCTGTTCACCGGCATCCGCCACGCCTGGTGACGTCAGACATGCCCAGACCGCGTCCGTGCACGAACCCCCGGGCGGTCTCGATCGACCGCCCGGGTTGGCTGGAGACCGGCCTACTCAGGCGCGTACTTGAACGAGAGCTGGATCCGGGCCCGGAACAACAGCGTCCCGTCGTCGCCGACCACGACGTCTTGCTTCGTCACCTCGCCGACGCGAAGGTCGTGCAGCGATCCCGCCGCCGTACTGATAGCTTCTCGGGCCGCCTCCTCCCAGGACGAGGCACTCGTGCCGATCACGTCGATCACTCGGTAAACGCTCATCTTGTCTCCTCATTGCTCGTTGCGGACAAATCCATAGTGATCGCGCTCGCGCTCGTATGGAAGGGCTGCACATTCGGCCCGGTTCGCGCACGCGGAGGCGTTGCGACGCAAGGGTGACGCGCGTACGGTAAGCCGCATGTGGACGTTCGTCGTGATCCTGCTCGTCGTGTGGGCAATCCTTGCGGTCGTCGGCTTCGTCTTCGAAGGTCTTCTCTGGCTCGCAATCATCGGCATCATCCTGTTCGTCGGCACCCTCATCGTGGGCTTCATCCGGCAATCGCGGGGCGAGAAGAAGGACACCCCGTGATTCCGGTTGCGCGTGGCGCCGAACAGATGTGCTTGTAGGCACGGACCCTCATCGGACTCGAATCGTGCAACGTGGCATCAGCCATCACCCGGCATCGGTCGCGGCTGGACGCACGGTCACGACACCGAATATCCGCCGCACCGCTGATCAGGAGTGGTCGCGCGCGAACGACTCCATCACGTCGGCGCGTGACTCGCCCTCTGCGCCGAAGTTGTCGCGCAGGCATCCGACCAGGTCCTCGAGCGCGTCGTCGAGGATCGAACCGGCGATGCGAAGGTCGGCGTGCGGTGACTGGGCCGCGGCGTCGGCGAGCGCTGCAACGACCGGCAGCGCGTGCCCGAGAGAGGTGGGCGCTTCGCCCTCACGAAAGTAGTACGACTCCGGACTTTGGCTGAGGTCGACGCGCACGCTCGCGATCTGCTGCGCAACCGTATGCAGCACTGCCGACGGTCCGACGGGATCGAGCGCGCCGAGCTGCTCCGCGTAGTGCGCGCGGCCAAGCAGGGTCAGATAAAGGGCGGTCGAGCGCCTGCGCGCGAGGGTCGGGAAGAGTTGAAGCAGCCATGTCGCTCCGCCTGTCAGCAGCGCGAACCCCGTCAGCGCCTGCAGGGGCGACAGCAGTCGGACGACCGGGTCGGTGGGAACGACCTCGCCGAAGCCGAGCGTTGAGAGCGACACCATCGAGAAGTACAGGGCCTCGAGCACATCGGGGTACCCGGCGGGATCCATTCCGTCGGAGTAGAGGAAGCCCTCAGGCACATGCGGGAGGTAGATGAGTGCCCAGCCGATCGCCTGAATCGCTGCCCACGCGAGGACGACGGTGATCGCGGCGAGCGGGCCGGATGCGGCTCGCGCTCGTCGCCCGAAGCGCGCGGTGAGGCTCCAGATGCCTGCGACGATCCCGCGGGTCAGCCGCCCTCGTGCGTGCGGGTGGACGAGCGTCAGAAAGATCTCCGACAACCCGTATATGACGATTGCCGCGCCCACGATGGTGCAAACGACATCCCAGATCACGAGTTCAAGCTACCTGGATGGTCCGGCATCACATCAGGGACGGACTGCCAGGAACCCACAGCCACGGGTACCCGCCGGGGTCACCCGCCGTCAGCACCTCGAGCTTCCGTCCGTCAGCCGTGGTCACGGTACGTCGTTCGCTGCCCATGCGATCCCTCATTCGTTGGAGGCGAGGCACTCCATCGTCGCGCAAATGCGCGGGCGACCTTCCGTGGCCGGCAGAGCTGCGCTCCACAGTGCGGCCCGAGACCGACGATACTGCGGGGGTGTGGGGGCGACCAGCATGAGGAAGGAGGAGACAACTCGAGTCGTGGGGGATGACAATCGTGGGAGAGACGACAATGCGCGCAACGTACGGCTTCCTGGCAGTGGACCGCGCTCGACTGCGCGTCCGTGTCATCGGTGAAGGCCCGACGATCATCGTTCTGCATGGCGGCCCCGACTTCGACCACTTCTACCTCCTGCCGGAGCTCGACCGCCTGGCCGAGAAGTTCCGGCTCGTGTACTACGACCAGCGAGGGCGGGGGCGGTCGGCCGACGGCGTGCGACCGAAGGACGTGACCCTGATATCAGAGATGGGGGATCTGGACGCCGTCCGGAGCGATCTCGAGCTGGAGACGGTGGCAGTCCTCGGGCACAGTTGGGGAGGTGTTCTCGCGATGGAGTACGCCACCCGGCATCCGGAACGCGTGTCGCACCTGGTTCTGATGAACACCGCCCCGGCCTCCCACCACGACGCCGAGGTCTTCCGGCGTCACCTGCGGAGCATCCGGCCTGCCAGCGAGATCAACGCCATGGATGCCCTCGCCGCGTCCGACACGTTCCGGGCAGGAGCCCTTCACGCCGAGCTCGACTACTACAGGTTGCACTTCCGACCCGCTCTGGTCGCCACGGATCAACTCGACCGAGTGATCCCACGGCTCCGCGCGCATTTCACTCCCGAGCGGGTGCTGCTGGCGCGTGCGATCGAGCAGCGGCTGTACCGGGACACGTGGTCGTCGCCGACGTATGATCTCCTGCCCCGGCTGCATCACCTCGCCGTGCCGACCCTGCTCCTTCACGGCGAGCACGACTTCATCCCGATCCGGTTGGCAGAACACATTGCCGGCGCGATTCCCGACTCTCGATTCGTCGTTCTGCCTGGCTGCGGCCACTTCGCCTACATGGAAGCGCCCGAGCTTGTGCGCGAACAGGTAGGGCGACTGTTCGGCGTCAGCGCGTTTCCCTCCCCCCGGAGAGCCGCTGATGCTGGTCCATGAGTACCCCCGGGTTGCGGCCAGGAGGCACGTCCTCAGTGTGCCGGCGTGGGTGCGCCCCAGCGCTCGTTGAACCAGAAACGGATCTGCCAGCCTTGGTCGGAGTGCGTGAGTGCGCGGACGTTGCGGAATTGAGATGCGACTCCCTGGGGATCTGTGGTCGTCACCATCACGATCACCAGAGCGTTCTTCCCGAGGACCTGGACCGACAGGACCTCGGAAGTGCGGTCTGCGAATGGACTGTGGGGGCTCACCCCCGCGATGAATGTGGTCTTGTCGACGACCTCCCCGTTGGCGCGGCGGAACAGCAGGTCGTCGCTCAGGATTTCGTCGAAACGCGCGACGGCGGTCTCGTCGCCACGCTGCTCCCAGTCGGCGACTGAGATGTTGAGTGATCGCAAGACTTCGTCGTCAGACATCTCGTACTCCTTCGTCGAGCCGGTCTGTGGCCATTCTGCTCTCGTGTCCGTTGCTGGCGCGCGATAGGTTCGGTGGAGTCTCGGGACCGGGCTTTGATGGGGAGGTGATTCGGATGGCGGCGGTGCACCCAGCTGAACCGAGCAATGCTCCTGCCGGGGGCAGCGGTGATCGCTCGCGGTCGAGGATCGTTCTCTGGGCGTTGCTGACGGTTGTGGGTGTCCTGGTCGTGGTTGTCGTGGTGGGCGGTGCCACCACGTTCGCTTGGATGATCGACGACACACGATTCGGCCGGCCGAGCGAGGAGTTCGATGCGGTGGCGGCGCAGATCGAAGACCTCCCCGGCGTCAGCAGCGTCGAGAGTGACCGCTGGGTCGAGGCGCCCTTTGTGGACGCGCCGTCATCGTCGATCGCGGTCACCGTCGACGAAGGGGGCCTTCCGGGCGTCCTCGATGCCGCCTGCTCGACCGACTATCCCGGCAACATCCAGTGGTCGCTTCGCGTGCACACCGCCACGGCAACACTCGTCTCAGTCCACGAGAAGTCGGACGAGCCCGAAGACGGCGGAGGCGGTTCCCCCTGTCCGAGCTTCGGCTTCGACGCAGTGGGTCTCGTCGAGGAGATCGACCGAGTCGTTCCGGGTCTCGCCATTCAGTCGTCGATCTGGGAGGACGGCATGCTCACGCTCGTCGCCCTCGGGGAGGAGTCAGCCGTAAGCGAAGCGAGTCTCGCCAGCCTGTTGCCGCTCGTCGCGCATTCCGGCGAGCTGCTCGCTGGCGCAGGAATGGGCCCGACAGCGCACCTCGAGATCAACGCGTCGACTCTCGGCCTGATCGTGGAGCCGGGCGAAGAGGACGCCTATGTTGCTCTCCTCACGCGCCTCGCCGAGGACCACGATGTCCGCAATTTCTGGGCCGACGGCAGTGGCACCCCGGAAGACGGGATCGAACGAGTGCAGATCGTCGCGCCCGAGGGGCAGCGCACCATGATCGAGCAGCTCGTCCGCGCCTCGGGACTGCACATCGCCGAGTTCCCCATCAAGTTCGTCTAGCCCTGAGCGCGGACGACGACTCGGAGTCATGCCGATGACGACAGGCTCCGCACGACATCGAGCCTGCGTCCGGATGCCGGTTCTCATTCGTGCGATGCACGAGAGACGCGTGAGCACGAGCAATCGACCGCTCGCCGGATCCAGGGGGGAACACGGTGCCAGACGGCGGGCGCATCCGTGCTCGTCAGCCCCAGGTGTGTACGGGCTCGTTCGTGTGCATCGCCTGGCGGTACTCGAGCAGGGTGGCTCGCAGAGCGTCGTAGCGCTCCATGTCGGCTCGACGATGCATCCTGTCCGCGAACCACCCGGCGCCCGTGACTCCGGTGAGGCAGCGCCCTTCGATGATGCCGAGCAGGCGGTCGCGGGCGGATGTCTCGACTCCCCATGCCTCGAGCCCTTGGTGCGCGAGCGGCAGTAGGTGTCGCAGCACGAGCTCGGTGGCGGGCACCTGGCCGACGCCCGGCCAGTAGAGCTGGGAGTCGATGCCGTCGCGGGCGGCGGTGTGGAAATTCTCTTCGGCACTCGTGAACGACAGTTGGGACCAGAGCGGTCGGTCGTTCTCGGCGATCGCGCGCACGAGCCCGAAGTAGAAGGCGGCGTTGGCCACGGTGTCGACGACGGTGGGACCGGCGGCGAGCAGCCGGTTCTCGACGCGCAGGTGCGGCATCCCGCCGGCGACATCGTAGATCGGGCGATTCCACCGATAGATCGTGCCGTTGTGCAGCCGCAGCTCTGCGAGGGCCGGAATGCCGCCGGCGTCGAGCACGGCCATCGGGTCGTCGTCGTGGACGATCGGCAGCAGCGCCGGGAAGTACCGGACATTCTCCTCGAAGAGGTCGAACACCGAGGTGATCCAGCGCTCGCCGAACCACACACGCGGCCGCACGCCCTGTATCTTCAGCTCCTCGCTCCGCGTGTCGGTCGCCTGTTCGAAGAGCGGGATCCGCGTCTCGCGCCACAGCTCCCGGCCCAGCAGGTACGGCGAGTTGGCGGACACCGCGAGTTGCACGCCCGCTATTGCTTGGGAGGCGTTCCAGTACGCCGCGAACGAGTCCGGTGAGGTCTGGACGTGCAGTTGCGTGCTGGTGCACGCAGCCTCGGGAAGGATCGAGTCCGCGGTGGTGACCAGCTGTTCAGGCCCGTCGATGGAGATCGAGATGTCCTCGCCGCGCGCGTTGAGGATCTGCTCGCTCAGAAGCCGGTACCGCGGATTGGCGCTGATGCTGTCGGGTCGTAGGTGCCCCTCAGCGAGGGTGGGAAGGATGCCGATCATCACGAGGTGGGCGCCGATGGCCGACGACCGCGCCTCGGCGTCGTTGAGACTGCGCCGCAAGCCCTGCTCGAACGTGGTGAGACCCCCGTCGCGCAACCGGGCGGGCGGCACATTGATCTCGATGTTGAACTGACCGAGCTCCGTCTGGAATGCAGTGTCAGCGATCGCCTCGAGGGCCTCCGCATTTCGCAAGGCCGGATCACCGGCCTCGTCGACCAGATTCAACTCGACTTCCAGACCCGTCAGCGGGTCGTCCGTGTCGAAGTGCGCTTCGCGCAGCATCCGCGCGAACACGTCGAGGTTGCGCCGGACCTTCTCACGATGACGTGTGCGATCGGCGCGTGTGAACTCCTGTGCCGGGACGTCCTCCCCCATGACGAAACTCTAGCGAGCCCCCCGCTCGATGAGCCATCCGAGCTCGGCGGCTCTTGTGGATGAACGGCTGCGCACCGTCACCGCAGCAAACCAGGCTGCTCGCGGTCCGCTGCGGCTTTCAGGCCGCGAGGGGCTGCCGATCCGCGACGATCGCCCTCACGGCCTCGCGACCGGCACGGTTCGCGCCGACGGTGGACTGCGAAGGCCCGTACCCGATGAGGAAGAGACGCGGCTCGTCGGTCGCACGCGTGTTCGCCACGCGGATCCCGCCCTCCGGTGTGCGCAGATGCAGGGGCGCCAGATGCTCGAGCGCTGGACGGAATCCTGTCGCCCACAGGATGACGTCCGCCTCGACAAGCGAACCGTCAGGCATACGCACGCCGTTCTCCTCGATCGACGCGAACATCGGATGCCGCACCAGCGCTCCTCGCGCCTGCGCGGCGCGAGCCCACGGCGTCCAGTGCATCCCGGTCACCGAGATCACGCTCCCCGGCGGTAGCCCGCGACGCACACGATCCTCGACGCCCGCAATCGCGGCTACTCGGGCGGGAATGTCGAAGGCCTCCTCGGACCACTCCGGCTCGCTCCGCGTCACCCAGAACGTTTCGGCGACGCGCGAGATCTCGTCGAGCAGCTGAACCGCCGATATGCCGGCGCCCACTATGACCACCCGCCTGCCGGCGAACTGTTCCGCCGAGACGTAATCCGCGACGTGCAGTTGACGCCCGCGGAAGCGACTCTGGCCGGGGTAGTGCGGCCAGAACGGACGAGTCCAGGTGCCGGTCGCGTTGATGACGTACCGCGTTGTCCAGACACCGGCATCGGTCTCGACGACGAGTCGATCGTCGTCGCGGCGGACGGCGGTGACACGCACCGGGCGTCGCACGTCGAGGGCGAATTCCTCCTCGTACGAGGCGAAGTACGGTGGCAGCACATCCCGGCTTGCCGCTTGCGCATCGGCCGGCGGCACCGCGAACCCCGGCAGCTCGTGGATGCCGTTGACCGTTGCCATCTTCAGCGAGGCCCATCGGTGCTGCCACGCTCCTCCGGGCCCGGCATTCGCGTCGAGCACGACGTACGTCTGATCTGTTTCGGTCGCGCGTCCGCTCGAAACGAACCCGCGTCGCGCGAGGTGGTACGCGGCCGACAGACCAGCCTGACCCGCACCGATCACGACGACGTCGACACGCGCAGGATACACATCGACACAGAACGCCTATCGCCGCGGCCGGATTCCCGGGCCGCACCCTGCGCCCTCATCGCAGGACCGTGCGGCTGGTCGTGGCGCCGCGAGCGCCACCGGAACGGGGATCGCCTCGGCACTCAGCGGGGTCGTCACCCGTTACGGTCGCCGGCGCACCGCCGTCCGGCGCACAGCCCAGGGGATGCCGCCGAACGCGGCTGCGAGCAGCACGGCGGTGGCGAGGAGGGCGGGAGCGCGCCAGCTGTCCGGGGCGGGCGCATCGCTGAGAGTCGTGCGGTCGAGCGGGTACTCGAGCATCTTGCCGACGGACACGGCGATCTCCCGACTGGTGGTGCGCGCGAGCTGCTCGATCGCCGCATCGAACCCGCCGAACCCCGCGCGTCCGACGAGGCTGCCCGCGACGAGGGTCGCGGTGTCGGTGTCCTCGCCCGTCCGGCCGGTGCGGATCGTCAGGCCGTGGCGAGTGTGAACGGTTCCGGTGGCGGAGACGGCGTTCGTCGAGACCGCTTGCGAGTAGGTGTAGACCTCGAACAGTGCGGCGGCGTCGATCTCCCCCACGCCCTCGGGCAGTTCGACGGTGATCGTCGGGCGGGACCAGGGAAAGGCGGTGTTGAGGAGGACTCCCGCATCCTCGGTGCCGAACGACTGCGCCGGCATGCGCGTTGGTCCGTCGAGGGACCATCCCGGGTATGCGACCTCTGAGCCGACGCGCGTCGCCTCCGCCGGTCCGGCCATGTCGGCGATCACCTTGAGCGTTCCCGGGATGCCGGAGGTGACTCCACCGGTGGTGGTGATTCGCCCGTCCTGCACATAGCGCTCGCCGCGGACCCACGTCACCGCCGGGCGGGATTCCTCGAGGGCACCGATTCGCGACCAGTGCGAGGTCGCGGTGCTCCCGTCGAGGATGCCGGATGCGGCCAGCAGACGGGATCCTGCGCAGATGCCGAGCACCCGGGCGCCGGCGGCGTAGCGAGTGGCGATGAACTCACGGGCCGCTTGCTCTTCCGGGCCGTCGGGCAGGTTGACCGCGGGCACGACGATCAGATCCGGCGCGGGCGCGGCCCCGGACTCGACGTCTGCGAACGTGTGGTCGGGCGCGATGGCCATGCCACCGTCCAGGGCCGCGGGCTGAGTCGCCGCCGCGACCGTGTAGACGGTGAAGGCGGGCGAGCTGGTGAGCACTTCGTAGGGAGCCAGGGCGTCGGCGGCGTCGGTTCCCGACTGCCCGAGCACCACCGCGACGACGAGAGGCCGCAACTCGGCCGGCGCAGCCACGTGCTGTGCCGTAATCGGAACCGGTTCGGACGGTGAGATGGCGGCGGATGACGGCTGGCCGGACTGGACAATGCCGGCGACCACGATCGCTGCGAATGAGACAACCGCGATGACCGCCGACAGGGCGATCATTCCGATCCGGCGGAAGATGCGTGCCATGAGATTCTCCAAGTGGGTGGTGAGAGGACGGAATGCGACTCGACGAGACGGTGCGGAGTCGGTTCGCTTCGCCGACGGGCGACGCCGTCTGCGATCGTCCGCGCGATTCGCTCGTTGCTCTTGCAGCGCCCGAACGCGATCACGATCGCCGTGACGGCGGCGGTCGTGAACAGCCACAGCCACCGCATGTCGGCACTGCGTTGGGGTCGCACCTGGTCTCGATTCATCGTCAATTGGCGGGGGCATATTTCACGGTATGGACGGATACGAGCCGCACCTAGGACACGAAGTTGACGATCTCGGCCACGTGTCCGAGATCGTCAACTTCGTGTCCTAGGTGGGCCGGTCAACGGCTTCTAGCGTGAGTGCATCCGCACAAACATGCCGCGCTCCTCACGCCGCGGTATCCAAGGATCGGAGCCCGTTGTGACCACCACGTCGAATCTCATCGCCACCCTGACGACAGAGGATCGGGGGCAGAACGACCCGCTGGGCCGCGCTCCAGCACGCACGGCACGGATCGGATTCGTCCTGCTCGGTTCGCTCGCCGCCGGACTCGCCGCTGCCGTTCTCCTCGTCGTCGCCCCGTTCGGGCCGGCGACCCAGAGCGCCGTCACAGGTTCGGTGCTGTGCGGGTTCGCGCTCGGCTGGGCGATGCTGGCCATCCTTTCGGCCCGGCTCACCGACCAGCCCCAGCGATGGGCATTCGCGCCGGCACTGCTGATGGGTCTGAGCGGTGTTCTCCTCGTACTGTTCGGCTCCGCTGTGCAGCCGGTGCTCAACTGGATCTGGCCGCCTGTGATGCTGGCGCTGTCGATCTGGATCATCGTGCGCGCACGCCGAGCCCTGCGCGGCTCGCGGAATCGCTGGGGGCTCTACGCAGTCAGTGTCCTGCTCGCCGGCGCCTCGATCGGCGGCGGCTACCAGGCCATCGGTGAGGCTGCGGATGCGCAGGCGAACCCCATGCCGGGACAGCTGATCGATGTCGGCGATCACAGCCTGCACCTGTACTGCACGGGGTCCGGCAGCCCTACCGTCGTCATGGAAGCGGGCGGGGGCGCGATGTCGTCCGACCTCGGGCGGATCTCCGCAGCGGTGGCCGGCGACACTCGGGTGTGCGTCTACGACCGGGCAGGACGCGGGTGGAGCGAGTCCGCACAGACCTCCCCCCACGGAATCCAGATCGCGGCCGACCTTCACACCCTGCTTCAGCGCGCACAGGTTCCCGGACCGTATGTGCTCGCGGGCCACTCGTTCGGTGGGCTCTACGTGCAGACCTTCGCCGCTCTCTACCCGAGTGAGGTCTCCGGCATGGTGCTCATCGACTCGACCGCACCCAACGCAGCGGTGCCGGACTACGCGGTCCACCCGTACGTCATGGACCGCGTCTTCGCGTTGGCGTCGGCCTCTGCCCAGCTCGGACTCGGCCACCTGTTCGGCGCCACAGCTCGCGATCTTCGCAGCACCATCGACGAGTATGCCGACGCCGGCGACGCCGTGAAGCAAGCGGCATCCCTCGAGGACTTCGGCGGCAAGCCGCTGTTCGTCCTGACGGCACGCCTGGGGAACGATCCCGCGTGGTTCGTCGCCCAGGATCAGATGGCCGCCTTGTCGACCGACAGCGTCCACCGGGTTATCGAGGATGCAAGCCACGACGGGCTGGTGTCCGATCCCGACGGCGCCGCTGCCACCACTCAGGCGATTCTCGACGTGGTCGCATCCGTTCGCAGCGGCGAGTCCCTGGGCACGTGATCCCGGATGTGGCTGCCCGTTGCCACTCGCGCGATCGGCGTCACACGGGCCCGAAGTGGTGCCGGTGGTCGCCGGGCGTCGTGTTGAGGCGTCGCCGGAAGGCGCGGTTCATCGTCTCCGGAGTGCCGAAACCGCACGCCCGCGCGATCTCCTCCATCCCCAGGAGTGTGGTCTCGAGAAGGCGGCACGCCGCCTCCATCCGCACCGCCTCCACATGTTCCGCAGGTGTGATTCCGACCTCCGACTTGAACACGCGGCTGAACTGCCGATCGGACAAATGGGTGCGCACGGCCATCGCCGGAATCGACAGGTCAGCTGTGAGGTTGTCGGGGATCCAGTCGAGCAAGTCGCGGATGGGCTCGTCATTCGCCGACTGGGCGGCAAGCACTGCGGAGAACTGCGCCTGTCCGCCAGAGCGGCGAAGGTAGACGACGAGGCGGCGGGCGACGGTCGCGGCCGCCTTTCGTCCGTAGTCGTCGGCGACCAGCGCGAGCGCAAGGTCGATTCCTGCCGTCACGCCGGCCGAGGTCCAGATGTTGCCATCCTGCACATAGATGGCGTCAGGCTCGACCGAGATCCCCGGGTAGTTACGTTCGAGATCCGCGCACTCCGCCCAGTGGGTGGTTGCGCGCCGACCGTCGAGAAGTCCCGCAGCGGCGAGAAGGAACGCGCCCGAGCAGACGGACGTGACTCGACGCGATTGGGCTGCGAGCCGTTGGATGTTGTCGATCAGCTTGATGTCTGCGGCCGCTTGATCCATGTCTCTTCCGCCGGAGACCACGAGTGTGTCGATCGGCCCGATCACCTGCTCGATCGGTTCTGTTCCGAACGCGAGTCCGCTCGTCGAGAGGACCGACCCGCCGTCCGTGCTGACCAACTCCGTTGCGTACCGGGGTATTCGCAGGAAGCGTGACGCGGTGGAGAAGACCTCGAGCGGGCCGGTGATGTCGAGGATCTGGGCGGAGGGGAATCCGACGATCACGATGCGCGGTTCGCTCACGGTTCTTCCTCGGTGGCCGAGATCGTCAGGAGAGTCCTCGGTCGGTCAGCGAAGGAATCCTAGCGTGAAGTCACCTCCCAGACACGGCCGGTCGGGGCGCCTCTCCACCGACGACGACAAGGAGTCCGTGACCACAACGTCTCGCCGCAGCCTCGCCGCGTCCGATCCGTTGGCGCGTCGACTCCGAAGTAACTCACGTACACCGACTCGGCCGTAAGGAGATCCACGTGAGCGAACGTACGGGCGGGTTGAGGTTCCTCGTGTGGAGCGCTCTCGCGGGCGTGATCAGCGGAGCCGTGTTCCTCGCGACGGCCGAGCTTGCAGCCCTCCTGGTCGCACGGAGTGCGAGTCCGATCCTCGCGGTCGGATCGTTCGTCATCGACATCGTTCCGCAGCCCTTCAAGGAGTTCGCGATCGCCACCTTCGGCGAGTACGACAAGATCGCACTCCTGGCCGGGCTCGGACTCGCGGTGGTGATCGCTTCCGCAATCGCCGGCGTGCTGGAGTTCGTGCGACCACCGCTCGGCGTCGTCGCGCTCGGGATCGCCGGTGCCCTGTCGATCGGCGCGATCGTCACGCGGGCCAGCGTGACGCCGCTCTCGTTCCTGCCCCCCGTGCTGGGCACGGTGGCGGGATCCGTCGTGCTCGTCCTGCTGTGCCGACGTCTCAGGGGTTGGCGCGCGTCGACGGGTGGTCGAGAACGAGCAGGCACCACGTCACCCGCTTCGAACGGCATGGACCGCCGCCGCTTCTTCGCCCTGGCGGGGATCGCAGGCGCGTCCGCGATCATCGTCGGCGTGACGGCGCGAGCGGTCAGCGTGGCGACGTCATCCGTGGATGCGATCCGCCGCGCCCTGCGCCTGCCGGCACCCCGCACGACGGTGACCGTGCCCGACGGCGCCGAGCTCGACATCCCGGGCCTCAGCTCGCTGTTCACAGCCAACGAGGACTTCTACCGCGTCGACACCGCGCTCACGGTGCCTGCCATCGATCCCGCGTCGTGGCGGCTCGTGATCGACGGCATGGTCGACAAGCGCGTCGAGCTCAGCTTCGACGACTTGCTCGCCATGGGGCTGGACGAGTACGCGATCACCCTCACGTGCGTCTCGAACGAGGTCGGGGGCGAGCTCGTCGGCAACGCGATGTGGTCGGGAGTGCCGATCCGCGACATCCTGGAACTGGCCGGTCCGCAGGCGGGCGCCGACATGGTGCTGTCTCGCAGCATCGACGGCTACACCGCGAGCACGCCGCTGTCTGCACTGACGGATGACGGGCTGGATGCGATCCTCGCTGTCTCGATGAACGGCGAGCCCCTCCCCCTCGAACACGGCTTCCCGGTGCGCATGGTCGTGCCCGGACTGTACGGCTACGTCTCGGCGACCAAGTGGCTCACCGAGCTCAAGGTCACGACATTCGCACAGGATGAGGCGTACTGGACTCCCCGCGGGTACAGCGCTGAGGCTCCGATCAAGTTCTCGTCACGCGTGGACACGCCGAAGCTCGGCAAGCCGGTCAGCGCGGGCCGCATCCCGATCGCGGGTGTCGCGTGGGCGCAGTCCGTGGGGATCGAGCGGGTGGAGGTGAAGATCGACGACGGCGAGTGGGTGCCCGCGACGCTCTCCACCCCGATCAACAGCGACACGTGGGTGCAGTGGTTCATGGAGTGGGATGCCACGCCCGGCACCCACTACGTGGGCGTTCGCGCCGTCAACAAGAACGGCGACCTGCAGATCGAGGAGCGCTCACCCATCGCGCCGAACGGGTCGTCCGGCTGGCAGCGCTCGCTGATCTCCGTGACGTGACCCTAGGCGCCCGTGACCCGGTAGACCACGGCTTCCCAGGGGCGCAGACTCACCGTGTCGGAGTCTGATGAAGGCGCGTCGGGATAGTTCCCGATGACGAGCGCATCGGAGGTCGCCGTGAACGACACGGGAACCGTGCGAGGATCGCCGGTGAAGTTGGCGAAGACGGCAAGCGAGCGGCCGTCGAGGCTGCGGGTGAACGCGTACACATGCGGGTCATCCGCGAGGATCAACTCGAAGTCGCCGTGCCGCACCACATCGTCGTCGTGACGGAGCGCGATGAGCCGACGGTAATGGTGGAAGACGGATGCCGCATCCCGCCGTTCTGCGTCGGCGTTCACCGTCTCGTGGTTGGGGTTGATCGAGAGCCACGGCTTGCCCGTGGTGAATCCGGCGCCGGGTGTGGCATCCCACTGCACCGGGGTTCTGGCGTTGTCCCGACTGCCGAATGTCAGTCCATCCAGGATCTGCTCGTCGGTGAGGTGACCGAGCCGGCCCGCTTCGTCGGCGAAGCGCAGCGATTCGATATCGCGATAGTCGGCGAGTGCGGCGAAATGGGCGTTCGTCATGCCGAGCTCTTCGCCCTGGTAGACGTAGGGGGTTCCGCGATGGAGGTGCAGCACGGTGGCGAGCATTGTCGCGGACTCGCGCCGATACAACCCGTCGTCACCGAAGCGCGAAACGATGCGCGGCTGATCGTGGTTCTCCCAGTACAGCGCGTTCCATCCCGCCGCCTGAAGACCCGTCTGCCATCGACTGAGGGTGGCCTTCAGATCGAGCAGGTCGAGCGGACGCCGGTCGAAGCGACCGCCCGGTCCATGGTCGAGCCCCATGTGCTCGAACGTGAAGATCATGTCCAGTTCATGCCGGGCGGGGTCGGTGAACAGCTTGCCGTCGTGGACGGTGGCGCCCGGCGTCTCGCCGACCAGCAGCAGGGTGTCGCGGCGTCCATCGAACACCTCGCGGTGCATCTCCTGGAGGAACTCGTGCAGGCGCGGACCGTTCACGCTGTGCGGGAACAGGTCGCCGTACCGTCCATCCGCGACCGGTCCGTCTTCGAGGGAGCCGTCTGCCGCCACCACCTTGGAGATCAGGTTGATGACGTCCATACGGAATCCGTCGATCCCGCGGTCGATCCACCACCGCATCATCGCGTAGACCGCCTCGCGGACCTCCGGGTTCTCCCAGTTGAGGTCGGGCTGCTTACGGCTGAACAGGTGCAGGTAGTACTGGTCCGTCGCCTCGTCGTACTCCCACGTCGGACCGGAGAAGAACGACCCCCAGTTCGTCGGCTCAGCTCCCGGAGCTCCGCCATCGAACCCGGGTCGTGCGGAGCGCCACCAGTACCAGTCGCGCTTCGGGTTGTCCTTCGACCCGCGCGACTCGACGAACCACGGATGCTCGTCGCTCGTGTGATTGACGACGAGATCCATGACCACGCGCATGCCGCGTGCGTGCAGGGCGGCCACGACCTCGTCGAGGTCCGCCAGCGACCCGAAGATCGGGTCGACATCCTGATAGTCGCTGATGTCGTAGCCGTTGTCGTCTTGCGGGCTGCGGTACACCGGGGAGAACCAGACGACGTCCACGCCGAGTTCGACGAGGTGATCGATCCGCTGGAGCACGCCGCGAAGGTCGCCGATGCCGTCGCCGTCGGAGTCCTGGAAAGAGCGCGGATAGATCTGGTAGACGACCGCGCTGGTCCACCACGGCGCGGCAGGACGCGGGTCGGCGGACGAGGAGTCGTTCGTGCTGTCTCGCGAGTTCACGCGATCGACGCTACCGGCTCAGGCAGGAGCCGGGTTCTCGTCGATGCGACCGATGAGCTCGTGGAGGTCGTCGAAGCCGTCGATCATCGCCAGCACCGCGCCTCGATAGGTGCTGACCGCAGCGCGCAGTCCGTCGCTGCCCGCGGCATCCAAGGCATCGGCGAGCCTCGTCACGAGGTCCCGACGGGTGACCCCGTCGATCTCGTGCGGGATCTGATGCTCGGGGCGGCGCGCGTTCTCGGCGAAATGGGCGAGCCACGCCGGACCCTTGCCTTTGTGCCAGGCGACGGTGACCGGGCGATGGTAGTTGACCAGGCCGACCGCTTCTTCGCGGTGCGCTTCGAATGCGGCGTACAGCTGAGCGCTGCCTGGACTGCCCTGCGCCCGCTGCCGAAGCTGCATGCTGCGATCCTCTTCGCCCGCCGCAGTCGCCGCACGGCCTTTCGCGATCTGTCCGGCCGGCGAGACCGGAGGATTCGCCGTGCTGATCGGCGTGGCTTTGAGCCTGTCCATCACCGGATGGATGTGGGAGGCGAACCCCTTGTGGGCTTCCGCCCCCTTTCCCCTGCCGAACACGAGCCCCACCAGCATGTTCTGGGCATTCATGAGTGCGGAGCCGGAGTCGCCTTCAGCGACGAACTGATTGATCCCGTCGCAGTCGGGCTGAGTGGGATCGATCTCGATGACCCGCTCGGCGGTGGTCAGTACGGCGGCGATGTCGACGATCCTGCCGACAGTCTTGCCGGTCCTGCGACCCACCTTGAACACCGCGTAGTCCCCCGCGTCCAGATCGGCCTGAGCGACTCGGGCGACGCCCTCGATCCTGTTGTTGCCACCGATGTCGAGCTGTCTGATCTCGTCCTTGTACGACACCCCGCAGTTGGACTTGCACCAACTGGAGACCGAGATGTTGAGCAGCGCAGTGGATGCATCGACGTAGTAGTTCTGAGCGGCCTCACCCGGGTAGGCGAAGGAGTGGTTGCCCTCGACCCCGGCGTCGTGGATCTCGGCGACCCCGCGTCTGGACTCAGGGCTGAGATCCAGCACGACGGCGCCTGCCTGCTCGATGTACCTGGGCTGATAGATCGCGTTGCCCTCGGATGCGCCGTTGGCCATCAGAACGTGGCGATTGGAGACGAGGACCACATTCTTCGGCCCCGCGACGCCGTTGAGCGTCGCGAAGAACCCGAGCGTGCCCGAGCCGTACATGTTGGCGGCGCCCTGCCTGAAGTTCGTGACGCTGATGCCGCCGATGAGCGGATGGTGCTGCGTCATGTCTTCGCAGTGCAGTGGCTCGAACTCGCGGACCACCAGCACGTCGACCGGCACGCCCTCGAACTCGCGCGGCAGCACCTCGCCGGCCGGCACCTCCGCCTCGGGCTTCTTCTCGCGGACATAGACGCGAAACGCACGTGCCTCGGTGGTGAGGCCACCGACTTCCTTGAGTCCGTATCCGACGCCCACCACGCCGGGGATGCTCCCGAGCTGTGCCTCGGCGCGGGCATGCAACTCCGCCAGCTGCTCTTGATCCATGGTCAACGCTCCTCAGGATCCGGACTCCGCGGTCCACCAAGATGGCTCGATTCGAGGGTAGACCCGGCTCGCCGAGCCCAACAGGGGTGTCGGGCATGGACACTGATCCCTACGATGGACGGACCAGCTGGCCACACGGATGGAGTGCACGATGGGCATCGACGACCTCGTCAACAAGGGCAAGGATTTCCTCGACCAGAACAAGGACAAGATCGACGAAGCGATCCACAGCGAGCAGGCGGAGGGCATCAGCGACAGCGCGCTGGACGCTGGTGCGGAATTCGTGAAGAAGCTCGCGCCGGATGAGCACGACGACAAGGTCGACGGAGTCCGCGACACCATCGACAAGAGCATCGGCAACGAATAACCGCAGCGGGTCCGGGCGCTGAGTCCGGGTGCTGAGTCGCAGAACCTGCCCTCAGCCTTCGAAGTCCTCGGGGCTCGCCTCGTCGAGGAACCGCTTGAACTCATCCATCCGCTCGGCGGCATCGGTCTCGGTGAGCACGTCCGGCACGCCGGCATCCTCCATCACCGCCGACGCGACCCAGATGCCGGCCCCGACGCGAGACGCGAGGGCCACGGCATCCGATGGGCGCGCATCGATGACGCGCTCGCCGAGCGGTGTCGACAGCGTGATCTCCGCGTAGAACGTGCCTTCCTCGATACGGCTGACCTCGATGCGCACCACCGAGGCGCCGAGGGTCTCGAGGATCTCGCGCATGAGATCATGCGCGAGCGGTCGAGGCACGGGCGCCTGCTCGACCGCGACGAGGATCGACGTGGCCTCGAGCTGACCGATCCAGATCGGCAGCACCATGCCCTCGCCGGGGATCTCATCGATGGGCTTCAAGAGAATGACGTGCTGACCCGACGCGTCGAGCGCGACACCCGCCACACGGACTTGAACCATCGGCCTCTCCCTCCGGATCGCGCGTGCTCCTGCCATCGTAGGCACGCAGCACGCGGCGGGACAGGCACCGGTGTAGCGTGAGTGCCCCGGAGTGGGAAAGGAGCTGGACGTGTTCGATTCGCTGACCTCCGCGCTGCAGCTTCTGCTCGCGACACTCGGCCTCATCGCGACATCCGACCCCGGCTCGATCGGCGCCCTCGGCGTCACGCTCGCCCTCGTGTCGGCCGCCGTTCTGCTGACCTCGCTGCTGACGCTGACTCTTCCGGATGCCGGGCGCTCTTCACCCGCGCATCCCGCGCGTGCGATGGACATCTCCTCCCCGCTCTCGCAGAGCGACCCGGATGCGTCTGGTCATCCGCGCCCTCGGGCACCCGGCCTCGCGGCCTCGGTCGCGTAAGTCCGAAGCCTCGGACGCCGCACGCCCCACGGGCGTGAGCGGCGTGCTCGCGGCATCCCTTCGCGGCCGATCAGCCCCTGATCGCTCCGAAGAACGGATACCACTGTGGACCTGTACGCCTTCCCTCCTATCGCCGCCATCCTCGACCTCGCCTACACGGGCCTCATGAGCCTTGTCTCGCTGCTGCAACCACTCGTCGGGGTGTCCGCCGCAGCCGCGGCGGTCGTCCTCGTCAGTCTGATCGTCCGCGCCGCGCTCATTCCGGCGGGCATCGCCCAGGCACGGGCAGAACAGACCCGGGCGCGCCTCGCCCCGAAGCTGCGCGAGCTGCAGAAGCGCCATCGCAAAGACCCCGAGCGCCTGCAGCGCGAGACGATGCAGCTGTATCGCGACGAGAACGCCTCGCCGTTCGCCGGCTGCCTGCCGATCCTCGTCCAGGCGCCGATCGTGGGCGTGCTGTACGCGGTCTTCCTCCACGCGCTGATCGACGGCCACCCGAACGAGCTCCTCACCGGAACGCTGCTCAGTGTGCCGCTCGGCTCGAGTCTTGCGGGCGCACTCGCAGCCGCGTCCCCGGACGCCGGGACGCTGCTCGTGTTCGGCGCGCTCGTGCTGCTCATCGCGACCGTCGGCGAGGCGACGCGGCGACTGTTCCGCCCCACCACGGCATCCGAGGATTCGGCGCTGCGGCGTGCGCCCGTCGGGCTGCTCGGCCTGCTGCAGTTCGCAACCGCGGTCGTCGCGATCTTCGTTCCGCTCGCCGCGGGCCTCTACCTGCTCGTCAGCGTCGCGTGGACGCTCGGGCAGCGCATCATCCTGCGCCGCGTGTACCCGCCGCCGGCGGTTCCGGATGCTGCTCCGCGGTGATGTCGTCGCGGATCAGTTCGTAGCGGCGGCACGACACGGTCACGGTGCCACCGTCGATGGGCGCTTCGTAGTCGAGGTGGCCCGCGTCGCGCCATCCTTCGCGCTCATAGAAATGACGCGCCCGGGCGTTGCCGGTGACGACTGCGAGCCAGGGGTGCCCGTTGCCCGATTCGATCAATCGGCGCGCTCCGAAGCTGAGCAGGGCCCCCGCGACGCCTGTGCCTCGAGCCGAGGCATCCACCATCAGCTGATCGACCTCGTCGTGTGTGAGGGTGACGAATCCGACGATGAGACCGTCGATCTCCGCGACGGATGTGCGGTCGAGCATCGCCGAGGTGCGGGTGCGGAAAGACGCCGAGCCCCGGTGCACCAGCAGCTCATCCGGGATGTTGCCGACGTGGCCATCACGCCATGCCGCCTCCCAGACCTCCGCGATGCGCGGCGCGTCGTCGGCTGTCGCGGGCGGATCCGCATCGTCTGAGCGCTCACTCGAGCAGCGCGACGTCGACCTGCAGTTCGGCGGCGAGCTGCTCGAGCGCTGACGTGAGGCCATCGATGTCGACGGAAGACGGCACGCTCGCCGCGATCGTCGCCTCGAACAGTCGCCCGCCGGCCATCGCGGCATCGCGGGTCGCGGTCGTCATCCGCTCGATGCTCACGCCGTGTCGGCTCAGGGTGGACGACACCTCGTGGACGATGCCCGGGTGATCGTTGCCGAGCACCTGGAAGGCGAACTGTCGGGCAGGTGCGGCATCGATGGCATCGGTGGTGGTGACGCCGGCCGGCACGGCCACGGTCACGAGACCCTCGACCGCCGACAGCGCGTCGCGTAGAGCGTCGGCGCGGTCGGGCGCGACCGTGACCTCGATGATCCCCGCGAACGCTCCGGCGAGTTCGGCGAGCTGGCTGTTCTCCCAGTTGCCGCCGTGCCCGCCGATGACCTCGGCCACGGCGGCCACGAGGCCCGCTCGATCATCTCCTACCACGGTGAGCACGAGGGTTGTCATACCCTCAGCGTACCCAGCGCGGTTCGACCCCGACCGGATTTCATTCACCGGAATGGATGCCGGACGGCTACGGTTGCTCTCGTCATGCAGCGCTTCGGAACCCTCTCGTTCGGACACTACGGCCCCCTCGGCGGTGGCCGGCAGCTCACGGCTGCGGACTCGATGCTGGAGGCGATCGATCTCGCCCAGGGCATGGACGACCTCGGCGTCGACGGCACGTACTTCCGGGTGCATCACTTCGCCCGCCAGCAGTCCTCGCCCATGCCGTTGCTCGCTGCGATCGCAGCGCGCACCGAGCGGATCGAGGTCGGCACCGGCGTCATCGACATGCGCTATGAGAACCCGCTGTATCTCGCGGAAGAGGCGGCATCCGTCGACCTCATCAGCGGCGGACGGCTGGCACTCGGTGTGAGCCGCGGGTCACCCGAGACGGTCGTGCGCGGCTACGAGACGTTCGGGTACACCGGATCGCAGGATCCGCGCGGCGCCGACATCGCCCGGGAGCACTTCGACCTCTTCCTGAAGGCGGTCGAGGGCGAAGGGCTCGCCGCCCGCGACGGTGCATCCGCGTTCGGCGCCGGCGCCACCGGGATGCAGCGCATCGAGCCGCACTCCCCCGGGCTGCGGTCCCGCATCTGGTGGGGCGCCGGCAATCGCGACTCCGCGGAGTGGGCAGGTCGCGTCGGCGTGAATCTGATGTCGTCCACGCTGCTCACCGAAGACCGCGGCCTGCCGTTCGACGAGCTGCAGGCGCAGCAGATCGACGCGTTCCGTGCCGCGTGGCGCGAAGCCGGGCACGCGGGCGACCCGCGAGTGTCGGTCAGCCGCTCGATCTTTCCGCTCGTCACCGCCGAAGATCACATGTACTTCGGAGGCCGGCAGGACGGTGACCAGATCGGGGTCATCGACGGCATGCGATCGACGTTCGGCAAGACCTACGCGGCAGCGCCTGACGTGCTCGTCGAGCAGCTGCTGGATGACGCCGCCATCCGCTTGGCAGACACGCTCATGCTGACGATCCCCAGCCAGCTCGGCGTGGAGTTCAACCTGCGGGTGATCGAGTCGTTCGCGACGCTCGTCGCGCCCAGCCTCGGGTGGGTGGGCACGCGAGGCTGAGCCCTCGGGCTACGCACGACCGGTCAGAATCAGGTTCCAGTACACCCAGGGCAGGACGTGCCGGTCGAAGATCCACGACACCGGGCTCTCACGGTACATGGTCTTCCAGAACGGGATCGTGGGCTTGAGGTCGCCGCGGTCGTCGAACTCGGCCCATACGACCGTCGAGCGTGACACGGTGAAGGGGCACACCGCATAGCCGTCGTAGCGCGATGACGGCTGGTCGCCGCGCAGGACCGCGACCAGGTTCTTGGCGACCACGAGTGTCTGCTTGCGCAGCGCGCCGCCGCATTTCGAGTTCGTCGTCGCCGCGGCATCCCCGAGCGTCCACACGTTCGGGAAACGCGGGTGCCGAAGTGTCTCGGGGTCGACCTCGACGTAGCCGCCATCGTCGCCGGGCGACGGCAGGGCAGACCGCTTGACCCAGTCCGGCGCGGATTGCGGCGGAACGGCATTCAGCACGTCGTAGCGAAGCCGCTCGGTGCCCTCGGGTCCGCCGATGACGACCTCTCCGGCTAACGAATCCACTTCGAGCAGCTCGCTGCGCGGCCGCAGCTCGATTCCATACTTCGCGATGTTCCGGTCGAGCTCACGGTCGATCGCGGGCAGCCCGAACACGGTCCCGGTAGGTACCACCATGATCACCCGGATGTCGTCGAGCACCCCCGTCGCGCGCCAGTAGTCGCATGCCTGGTACATCGGCTTCTGCGCCGCACCCTCGCACGAGCCCGGGCCGGAAGGCTGCGTGAACACGACCGTCCCGCTTCTCACATCTCGCAGCAGCGGCGAAGCCTTCGCGGCCAGGGCGTACTCGTAATGGGATGCCGCACTCGGCGTCTTCAGCGCCTCGGCGAGTCCGGGCACACTTTCCCAGTCGTGCTGGACGCCAGGGCAGACGATCACGTGCCCATATGACACGATCGCACCGCTCTCGAGCGCCACGGTGTTCGTGTCGGGATCGATCGAAGCCACGGCATCCTGGATCCACTTCACGCCTTTGGGAGTCACATCGCGCTGCGGCCTGACGGTCATACCGGCACGTGCAGTGCCGCCGGCGACGTGGGAGAACAGCGGCTTGTACAGGTGCTGCTCGCGGGGCTCGACGAGCGCGATGCCCTCGACTCCCATGCGGCGCAGCCGCGCGGCTACGGAGACACCGCCGTTGCCGCCGCCGATGACGAGCACTTGATGATGAGCGGATGTCTCGGGCATGGCGAACCGTCCTTGTCAGAGGTGGGTTCGGCAAACGTACGTCGCGGCCACCGGGACTGGAGGGGCTTGCGGAGGATGCCTGGCGGCAGTAGGCGTGTCGGTGCTCGTCTTACGGACAGGTCGGTCAGACGGCGGCGGGGCTCCATTGCGAAACCCGGTTCAGTTCGCCCAGCTCGTCCCCGGTCAGCTCGATCCGGGCACCCTGGAGGAGGTCGGCAACCTGGTCGACACGCGACGCACTCGCTATCGGTGCGACGACAGCGCGCTGCTGGCGCAGCCACGCGAGCGCTGTCGCGGTGATCGACGCGTCATGAGACCTTCCGATCCCCTCCAGCGCATCGATGATCTCCAGACCCTGGGATGTCGCATACTTCGATGCTCCACCGGCGCGCGGTGACGAGTGACCGGCGGCGTCGATCGAACGATACTTGCCGGTGAGGAATCCGCTCGCGAGTGCGTAGTACGGGATGAGACTCAGCCCGAACTCCTCCGCGACGGGCACGATCTCCTGCTCCGCGTCACGATGGACGAGGTTGTAGTGGGGCTGGATGGCGACCGGCAGATCGCTGCCGGCCGCCTGGGCGAGACCGACCCAGTCCCGGATGCGCGCCGCGCTGTAGTTCGACACGGCGATGTACCGTACGAGTCCATCGGTCACGAGGTCGCCGAATGCCGCGACAGTCTCGTCGAGGGAAACACTCGCATCATCGAAATGCGCGTAGTACAGATCGAGCGTCTCGACGCCGAGGCGCTCGAGCGACGCCTCCGCGGCGGCCCGGACGTTCTTCGCCGACAGGCCCTTGAACTCGGGGTGCTGGCTGACTTTCGTCGCGATGACAACACCCTCCGGGCGGCGGGAGGCGAGCCACTCGCCGATGATCCGCTCGCTGTCGCCCCCTGAATTGCCGGGCACCCACGCACTGTAGGAGTCGGCCGTGTCGACGAAGTCGCCGCCGCCGGCGTGGAATGCGTCGAGGATGGCAAACGACGCGTCGCGGTCGGCTGTCCAACCGAAGACGTTGCCGCCGAGGGCCAGGGGGAGGACGTCGAGTGAGCTGTTTCCGATACGGGTCATTCCACCGGCAACAGCCAGCACGCGGAGATATTCCGCAGAGCCAGACGCATCGCGCAGAGTAGACGGTAGAACAGGACGTCGATGCCAGAGGAGTCCGACAAGACAGACGAGATTCTTAGTCGGATCCCACCGCAGAACCGGTTCACCAGTTCGGTACGGTAAGGGGACCCAGGGTCCCAGCGTCGCGATGCTTCGCCACCACGAAGGATGGACGCCAATGACCGGTAATCGTCGTGCCCTGCCCTATCTCGTAGCCGTCGCTCTCACGCTCGGCCTCGTGGCTCCACCCAGCGTCGCGACCGCAGCGACCACGAGTGCGAGCGCCGCTCCCGCGCTGATCGCCCCGAAGGTGATGGCCGCACTCGGTGACTCGGTCTCACGTGCGAGCGTTGCGGACGGGACGAGTGGCGACAATCTTCTCAACAGCTGGTCCTCGGGAACGTCCGCGTCCGTCGTGTCCCACCGGGCGCGCATCATCGCAGCCACGGGGTCGAACCCCACCGCCTACAACCTCGCGCAAGGCGGGACGGAGACATCCGATCTGATCGACCAGGCGGCAGCTGCCGTCGCGCGCAAGGCCGACTACGTGACGGTGCTGTCCGGAGGCAACAACATCTGTCACTCGGAGACCCTCGCCGATCTGCCGACGGTCAAGCAAGTTCGCGCGGACTTCGACAAGACTTTGGCCATCCTCAATGACGGACTGCCATCCGCCGCGATCTTCGTCGCATCGATCCCCAGCCTGATGCGCCTGTACGAGACGGCCAGTGACAATCCGCTTGCACGTCTCACCTGGGCGGTCGTGGGCGCATGTCCGATCATGCTCGCCGACCCGACAGACCGGTCCGCGGCGGCCCAGTCGCGTCGAGCAGCGGTCGAGGACCGAGTCGAGGACCTGAACGCGGCGATCGGCGCCGCATGTGCTGCGGCCGAGAACTGCACGGGCGACGACGACGCCGTTCACGACTTGGACATCACGATGGCCGACATCTCGACGCGGGATTACTTCCACCCCTCGGTCTCGGGCCAGGCGATGATCGCCGCGGCGACGTGGGCGAAGGTCATCGCGAAGAACGCTCTCGCGGCTCCGGCGCCGGCCCCGGCCCCGGCCCCGGAAGCGGATCCGGTCATCAATCGGGTCGACAACACATCCCCGTACATCGACTGGACCGGCACCTGGGCAACCGCTTCCAACCCGGCCGACCTCGGTGGAAGCGTCAGCTTCATCAAATCGATGTCGTCGAGCTATTCACTGCAATTCACCGGCATCGGGATCAGCATCGAGTCGCGAACAACCCCGTCGGCGGGCATCAGCGAAGTGCGAATCGACGGTCAACTCGTCGGCCGGGTCGACGGCTACTCCGAGACGAGGGCCTACCGGCAGCTGGTCTTCGTGAGCGCACGACTGGCAGACGGGGTGCACACGATCACGGTCACCCCGACTATGGAACGGGCGGTGCCATCGACCGGGTACAACCTCATCCTCGATGCACTTCTCGTGGAGAAGTCGGGCTGACCCGCGGCCGCGGCTTCGCGATCCCGAGGGCTTCGGGATCCACCGCATCCCAGAACTGGATCGATTGCAGGACCCAGAACGCGAGGAACAGGACCAGCGCGAGGACCTCGCCGATGAACACCCCGTAGACGTGCCCGAACCTGAGACTCCCGAATACGGGGAGCGCGACGACATCGAGCGCGAGGGCGATCGCGATCGTCCCGTACGCGATCGTCAGCCATCGCGTCGGCTTGCGCGAGCGAGTCGGGAAGAAGCCGTTGATGACGGCAACGGCGGCGATGATACCGAAGAAGCAGATGGCGACGACGTAGTGCGCCCACTGCAGGAATGCCGCTCGCCATAACCACCAGCCAAGGCCCACGACGACCAGCACAGCGACCCCGATCGCGAGGGAGAGCGTTCCACCGGCCCGCTCCACTTCGCCGGTGAGGATCAGCACAGCGGTGAGGATCAGGATCATGAATCCGATGATCAGATAGGTCTGAATGCCCACGTCGACGTCGGCGGCGTACCCGGCTGGAACACAGGCGCCGTAACAGGATGCCTCGATCCCTGCGATCGAGCCGGGCGAGATCACCGTCGGCACGATCGCGATCAGCGGCGCGAGCAGGGCGGCGACATCCAGAAGCGCGCGCTCCGCACCTCGTCCGGACAGAGCGAAGAAGCAGACCGAGGCTGCGATCAGTGCACCGACGAACAGAGACCGCGCCGGCGTGTAGTAGTAGTGGCTGATCGAGGGGAGGACGCCGACGAGCGGGATCGTGACGGCGATCGCGACCAAGATGACGACGACGGTCGAAGCGATGGCGATCCTCAGATATCGGTAGCTCCGCTGCAGCGACGTCGTTCGAGCCCGGTCCAACGTCATAGGGGCCACCCTTGCCGACCTTCGGAGCGCCGTCAAACCGCCGATGGCACGAACTCCCGGAGCAGGAGGTGCACCTTGACGGGATCACGCGCCTGCGGGAGATGAGATCAGGCTGACGTATGAGCGGGTGCGTGGCTGAGCGTGGTGGAGGTTCGCGTCGCCGATCCAGCGCTGGGCACCGGCGTGAGTATGCTGGCCCGACGCGACGGCGTCGCGACTCTCGATCCCCTAGGAGTCGATGCTGAATGAGCATCCGGTGAGTGATACCCGCAGACCCGGCGTGGTGGCCCCCGCCGTGGTGACCGAGACCCTGCCGCTGTGGGCGTGCGGCCTTCTCGGTGTGGCGGCGGCACTGGTGGGCTTGCTGCCCTGGCTGGCGACGGGGATGCGGCTGCCGATCCAGAACCTCTGGGCAGTCGAGACCTCGCCGGAGGCGATGCCGTTCGTGCTGCTGCCGTTCAGCCAGTACTCGCTGAGCCACGTGTTCGGACTGATCGTGACAGGATCGGCCGCCGCGGGGATCGTCGCTCGTGCCGCGAGGCCCCGATTGCCGCGGGGCGGGTTCGCGCTCCAGTTCGCGGGCGTGCTCGTGGTGCAGATCGCGGCGACGGTGCAGACAGCCGTGGTCGTGCGCTCCGGGCTGCAGGAACGACCCGAGTCCACGCTCTACCTCGCGGTGCTCGTCACGCTGTGCATCCTGTCGATCCTGGTCGGCGCGGGCGCGCTGGCCCTCATCGCTCGTGCTCCGCGGGCCGGAGCACTCATCGGCCTCACGATCGGTGCGATCGCCGTCAGCGAGTGGATCGGCGTCACGCTCCGGCCCCTGACGATGATGTCTGTCGAGTGGGCTTACAACGTGGTCGGGCTCTTCCAGTGGGTGACACCCGTGCTCGTGGGGATCGCCATCGCCTGGGCCGGCATCAACACGATCGGCAAGATCGTTGGGGCGCTCGCGAGTCTCGTTCTGATCTGGGTCGCGCCCGCTCTGATGACCGGGGTCGGAAGTGCCGCCGGCAGTTACGTGCTCGCACACGACCCGCCGGCCATGATCGAGTACGGGCTCCAGGTCTTCCAGATGGCCCTGTTCATACCCGAGCTCGCGCTTCGTCCGATCATCGCGGCGGTCGTGGTCGCGACGATCGGTTTTGTGGTGCGGTGGGTGCTGGGGCGACGCCAGCGGTCAGAGGAGCAGCACACGGGAGGCTGATGGAACACGCCTCCTCTTTGCCGCGCCCACTCAGCGCGACGCCGAGCGCCCTTCAAGCATCGGAGGCGACGTGATGACAGTCCCCGATTCGCTCGTCGACCTTGCCTCAGAAGGGTGCGTCACCGTCTGCGGTGGTTCGGAAGGTAGGGATGGATCGTTCGGGGTGGACGACGTAGCGTCTGCCGGTGGGTGAGCTCCAGCACGGCCGGGTACCGGTGCACCACCGCCTCCGCCAACCCCAACAGCTCCCCGGCAGCATGCTCGGTGACCCGCAACGCACACGCCAACTCCAACCGGATCGACCGGGCGACCACCTCCGTCAACCCCGAACCGTGACGTTCCGCATCCACCAACGCCTCCCGCCGCATCCGATCCACTCGCACCAGCCGCTCCGCCGCGAACGTCGCCATCACATCCGCGACCTCCACCACCAACCCCACCGCATCCGGCGGCGGCGACGCCGACGCATCCTCCCAGTCGAAGAAATCCGACTCGCAACGGGGCCCATCATCCGGTTCAGGGGGTGGTTCATCAGCGAACGCCATACCCAAACACTAGAACATACCTACGACACTCCGACGATCCGCGGCGGCACCAGCAAAGACTGGCGCCAGATCGCCACCTGTTACATTGTTACCATGGTAGCGATCGAGCGAACACAGACCGGGGTACGAATCGAGACGCGGATGCTCAAGGTCATGAAGGGTCTCGCCGAGTACCTCGACATGTCGCTCGGCGACCTGATCGAGGGGATCGTGCTCCACGCATTCGAAGGCCGGCTTCCGTTCGGCGATGAGACGTCCGAGAAGATCCGGCAGTTGAAATCGGTCTACGGTCTCGAACTCACCGCAGACGACTCCCACCGTCTCGACGAGAACGACGAGCCGTGACTACGACACTCCGCCGTGAGCGCGTCATCCTCACCGAATCGTTCGACCTCCCGCTTGCCCGACGCGCGGCATTCCGTCTGTTCACCGCGCGAGGGGAGCGCCTATGGGTGGCCGGATGGTCGCCGGAGTTCTTCGCGGATATCGCTGACGACCTCGCGATCGGCACCGTGTTCCGCACGTATGACGATTCCGGCCGCGCGACCACCTGGGTCGTCGTCGACTGCGAACTCGGCCATCGGCTCAGGTATGCCCGGGTGGTCGACGAGGTCAACGCGGGAACCGTCGAGGTGACGCTGGAGGACATCGAGAACGGATGCCGCATCGCGGTCACGTACGATCTCACGTCGACCGATCCCGATTCCGATGCAGCGCTGAGACTGTTCGCCGATGGGTACGGCCCCTTCATCCGGACGTGGGCTGAGATGATCCAGATCCACCTGGATGCCGGAGGCCCACTCCCCGACTCGATCTAGCGTGTGAGGCGGCCTCCGACTCACTGCAGGTTGTCAGCGATCTGGTCCTGCGTCTCGCCGTGACTCTTGATGGTGTTCGCCATGGCGTCCCGCGCTTTGCCCTCGCGGTCCATCGCATTCTGGAGACGCAGCGAGTCCACCTCGGACTGGTGGCGGAGCGCATCGCCCCGGCCATCCAGCGGATCGTGCCGGCCGTCGAGCGCGTCTCGCGCAGCGGCGATCTCGTCCGCGCCGCCGGGCTCTTCGGTTCCGTCGCGGTGGGTCATGCCGTGAACCTACTCCTCCCGCATCCGCTCGTCCCAGGAGTCCGCGACACACTGTCCGCAGAAATCCGAAACTCGGCCCGGGCATCCCCGATCACGAGAAGACAATGGTCCGTGAGGACCGGTGATTCAGCGCCGCAAAGGGCCAAAACCCTGCGCCGCACAGACGCCGATTCGCCGTCGAAACTGCAGCGCACCCAGGTAACGTTCAGATAACGCCCAGAAAAGACGGGCAGGATCTGGGTTTTGTGTCCGCTTATGCGGTCGCCATGCGTCGATCCGACGGCGCGGACTACCGATACGGAACCCGATTACATGCGCTCGAAGACATCCAGCCCCTCTGTCCGCCGCACCCGCCGAATGGTCGAACGCCGCGCTCGACGCCGTCCCGCCGTCATCGTCGCGGGTCTTGCCGTCGGACTCATCACCGCGGTGGGTTTCGCCGGCGTGGCGCCCGTGTCGTATGCCCAGGCAGACGGCGTATCGGCGAGCTTCGCCCTCGCTTCGTACACGACAACCGCTCAGCCTGACGCCGCGGTCGCCAAGACCGAGACCGACACCGCCTCTTCTAGCGCGCGCGAGGCGGTCGCCGACGCCGATGCCGCGGTCGCTGCAGCCCGAACCGTTGCCGCTGATATCAAAGCCTCAGGGTTGGACGTCGGCGTCGCCGACACGACCATCGATACCGTCGCCCTCGAAGAGACCGCGGATCGCCTCGAACTGGGCATCGACCACATGCCCGAGCCCCTGCTTCCCTGGGTCACCGACCAGGTGACGACCCTGGTCTCGTCCGTCAACAAGCGGGTCGCCGGACTCCGCGGCGGCCTCGACGCGGCGGTCGCCCTCAAGGCGCAGCAGGAAGCAGAAGCGAAGGCCCAACAGGAAGCCGAAGCCGCCGCAGCCGCCGAGCGTGAAGCAGCCGAGCGTGAAGCAGCCGAAGCACAGCCGGCGGCGCCCGTGGCAGCAGCCATGCCGACCGCGGCGATCCCTGCGGGTGGCGGCGGCGGCGACAATAGCCCGGCCGGTGCACAGGCCTCCGCGTATGCGATGTTCCCCGGCTACGGCTGGGGTGACGACCAGTTCGGATGCATCGTCGCGCTGTGGAACAGGGAGTCAGGCTGGAACTACCAGGCCTACAACAGCTCGAGCGGTGCCTTCGGCATCCCGCAGGCGCTTCCCGGCAGCAAGATGGCGAGCGCAGGCGCGGACTGGCAGTCGAACGCCGCCACCCAGGTCGCCTGGGGTCTCGGCTACGTCGCCGGCCGATACGGCTCCCCCTGCGGCGCATGGTCGCACTCCGAGTCGTACGGCTGGTACTGATCCCGGACCGCCTGTCGCGGGGCTCCCGCCGTCGGCGCTGCGGGCCACCTGACGCTCTTTAGGCAGTTCCGCTCGAGTCAGTCCGACTCGGGCAGGACGAGCGGCAGTTCGCGGGCGGCATCCCACGGCTCGGTCCAGCCGAGTCTGTCGAAGAGTCCGTCGAGCAGCAGCCCGGTGAAGCCCCACACGAGATGCTCACCGGTGGCGTGAGCGACGAGAAACCCGGGCCCACGCCACTCCTGCCCGTCGCGGCGGATCACCGTGGACCCGCGGTTCGCGGGGTTGAGCAAGTCGCCGACGGGCGCTCGGAACACGTCGGCGGACTCGGCTGTGTCGACGACGCGAACGGGTGACGGATGCCGCCACCACGCGAGCACTGGCGTGACGACATGCTGCGAATACGCCAGTGGGATGCTGTCGAGCGTGCCGAGGACCTCGACACCCTCGGGGTCGAGCCCGGTCTCCTCCTCGGCCTCCCTGAGCGCGGCCGCCACGGGACCGTCGTCCTCGGGGTCGACGCGTCCGCCTGGGAATGCGACCTGGCCGGGGTGCGACCGTAGCGTCGACGCTCGTGCCAGCAGCAGCACGTCGAGGTCCCGCGACACCGCGTTCGCGTCAGCATCGTGACCGCTCTGCAACGAGTCGAGCACTCCGAACAGGATGAGGACAGCCGCCGGTCGGCAGTCCGCTGCCTCCGGAAGGTCGACAAGTGATGCGATTCCCTGCGCACCGCCGCCAGTGGCCGCAACCTCTGCGAGCGCGATGAGCTCGGCCCGCGCATTCCGGGCGGGCTGATCGGCAGGCATCCGATCAGGGTAGCCGATTCGGCATTCCTCCCCAGCCCGGGCTCCCGCTCGAGGTTCCACAGAGGTGCCTGCCGCCGATCGCACGAGGGCTGGCCGCCCATACCTTCAACGCATGCGCTCATCGACCCTTCGCCACCTCATCCGTCTCCGTCTCACCCTGGTCGGCCCGCTGCCCGAGATCTGGCGCGAAGTCGTCGTCGATCGAGATCTGTCACTCGCCCACCTTCGTGACGTCATCCAGGCCGTCTTCGAAGGGCAGGACTGCCGCCATCACCTGTTCACCGACGACCTCGACTCGCCGGTGTGGTCACGGACCCGCCGCCGCTGGGGAGACCGTTTGACCATGATCGACCTTCGGGATCCGACGGTCATCGACGAAGCATCGGCACGAATCGGCTCGGTGCTGCGCGAGTCACGGCCGCTGTACTACGGACACACGTGCGAAGACGGCTGGCTCGTCGAGGTCGAAGCGCATGAAGACATCCTCGAGGCGGCATCCACTCCCCCCGTACGGGTGACCGCAGGCGAGCGTCGGTCTCCGCTCCCGTGCTGCCGCGGACCGTTCGAGCACTCGGTTCTCGTCGGGGTGCTCGAAGACCCTGCTCATCCCGAGCGAGAAGCCCTTCGTGCCCAGGTCGAGCGCACGATCGGCCCGTGGTCGCATTTCGATCCGGAGGAATTCGACATCGTCGAGGTGCAGCGGAGGCTCGACATGCTCGATCCCGACGCACCCCGTCTTGGAGTCGGAGTGCAGCCGATCCGCACAGGGCCACTCGAGTGGCTCGTCGCACGACTGCCTCGTCCGGCACGGGCGGGTCTCGAGCGACAGCTCGCGACGAGCGGGCTCGACCTGCCTGCGGTCATCACGAACGACGAGGCACGAGCAGCCACCCGCGAGTTCGGCTGGGTCGTCTCTCGCGCGGCGGACGGGGGCATCCCCCTGATCGACGGCATCGTCGACCCTGAGGTGGTGCGCATCGGCAGCGCCGCGCTCGGCTGCGACGAGGAGCAGATGCTGCGGCTCATCGCCCTCGCCAAACGCGGACACCTGCTCTACGCGCGCGGCGGCAGGCTTCGGGCGAACAAGCGCTCTGCCGCGGCAGTCATGCAACCCAGCGAGCTGTGGTCGCTGCTGGCCCGAGAACTCGGGCGCACGGTCGCACCCGGAATGTCAGGTGATCTCTTCCTGCTGGCGATCGCCGATGGCAGTCTCGCCGATCCCGAGATCGGCATCAGGCGCTGCGCCGAGGCAGTCGCGCTGCTGCGTCAGGGACAGCGGCGCGAAAGCTGGGGGTATCACGGCTCGCGATCCGACGACTGCGAGCAAACGTGCGACTGTCCCAACGACGGAGCGGAGAACTGGCACGACGTCATCGCTCGGGTGATCCGCGACGCCGCGACCGACGGAGCAGGCGAAGAAGCCGTTCCGCTCGCGGCGCAGTTCGCGGGCCACGAGGCTCGCGACCTCGGTTTCGATCCCGATTGGTTCGAGCGCTCGGCTGCGCGACCCTACGCCCTCGCGATCCGGTCGGGGGGCGAACCACAGGTCGCTGAGAGCGAGATGCTCGCCGAACTCGATGACCTCATCCGACTGCTCTCGATGTTCGGCCTGGAACGAGGGGATGCCGGCACGTGGATCGTGCCGCCGACTCTGCAGGAGTTCGCACGCGAGAGTCTGCGCCGGCCGGGCGCCCATCGAGTGCCGGCCCACATCGACTTCTGACCCGGTCCGGTGCTACGCGACGGGGGCGCAGTTCGCACTGGGTGCCGGGCTGCTCACGAAGTAGCAGCCCGGGCGAAGGCGAACCGCGCCGAGGCCGCCGCTGACTGACCGTCAGGCCGCGGCATCCGTCCTCATCTCGGGGCACACGCCCCCGGGCGCTGTCGCACGCTCGAAGTGCCAGCGCTCGTTGGCGTAGGTCTGACAGATGCCGAAGCTCGCGCCGTTCTGGATCAGCCACAACTGGGCATCGACCGGCGCGATGTCGACGGCGTGGCCCGTGACGTGGCTCGAGCGCTCGGGGGTCGCGACGAATTGACGCGCGACCTGTTCGCTCTCGTACAGCTCGATCGCATCATCCAGAAGCCACTGCTGGTACTGGCTGCTGCGCCATCCGCTCGTCACCTGGAACGCAACGCCATCGACCGCGGCCGCCGCCTCTGCCTGCCGCATCGCGTCGCGCAGCGCGGCGTCGAGCCTGGCGACGGCGGGAACGTCGTCGTCGGCGAGCGTCACGACCGCACCCTCGGCGATGAGGCCGTCGTCGGCGGTGGGCGCGAACGGAGCGATCGCCGAGGCGAACGTCGCGTTGACCACCACGATGACGAATGCCGCCGACAGCGCGGCGACGCACACCGCGAGGGCGAGGACCGTCAGGCGCCGCGCGCGAGAGAGGGGTCGGACAAGAGTGCGGGAGGGAGCAGGATGCTGCATGCTCTCATCTCACGCGGGTGCGTGTTGTCGGGACGTAAGCGAAATCGCATACACCCGCGATATGCGGCCCGACCTAGGCTGGGACGCATGCGCGTGCTGATCGTCGAGGACGAGCTCTACCTCGCCGAGGCGATCCGTGACGGCTTCCGACTCGAGGCGATCGCGGCCGACATCGCACCGGACGGCGACTCCGCGCTCGAGCAGCTCGCCGTCAATCTCTACGATGTGGTCGTGCTCGACCGTGACATCCCCGGTCCGAACGGCGACGAGATCGCCCGGCATCTCGCTGGTGCGGCGGAAAGTCCCCGCGTGCTGATGCTCACGGCCGCCGACCGGCTCGATGACAAGGCGACGGGTTTCGAGAGCGGGGCCGACGACTACCTCACCAAGCCCTTCGCGCTGCGCGAGCTGGTTCTCCGCGTGCGGGCGCTGGGCCGGCGACCGGCGGCGGGGACGCCCCCGATCGTCGAGGTCTCCGGCATCCGCCTCGACCGCTTTCGTCGTGAAGTCTTCCGCGACGGACGCTATGTCGCTCTCACGCGCAAGCAGTTCGCGGTGCTCGATGTGCTCATGACGGCGGGCGGCGGAGTCGTCAGCGCCGAGGACCTGCTCGAGCGCGCGTGGGATGAGAACGCCGATCCGTTCACCAACGCCGTCCGCATCACGATCTCGACGCTGCGCAAACGCCTCGGCGAGCCGTGGGTCATCGAGACGGTTCCCGGCGTCGGGTACCGGATGAGCTCGTGAGCGCCGAGCCCGGGGGACGACCGCGCGGCCTGTCCGTCCGATGGAAGCTCACGCTGAGTTACGCGGGCTTCCTCGTCGTGGCCGGGATCGCGCTGTTCGTGGTCGGATTCCTGCTGCTGCGATTCGTGCCCGAAGGCAATCTGAGCGTGGATGGCGGCGGCTTCGCGCCGAACCGGACGAACCTGCTCGAGGTCTTCGTCCGGTACGCCTGGTGGGCGATGGGACTGCTCGTGCTGTTCGGCCTCGTCGGCGGGTGGCTGCTCGCCGGAGTCGTCCTGCGTCCGTTGGATCGGATCACGGATGCCGCGCGCCGCGCCCGCGACGGCCAGCTCGACCATCGCGTCGCCCTGCCCGGCCTCGGCGATGAGCTGACCGATCTCGCCGACACCTTCGACGCCATGCTCGACCGGGTGGTGCGCACGATCGACGAGGAACGCCGCTTCGCCGCCAACGCGTCCCACGAGCTGCGCACACCACACGCCATCATCCGCACGATGGTTGAGGTCGCTCAGGCCGACCCTGACGGGCGGGATGTCGACATCCTGCTCCAGCGGATCGGCACCACCAACGACCGGGCGATCGCCATGACCGAGGCCCTCCTGACGCTGGCTCGGGTCGGCCGCGGCGAGGCGCTCGAGGCGTCGCAGCTCGATCTGGCGGCGCTGGTCGGTGTCGCGGTCGACGAGCTCCGGCCGGATGCGGCGGCCCCCGGCATCCGTATGGACACGTCTCTCGAGCCGGCGTTGGTGAACGGGAACAGCATTCTGCTTGGCCGGCTCGCGACGAACCTCGTCAGCAACGGCATCGTGCACAACGTCCCCGGAGGATGGGTGCGTGTCACCGTGCGCTCCATCGCCGGCGCGACGGAACTCGTGGTCGAGAACAGCGGCGCGGTGATCGACCAGGCCGTCGCGGTCACGCTGACCGAGGCGTTCGTACGGGGATCAGGACGCGTGCGCAGCGCGGATGCGGACCACGGCGCTGGACTGGGACTCGCGATCGTCGCGTCGATCGTCCGAGCCCATGACGGCACGCTCCAGGTTGTCGCCCGTCACGACGGAGGGCTTCAGGTGCGGGTCACTCTGCCACGCTGATCGCCGCGTCGGCCCGCGGCGGCGACCAGTCGCGGGATGGCCACGACGATCACACCGATCGCACCGCCGAGGCTGTTCCACAGCACGTCCTCGAGGTCGGGCACCCGTCCGGGGATGGAGCCCTGCGCGTATTCCACCGCGACCGACAGCCCGACCCCGGCGAGAATCGCCACCGGCCAGGCTCTACGACTGAGCAGCAGAGCGATCGTCCCACCGAGCGGTACGAACAGGAGCGTGTTGAGAAGGCGTTCGGCATCGTCGTACGGAATCCAGACCAGCAGGGGCGCCGTGACAGCATCCATGATTCGCATGACCGCGCCGCGGGCAGGTGCGACCAGCGAGCGTGGCGCGAGCGTGAGGATCGTCACAGCGGCGGCCGCGATCGTCATCGCGAACACCCGGATGCCGCGGCGAGGCGCAGCGGTGATGCCGGTCATAGCGGTCCCTCCGCCGGCGTTCGGATCGACCGGCACAAGCCATTCCAGCGAGCCCGATGTTGCGGGAGCGTATCCGAACGCTGGACGCGGCCGGATTACCGGCCGCGCTCGAGAGGCGTGAGGTCGGGCGAGAGCGCCTCGCGGTCATCGAACACGAAACACTGGCCGATGAAGTGGTCGCCGCCCACCCGCTCGAAATAGCCGAGGATGCCGCCGTCGAGCTGGAACGCCTCCACACCGAGATCGCCGAGGTAGAGCGCTGCCTTCTCACAGCGGATGCCGCCCGTGCAGAAGCTCACCACCGTCTTGTCGTCCAGCTGCGCGCGGCGGTCGGCCGCGGCATCCGGAAACTGGGTGAACCGCTCGATGCGCCAGTCGAGCGCCCCGTCGAAGGTGCCGTAGTCGACCTCCAACGCGTTGCGGGTGTCGATCAGCACGACCTCGCGCCCCGTGTCGTCGTGCCCCTGGTCGAGCCAGCGTCGCAGGGTCTCGGGCGCGACCGCAGGCGCTCGGACGGCATCCGGTCGGATCGTCGGGTGATCCATGCGGATGATCTCGCGCTTGACCTGGACGAGCATCTTGCGGAAAGGCTGTTCGTGCGACCAGCTCTCCTTCGTCGTGAGCCCGGCGAATCGAGGGTCGTCGCGCAGCTGCGCGACGAACTCGCGCACACCATCCGCATCGCCCGCGATGAACAGGTTGACGCCCTCCTCGGCGAGCAGGATCGTGCCCTTGAGGCCCGCAGCATCCGCCCGCGCCCGCAGGATCGTGCGCTGCTGGGCGCAATCGTCGATCGCCGTGAAGAGATAGGCGGAGACGTTGGGGACCCGAGGCACCGCTCCAGCGTACGGAGACATCCTGGGCGTTTCGTCTCGGGTCACACGAAGTCGGGCACTCGGTCGCCCGCGAGGCTTACTCTCGATGCATGGCGACGACGGCGGAGGCGGGCTGGTACGACGACGGCACCGGCAAGCAGCGCTGGTGGGACGGCTCGCGGTGGACGGAGCACTACGTCGACCTGGGTGAGCGTGACGTCGAACTGCACGTCGATCCCACTCCCCCGGTCAGCGTTCCGATCAGCCCCGGCTGGTACGACGACAGGCGCGGCCGGCAGCGCTGGTGGGACGGCAACGTGTGGACGAGCGCCTCCAAGTTCAGCGGCGAGGAGCAGACGTTCGCCGGGATCGTCGTCGACGGCCGGTGGATCCATTTCGGCGCGATGAGCGAGCCCATCGCGAACGCCCGGGCGTCGTTCGAGAGCGGAGCGGCGCTCATCAAACGCGGACGGCTCAGCAGTCCCGCCGTGGCACGCACCCTGTTCGGCCCGAGTCCCATCACCCCGCGTCTGCTGAAGCAGGCGCTTGACGCTCAGTCGACGTACCTTCTCGTCGAGGTGTCGGGCCAGGTCTGGCTGGCCATGGTCGCTTCGGGACGGGATGCCGAGGCTCAGCAGTTCGCGACCTGGATCAACAACGTCGCGGAGCACTACCGTTATCGCTGAGCCTGGAACTCACGGCTCGTTCCCAGCTTGCCGGGACCAAATCATGCCGGTCATCCGTTCTTCTCAATGACGCCGCAGCCAGCGCCGTCATACCCAGGAGGGAACACCACATCGTGACCACCGACTACCGCAAGACCCCCGAGGCGCTCCACGGCCTCACCGACACCCAGTACGCCGTCACGCAGAACGACAGCACCGAGCCGCCGTTCCGCAACGAGTACTGGAACAACCACGAGCCGGGCATCTACGTCGACGTGGTTTCAGGGCAGCCGCTGTTCTCGTCGACCGACAAGTACGACAGCGGAACTGGCTGGCCGAGCTTCACCAAGCCCATCGACGCCGACGCCGTCACCACCAAGACCGACTGGAAGCTCCTCATGCCACGCACCGAGGCGCGCTCGTCGGGGGCTGACAGCCATCTGGGCCACGTCTTCAAGGACGGCCCGCGCCACGCCGGAGGCCTGAGATACTGCATGAACTCGGCCGCTCTGCGGTTCGTCCCCGTCGCCGAGCTCGACGAGCAGGGCTACGGCGAGTACCGCCGCCTGTTCGCCACCACTGACACCACCACCGAGGAGCACGCATCATGACCAGCGGACCTGCCGACACCGGCACCATCACCCAGACACCCGGCGCCGAGACCGCCGTTCTCGCAGGCGGCTGTTTCTGGGGCATGGAGGACCTCATCCGTCGCCAGCCCGGTGTGCTGGCCACCCGAGTCGGCTACACCGGCGGCAAGAACGATCACGCGACCTACCGTCGTCACCCCGGGCATGCCGAGGCCGTGGAGATCGTCTTCGATCCCGCGAAGACGTCGTACCGCGACATCCTGGCGTTCTTCTTCCAGATCCACGATCCCTCGACCCGGGATCGCCAGGGCAATGACATCGGCTCGAGCTACCGTTCAGCGATCTTCCCGCTCACGCCGGAGCAGGAGCGGGTCGCCCGCGACACGATCGCCGACGTGGATGCCTCTGGACTCTGGCCCGGCGAGGCCGTCACCACGATCGAGCCCAGCGGCCCGTTCTGGGAGGCCGAGCCCGAGCACCAGGACTACCTCATCAAGTATCCGAACGGGTACACGTGCCACTTCCCGCGCGCGGGTTGGGTGCTGCCCAAGCGGAGCGACGCCACGGTCTGACGCTCGCTCCACGCGAGAGCAGACAGCGGATGCCGCGGCCCGGTCGGGGTCGCGGCATCCATCACTCCTCAGGACACGTGATCGCTCGCTACACTGCGGTGTGACCGCTCCCAGCCGGCTGGCCGAGTACCTCAAAGCGCGCCGCGAGCGCCTGCGTCCCGAAGATGTCGGGCTGACCGCCGGAGAGGGAACGAGACGTGTCGCCGGGCTCCGCCGTGAGGAGGTTGCCATCCTCGCCGGCGTGAGCACCGACTATTACCTGCGCATCGAGCAGGGTCGTGACACGAACCCCTCAGACCAGGTGCTCGATGCGCTGGCGCGCGCGCTGAAGCTCGACCCCATCGCCACCGACTATCTGCACTCGCTCGCGAGACCCTCCAGCGGGACGGACACGATCGACAAAGACGATGTGGTGCACGAGAGCGTCCGTTGGCTGATCGATTCCTGGCCTCTTACGGCGGCTGTCATCCACAACCGGTACATCGACGTGCTCGCGTCGAATGCGCTCGCCCGAGCGTTGAATCCCAATTATCGAGACGGCGTGAACAGCGTGGTCTCACTGTTCGTCGATGCGTCGGAGCGCGATTTCCACACCGATTGGGAGGGCTTGGCGGCGCGGTCCGTCGCTCTGCTGCGCAAGATGGCCGACACACGCACGGGAGACGACCGGCTGAACACCCTCGTCGCGGAAGGCTCGGCCGGCAGTCCCCTGTTCCGCCAATTCTGGGATCGCCAGGATGTCCTGCAGGTCGGAGACGGCGTGCATCTGCTGCGGCATCCGCTCGTGGGCGACCTCACTCTCTCATTCGTGCGTCTTCCCCTCATCGGCACCGGCGGGCAGTCGATGTTCCTCTACTCCGCTGAGCCGGGCACGCCCAGCGCGGCGGCGCTGCAGCGGCTGACCGAGCCAGGGTGGGACCAGCGGGACCAGGCAGGAGCGTCGAACGAGGTCTAGCGTCACGACTATGGACCTCCATCTGGCCGGGAAAGTGGCGGTCGTCACCGGCGCGAGCAAGGGAATCGGCCTCGCGATCACGCGCGCGCTCGTCGCTGAGGGCGCCAAAGTCATCGCCGGTGCTCGGTCGATCACCGACGAACTCGTCGCCTTCTCGGACACCGGCCAGGTTCTCGCCGTGGCGATAGACCTCTCCGACCCGGATGCGCCTGCGGAGCTCGTGTCTCGGGCCTCGCACTTCGGAGGGCTGGACATCGTCGTCAACAACGTCGGCGCGGTCACCCCTCGCACCGCAGGGTTCCTCGAGGTCAGCGACGACGACTGGCACGCCACCTTCAACCTGACCCTGATGGCCGCGGTGCGCACCACGCGGGCTGCCATTCCGCTGCTCATCGGACGAGGCGGCGGCAACGTCGTGACGATCTGCTCGGTCAACGCCTACCTCCCCGACCCGGGGGTCGTCGACTACGCGGCGACGAAAGCGGCCGTCTGGAACCTCTCGAAATCGCTGTCGAAGGAGTTCGGCGCGCAGGGTCTCCGGTTCAACACGATCAGTCCAGGACCGGTGTCGACGCCTCTCTGGCTCGGCGAGAACGGCGTCGCCGCCACGGTGGCCAAGAGCATGGGCGTCTCGTTCGACGAGGCCCGGCGCCGCATCATCGAAGGCGGCGGCGGCTTCTCGACCGGGCGCTTCACCGAACCCGAAGAGGTCGCCGATCTGGTGCTGCTGCTCGCCAGCGATCGGGCAGGCAACGTGACCGGCGCCGACTTCCTGATCGACGGCGGCCTCACCAAAGAGCTGTGACCCGCAGCTCCCCCACCCCACGAGAAAGAGCCGCACCATGCCGAAAACCCCCGTCGTCTTCATCCACGGTCTCTGGATCCACTCGTCCGCCTGGGCGCCCTGGGTCGAGCTGTTCGCCGAGAACGGCTACGAGCCGAGCGCGCCCGGGTGGCCCGGCGACGCCGACACCGTCGCCGCGACCCGGCTCGCGGCCGCCGACCTCGACAACGTCGGGATCGAGCAGATCTGCCACCACTACGCCGATTACATCGAGACGCTCGATACCAAGCCGATCGTCGTCGGCCACTCGTTCGGCGGCCTCATCGCGCAGGAACTGCTCGCCCACAACCTGGTGACCGCGGCCGTCGCCATCGATCCCGCACCGATCAAGGGCGTGAAGACTCTGCCGTTCTCGCAGCTGCGCTCGGGCTTTCCCGTCCTCGGCAACCCTGCGAACAAGAAGCGCACCGTCTCGCTGACGGCGAAGCAGTTCCGTTACAGCTTCGGCAACACCCTCAGCGAAGAGGAATCGGATGCGCTCTTCGAGGCGTGGACGATCCCCGGTCCGGGCAGGCCTCTGTTCGAGGATGCAACGGCGAACTTCTCGCGCAACTCGGCCGCCAAGGTCGACACCCATCAAGCCGTGCGAGGACCCCTGCTGCTCACCTCGGGCAGCGAGGATCACACCGTGCCCAAGGCCGTCACGCTCGAAGTCTTCAAGATGTACGAAGACAGCCCCGGCTCGATCACCGAATACCACGAGTTCGAGGGACGCGGACACTCGCTGACGATCGACGCGGGCTGGCGGGATGTTGCGGATGTCGCACTCGCCTGGCTCGCGGCGAAGAACCTCGATGCGCCGGCGCCTGCGGCGGCGCCGGCGGATCAGCCGGGGTAGCGCCCCGCCGAATCGGCCGGTCAGACCCGCGGCCTCCGCGGCCCACCTGGGCCGAACGCGCCGGCGAACAGAGCATGCAGGAGCGCCGGAACCGACGCGACCTTGAGGGCCGTTCCGAGATTGCGAGCCTCAGGGCGGGCCGCCATTCCGCCGATGAGGAGGCCGGCGAACAGAACCGCCGACACCAGACGCCTGCCCGTTCGCTCCAGCCGTCGCATCCGCTCGTCGACTCCCGGGACCTCGACCGCGAGCTTTCCCGTCTCGAGGCGCGTGGTCAGCTCGTCGAGCCGTCCTGGCAGTCGTGCGTAGACGCCGGCGACCGACACCGCCTGCTTCGCGAGGGCCTGGACGGCGTTGCCGCCCTGCTCGCGCAGCAGCTGGCCGGCGTAGGGCTCGACGGCGCTCCACATGTTGAAGTTCGGGTCGAGCGCGCTGCACATGCCCGAGGTGAGCGACATCGCGCGGATGATCAGCAGGAAGTTCTCGGGCAGCTGGAACGGCAGCGCACGCACGACGTCGCCGAACTCCGTCGCGAAGGCGCGCAGTTCGCGAGGGTCCACCTGCTGCAGCTCCGAGAGGCCCATTCCGCCGAACCGGGCGAACAGCTGCGTCATCGCGCGCTCGAGCTCAGCCGTGTCAGCCGAGGGCAGCAGGACGCCGACGTCGTGGATGCTGTCGACGAGGCCTTTGCCGTCGCGGGACGCGACCGCGATCAGGAGTCGTTGCAGGCCGCCGCGCAGACTGTCCGTGACCTCGCCCATCATGCCGAAGTCGATGAAGGTCAGGGTCCAGGCGCGGCCGGCATCCACAGCCCGCTGTCCATCGACCGGTGTGACGAAGATGTTGCCGGGGTGCGGATCGGCGTGGAAGTAGCCGTGCGAGAACAGCTGATCGAACATCACGGCGGCGAACTCGGACGCGACTGCCGACGGGTCGATGCCGGCTGCTCGCAGGCCGTCGATGTCGTTGATCTTGATCGCCGTGACGTCGGCCAGGGTGAGCACCCGCCGAGTGGTTCTCTCCCACACCACCTTGGGGGCATCGACCCGGAGATCGCCTGCGAAGTTCTCGGCGAACCGCTCGGCGTTCGCGGCCTCGTGGATGTAGTCGATCTCCTCGAGACTGACGTGCGCGAACTCCTCGACGAGCGATGGCAGATCGACATGGTCGGACACGATTCGGACTCGGCTCAGCCACCCGGCGACCCGCCGCAGGGCCGCGAGATCGACGTTGACGATGGCGTCGATGCCCGGTCGCTGGATCTTCACGACACCGTCGTCGAGCCCGGTGTCGGCGGCATCCACGGCCGACAGGCGAACCCTGTGCGCCTGTCCGAGGGATGCCGCCGCCAAAGGATTGGGATCGATCGACGCGAACGCCCGCTCGAGCGGCATCCCGAGCTCTGCCTCCGCGGCGCGGCGAATGGACTCGAACGGAACCGCAGGCACCTCGTCCTGCAGCCCCTCGAGCTCACGGGTGATCTCTGGCGGTAGGACGTCCAGGCGCGAAGACATGAACTGGCCGACCTTGATCATGAGACCGCCGAGGTCGACCGCGAGCACGTGGAATCGCTTCGCGATGTGCTCGAGCCGGGCCGCACGCCCCCGTGCCGAGATGCGCGCGAGTCCGATTCGAGGCAGGAACAGCTCGAACCACCACGCTTGAGCGATATACCGGGCTGCGAAGCGCAGAATCCGTCGGTAACGGGCGCGTGTGTCTGCGACGTCGGGCATCGAGTCTCCTGGACGCCGACGTTCCGACGGCACCCGGGTCAGTCCTGAGCGAGGATCGAGTAGAGCTTACGACGTGCCTCATCCAGCACGGCGACAGCCTGCTTGACCTGCTCCGACGTCCCTGAGCGACCCACCTGCGCGGCCGCCTGAGCGAGGTCGATGCCAGCCTTCGGAAGTGCGGTCAGTCCGGCCGAGTCTCGGGTGCTGGATGCCTCCCACGGTGCGGGACCCGCGCCATCCGCTTCCTGCTGACCCGCTTCGGTCAAAGAGTAGGTCTTGCGACCGTTCGACTCCTCGGCGCTGACGAGCCCCTCGTCGACGAGCAGCTGCAGGGTCGGGTACACCGAGCCCGGGCTGGGCTTCCAGGTGCCGCCGCTGCGCTCCTCGATCTCGCGGATGATCTGGTAGCCATGCATCGGCTGCTCCGCTAGCAGCGCGAGAACGGCTGCTCGCACGTCGCCGCGACCCATCCGCGGGCCCCCGACGCGCTGCTCGAACATCGAGCGCAATCCGTCCATCGCCTCGAAGAGTCCGCCGGTCGGCCAACCCGCGCCGCCCTGACCGTGAGTGCGACCTCCGAAACGGTCGCTGTCGTACGTGCTGCCCATGATGACCTCCTCGACATGTGGGGCCGGTTCGGCCTCAACGATATATAACGATATATCGCTGAGACGTGTCAACGGCCGGTTCCCAGGGACTTCGGAGGCGGGTCTGCGAGCGCGGGTTCAGCACCCGGTGCAGTCACTCTTCGGGCGAAGTGGGCGACTCCGGGTCGGCCGGCGCGTAGAGCCAGTCGATGCGCAGACCGATCGCCTCGGTGAGCGACTCGACGGCATCAGCCAGTTCATTGAGTTCTCGCTCGTCCAGCTGCGGCAGGGACTCGGCGATCCGGGCGACGAGTGCGATCGGCTGCACGTCTTCCGGCTGCGAGCGAGCGAGATCCGGATCCGAGGGCGTCACGGAACCATTGTCCGACGCGGGCCTCGCTGACGCCAGGGAGTTCGTCGCGACAACGATCCCGGTGCGCTCCGTCGAGGTGACGGAACTCCGCCCACAGGTCGCTCCACGGCTCGATCGGGTCGGTGCAGACGACGATCGGCAACGCGTTGACGCCGAGCAGCGCGCCGATCGTCACGCGACGACGGGTGCAGCATCCGGAAGTAGAGCTCATCACGGTGGTACCCGTACACCGGCGACAGCACTGCGAGTACCACGACGAGGCCGATGGTCGCCCCGATCACGTGACCGACCGCGAACGCATGCCGCACCACGGGTCACCGGGTCTCGTGGGCGATCATGTCGGGTCAGCCCGCCGCGTCGGCGACCGGCTGCCGCAGGATCGTTCGCAGCTTGGACGGATCGGTGCGGCGGATGTCGCTCAGGTAGATCTCGTGGTGCTTGCCCGTCATCCGCAGCCCCTGCCCCGGGATGTAGACGTGGTGCATCTCGTCGAGGACCGGACCCTCGTCGTCGAAGCGGCCCAGATGCAGCGTCTGAGCACACCGCCCCTCGTCATATGTATCAAGACGCAGACTGTCGGGCATGCGCGCACCGGCGTCGGACCGTACGCGCTCGAACTGCTCGTTCGTGATCCACTCCGGGACGAGGTTCAGGGCGGTCCAGTGCCAGTGCGACTTGTCGCGGGCGGTCGTGAAACTGGCCATGTCACCCGACCACCAGAGTGCTTCGAGCGGCATGACCACGTAGTCGCGGTCAAGCTCGCGCTTGCTCAGGAACTTGAGACGATACGCCACCGTGAAGATCGTCGAGACGGCGTCACCGTACAGCTGCTCGTTGGGATCACCGTGCCCGTCGATCATCAGAAACCGCAGCGGCGGAATGTCGATCACCTCGAAGACCCCGGCGCGTGCGCGATATCCGGGGGTCTCCTTCTTGAAGTCGGCCTTCATCCACTCGGCTCCTACTCGATCCTCGCGAGGGCCGCGGTGCTGCTCCGGATGCCGCCACTCATGCGTTCACCGTAGTCACTCCCGCCGACGCCGCAGTCGCACCCCACGATCGAGCGATTCGGGGTAGCGTGCGGGCATGCCGGAACCGGTGGGCGAGCAGCGCACGACGGATGCCGTCATCCTGCGCTTTCCGTTCCACGGCCGGTGGCTGGCGCGCAACAGTCCGGCCGATCGAGTGCCGAGCCACGGGACAGCCCTGTTCGGCACGACGTACGCGATCGACTTCGTGGCTGTCGACGAGCGCGGCCGGACGGCGCCTCGCGGTTGGCGCAGCGCCGTCGCCACGGAGCCGCCAGAGCGTTTCTTCGCCTTCGGGAGCCCGCTGCTCGCTCCCACGGCCGGCGAAGTCGTGCTCGCCCACGACGGCGAGACCGACCACGCAGCGCGGCGGTCGGTGCTCGCGCTCGTCCCCTACCTGCTGGGTCAGGCGAGCCGCGTCCGGGAGGGAGCTGCAGGCGTCGCCGGCAACCATGTCGTCCTCTCGCTCGGCGCCGGCGGGCCCTTCGTGCTGCTCGCGCACCTGCGGCGTGGATCGCTCGTCGTGCGAGTCGGAGACCGTGTGGCGCTCGGGGATCAGGTCGGCGAGTGCGGCAACTCGGGCAACAGCACGCAGCCGCACGTCCACGTCCAGGCGACCGACTCGACGGACTGGCCTACCGCGCGAGGTCTGCCCATCGCTTTCGTGGACGACGAGACCCGCGACCCGTGGGTGCCGCGGAACGGCCGCCCGTTCTACGCGACCTGAGCCGCCCCCACCGCACGGACGCACGGCACGGGCAGCTCTCGCTCGCGCGCGGCGGCATCCGCCACTACCTTCGTTGCCATGGCCGGCCTCGAGATCGCTGTCATCCTCGGGTTCGCCGTGCTCGCGGGCGGACTCGCCTGTCGATATCTGCGGGTGCCCGCACCTTGGGCATGGCTCGCCATCGGCACGGGCCTCAGCTTCCTGCCCGGACTGCACGAGGTGAGCCTGCCGCCCGACGTGGTGCTCTTCCTGTTCCTTCCGGCGCTGCTGTATTGGGAGGCACTGAACACGTCGCTGCAGCTGTTCCGCTACGACCTGCGCGTCATCCTGCTGCTCAGCGTGGGCCTCGTCTTCGCCACCGCCGCCGCGATCACGGGAATCGGGAGCCTTCTCGGGCTGGCGGTGCCGGTCGCACTCGTCCTCGGCGCCGTCCTGTCGCCGACGGACGCGACCGCGGTCTCCGCGATGGCGCCCCGCCTCCCCCGTCGCATCGACACGATGCTCCGCGGCGAGAGCCTCGTCAACGACGGCAGCGCGCTCGCGCTGTACTCCGTCGCCGTCGCGGCTGTCGTCGCCGGCCGCGATCCGTCGATCGGCGAGATCTCACTCCGTTTCCTCTGGTCGGTGGTCGGAGGCATTCTCGCCGGACTCGTCGCCGGCTACCTCCTCTACCTGCTGCGGCGCATCGCACAGCAGCCTTCTCTTGCCGGCACGATCTCGGTGCTGAGCCCCTTCGCGCTGTATCTTCCAGCCGAGATGATCCACGGCTCGGGCGTCGTCGCCGTGGTGACGGGAGGGCTGCTGCTCGGCCGCCTCATGCCGCGAACGGTTTCGGCACAGTCGCGCACGCTGGGCTTCGACTTCTGGCGCGTCGCGACCTACGTCATCAACGGCACGCTCTTCGTGCTGATCGGCCTTCAAGCGCGGTCCGTGGTGGAGCTGTTCTCGGAGGATGGCTGGCTCAGTGTGCTCCTCATCGGCATCATCTGCGCCGTCACGATCTTTGCGGTACGACTGGGCTGGGTCGCGCTGATGGCTCCCGTCATCCGCCTCATCGATCGTCGGCCGTCGCAGCGCGAGCGGCGCGTCGCGTTCCGCACCCGACTGGTGCTGGTGTGGGGCGGATTCCGCGGTGCGATCTCACTCGCCGCCGCGCTCGCCGTGCCCCTGGCCACGGCGACCGGCGAGCCGTTCCCGGGGCGCGAGACGCTCATCGCCGCGACGTTCATCGTCATCGTCATCCTGCTGGTCGGCCAGGGTGCGACCATGAACCTCGTGATCCGCGCTGCGCGCATCCCCCCGGAACACGACGACCTCGACGAGCGCCGGTTCGCCACGGTCGAGGCCATCCAGACGGCGCTCGAGCACCTCGACGAGGATGCGACCGAGGAGGACGCTCCGGATGACGCGAGATCCGAAGTGCGAGGCCGACTCGAACAGGATCTCTCGCACGCGCGCGAAGCCATCGAGCACGACGTCAGCGGACCAGAGGATGACGTCATCCGGCGTCTGCTGCTGCGGACCGTCGCCCGCAAGCGCGAAGCGGTCGACCGTCTTCGACGAGACCAGCGGATCGACGACGGTGTGTTCCTCGACGTGCAGCGCGAGATCGACCACGAGGAGCTGCGGCTGCGCGACAACCCCGATGAGTAGCCACCGAGCTCGCGTAAGTGCAACTTTTGGGTTGCACACCAATCCACGTTATGCAACTATGGAGTTGCAGTTCACACAATGTCGATGAGGAGAAGCATCATCATGAGCATGACAACCAACGAAGCATCCGTGGTCGATGAGGGCCGGTTCAGCGTGCGGCGAACGATTCGCATCGCCGCGCCCGTCGAGAAGGTCTGGTCCGCGGTGACCGAACCCGAGCACATCTCGCTCTGGTTCGGAACGGCGGTCTTCGACGGCGCCGGCGTCGGCGCGAGCGGAACCCTTACATTCCCTGATTACGGGGCCGTGCCGCTGCGCATCGAGGCGATCGAGGCGCCGCGGATGGTGTCGTACCGCTGGGGCAATGATGACGCGCTGGGCGAACTCGCCACTGAGGTCGACCCCGAGCACTCGACGGTCTTCACCTTCACGCTCGAATCCGTCCCCGACGGCACGCAGCTGACGGTCGTCGAGACGGGGTTCGAGACCACCTCGGATCCGGCGGCGAATCTGGAGAGCCACCGCGAGGGGTGGGATTCCGAGCTCGACAAGCTCGTCGCCCTGCTCGAGAGCGACTCGTGACGGACACCCTGGTCCCGGTGTTCGCGGCGCTCGGCGACGAGACCCGGTGGAGCATCCTTGCGGCACTCGGCGAGGGCGACGCTTCGGCGTCCGCCCTCGCCGGGCGCCTGCCCGTGAGCCGCCAGGCCATCGCGAAGCATCTCGCGGTGCTGCAGGAGGTCGGCCTCGTCGAGCCCGTCCGCGTCGGGCGCGAAGTGCAGTACCGCGTGCTCGGATCGCAGCTCACCGCGACCGCGCATCGTCTCGACGCCCTCGGCACCGAATGGGACCGCCGCCTCGCCGCCATCAAGCGGATCGCGGAGGGGCTCTAGCCTCAGAACATCCACTCCTCGAAGCCCGCGCCGCCGCCCGTCGGCGGATCGGCGATCACGGGCGGAGGGTTCTGCCGGCGACGCACCGGACCCAGCGCGCCGGCGATGGCCCGTCCCGATATCCCCGTCACTCCGCCGCGGAGCCGGGTGAACTCAGCGGCCTTCGGCCCTGTCGGGACGTCGTGCGGGAGAGCGCCCGCGGCCATGATCCAGCTGGGCAGTCCGAGCAGCCGCAGCACGGTTCGGAGGCGGTCGGACTCGTACACGCTGTCAGGGTCGAGCACTTCCTCGAGCAGCTCTGTCAGCTGATCCTCGGCATCCGCTCGGTCGAACATCTCGGCCAGCGACTCCGCGAGCTCGGCGCCGAACGGCTGGTCGAGAACGTCCTTGTCCGCGCCCGGCTCGCGCGACGGATCGCTGCAGTAGCGCCCGACTTCGTCGCCCGCCCGCCAGGCGACGATTCCGAGCTGCCGGTCGCTGCGCACTCGTACGGCGAGCACCGGACGTTCGCGGTGCTCCGCAAGCAGTCCCGCAACCTCGATCACGCCGCGACGGCCGTCGGCGACGACACCGTCACCGGGATCGCCGAGCACGACGACCCAGCCGTCTCGCGGAGGCCCGATCCATCCAGAGAAGCGGATGCCGCGCAGCACCTCGAGCAGCTCCACCTCTTTCACATCCGCCTCTGCGAGGATCACCGCCCCGTACGAGTGTCCTTCGACCGCGTCCCCGTCGGACGAGGAGCCGGTCGGCAGCGCCATGTACATGGCTCGATCATCCCGCAGGCGGGGCCGTCATGGGACGGGATGACGGGATCACTCAGCGACGCCGGCCGCCGCGGCCGAGCCGGGAGACATCCCGGCGACCCCGAACCGCTCGGCGGATGCGACCTGCTCTGCGACCCGTCGAAGCGCGAGGATGAGCGGCTCGACGAGCACCGAGCCGAGGACGACGTACCGCACCGCAGCATCCGCCGACTCGGTCGGAATGCCCTCGATCTCGGCCCGGGCGATCCGGGCGACAGCGTGGAGATACGCCGTCATCACGTCATCGGGCACGCTGAAGTCGGCGCGCTCGAGACTCTGCAGCGCGCGGGCGACGCCGGCGACCACATCCGGATCGCACAGGCCCGGCTGCCAGCCGAGCCGTGTGACGAGCAGCTCAGCAGCGGCGATGTCGAGGTCCTCCGCGAAGTGCGGCGTCACAGCCGCGTGCGCAGCGCCGAGCAGATCGTGCGGGCTCTGCGGCGGATCGTCCAGCGAGCGGATGACCTTTCGCGTCTCGGCGATGCTGACCCCCGAGTCGATCAGCGCACGGATGACGCGGAGTCGGTGAACGTGATCGTCGCCGTACTCCGCCTGCGTGGGCGACGTTCGCACGCCCTCGAAGAGCAGCCCCTCACGCAGGTAGTACTTGATGGTCGGCACCGAGACCCCCGTCACCGCTGACAGCCCTGAGATCCGCATCCCGCCTCCTCTTGACATGGATAGTACCGCTATCCATAATAGATAGCAGAGCTATCCAGAAGGAGTCGCGATGAGCAAGGTGAACGTCGGACGCAGAACCCATCGATATGAAGGTGAGCTGGTCGTGTTCCACATCGGGATGCAGATCAATCGCATCTGGCGACCCGACCTCTGGCTGCCGGTCTTCATGGCCATGCCGCGGATGCTGCGCGAACTGAGCGTGGACCCGGACTCGGGGCTGCTCGGCTACTCCCTGCTGTTCGGACGCGGTGGCCCTTACGTCGTGCAGTACTGGTCATCGGCCGCGAAGCTCTACGCTTATGCCGCGGAGCCCTCGCAGGAGCATCGGCCGGCCTGGACGACCTTCAACAGGATGGCGCGCAAGGCGCCGGGAGCGGTCGGAATCTGGCACGAGACCTTCATCGTCGAGCGGGCCGAGAGCATATACGGATCGACCGTTCCGATGGGTCTCGCAGGAGCGACCGAGGTCGTGCCGATCGAAAGCCGGCACGATCGCGCGCAGACCCGCATGGCCGACGGCCGCACGGGTGTGGCGGCGTAAAGTGCTGCCGGTCCCGGGCGGCGACGCTGTCAGTCGAGGAAGCTCGCCGGGTCGAACTCCTCGATCGGGATGACCCGGATACGCGGAAGCGGTGCATCGAAGACGCGCGCGTCGTACTCGAGGTCGAACTTCTCGACTCCCGCCAGGGTCGAGAATCCGATGTTCCGGAACTCGGTGAATCCGGCGACCCCGACGCGGCGGTCTGCTGCGACGAGGGATGCGACATCCTCGAGGAAATCACCGTCGTGACTGACGAGCATGACGTCGGCATCGCGCTCGACGAGCGCTCGGAGGGTGCGCTGGATGGCGATGTCGACGATCTTCTGGTCGGGTGATCCTGCCAGCGGCACGACGACGAAGTCCATCGCCTTGAGCGCTTGGACGAAGGCCGTGGGGATGCCCGTGGAGGCGTTCAGGAAGAACACCCCGCGCGCATATTGACCCCACGCGCGCTGCGTGAACGCGATGAGGCGATCCCAGCGAGGCCGCTCATCGGGTTGCGGACGCCTGCCCAGGATCTGGGAACCGAGCGTCGCGTCGATGTTCTCGCCATCGACGAGCACCCATGTCATGCGTTCGTCGTTGTCGTCCACGAGCTGACCTGCTTCCATGGTGCCGCGTCGCGCGGTCATGCCGATCCTATGGCGCGGGCAGTCAGCAGCCGCGCGCGGATGCGAGGATCTCGGCATCCGTCGTGAGCCGCGTCACCGTGCTGAGGCCGAGCCTGCTCGCCACTGGATTGGATTCGCGGTAGTACCAGCCGAGCCCCATCGCCTGCGCGAACGCCCACGCCGCGCCGCGCGCCCACTCCAGGTCGTCGACGCCGAGCTGGGTGCGAAGGACGTGCCGCGCGGCGGCGTCGAGCAGATGCCACGCGCACACGAGTTCGAGGGCGGGGTCGGCCGGACCGAAGCCGCCGCCGTCGAGCACACCGCTCAGGCGTCCCTCACGCACGAGGACGTTAGCGGGTATCAGGTCGCCGTGACACATGACGTCCGCTCCGTCGCGAGGCAGCTCGCGAAGGCCCGCCCACAGCGCGGTCAGGGCCTCGGGGTCGAAGAGGTCCGCGCTCTCGCGGATACAGGTCGCCATCCACTCATCCTGACTGCGAAGGTCGCCGCCACGGCCCGCTCCGCCTCGCTCGAAGGTGCGGCCGCGCGTATCCGCCGCGCGGAGAGACCGGATCAGCATGGCGAGATCACCCGCGAACGAGGTGGAGGCAGCCACACCATCGGACGTCGCGATATCGCCATCCACCCACGTCTGCACCGTCCACGGCAGCGGATACCCCTCGCCCGGCCGTCCGAACGCCACATGACGAGGAGCGGCGAAGGGGATGCAGTCGGCGAACTCGTCGAGGGCGGATGCCTCCTGCCGCAGCCATGCTGCCGCGTGTAGCGGATCACGCGCATTGATGGGGAAACGGGCGGTCAGCGCCGAGCCGATCCGGAAGATCGCGTTCACAGTCCCGCTGCCGTGGAGACGGATGATCGACTCGGCGCTCCACTCGGGAAACTGCTCGACGACCAGGCGGCGAGCGGTCGCGTCGTCCAGGTCGACTTGGTCGTCGTGCATTCTCACGTGACGACTCTAAGCGCCGTGTGAAACGCTGCAGGTCTCGCGCATCCGCACGGGTCGACGCTCCCACTAGAGTCATGCGCATGGCACCTCAACGGCAGACGGAAGAATTGCGCGGCGGCGTCTTGAGCGGTGGCGGCAGCCCTGGACTCTGGGGCGCCCTGATCGGACTGATCGTGTTCGTATTCATCGCCGTGCCGCTGTCGGCAGCCGTGAGCTATGCGACGCACCCGAACTCGCAGCAGCTGTTCGGCGGACGCCTGTCGGAGGCGACCACCGGCGGCTACGTCGCCTTCTGGTGGATTGTCGCGATCATGCTGTTCGCTCTCCCGTTCCTCGTCGGATTCGCGGTCGCGAAGATGTCGGTCAAAACGATCGTCATCATCGCAGCCGTCGTCATCCTCTTCGTCATCGCAGTCGTCATCCTGGGGCAGCTCTTCGTCTTCTGAGCGACGGCACCGCGCCTCACCAGAGTTGGGCGACGAGCTCGGCGAAGAGGTCTTCCGGTGCGGTTTCGAGCCCGCGACGCGAAAACCACGTGCAGACGTTCGCCACGTCTCGATGCAGGAAGTCCAGACCTGCCGGGTTCGCCGCGAGGTCGACGATCTGCGGCAGGTCGATCACGACCACACGTCCCTGATGCACGAGCAGGTTGTACGCGGAGAGATCTCCGTGCGCGAATCCAGCCCGTGCGAACCCCGTCAGGATCGACACCACCTGTGCGAAGAGCTCGGTGAGCTCCGCTCCGCGAACACGCGTCTGCGCCAGGCGAGGTGCGGCCGTGCGACCTTTCCCGATGAACTGCATGAGCAGCTCGGTGCCGCTGATCTGCACCGGGTACGGAACGGGGATGCCGGCATCCCACGCCCTGCAGAGCGCCCCGAACTCGTTGAGCGCCCAATGCCCGGCGGCGACCGCGCGGCCGTGCGAGGACTTGCGCTCGATCGCTCGCGCATCGCGGGAGTTGCGCAGCCGGCGCCCCTCCTCGTACTGCCCGGACCGATGGAAGTCCGAGTGCGCTGTGTCCCGGTAGCGCTTGGCGGCGAGGATGCACCCGGCCGATCCGGGGATCGCGCGTTCGATGAGGAAGACGTCCGCTTCCTTGCCGGTCTTGACGATGCCGAGCTCGGTGTCGAAGGCAGCCGCCGCGGTCACGAGCCAGTCGGGATGCGGACGCGGCCCGCGCTCTGACGGCGTGGTTGCCGGCCAGGTGGACCAGCGCTGATCGGCTTCCGGCTCGTCGAGGTCAGCGACCTCGAACGCGGAACCGGCGGTGAAATAGGGGTGATCGGAACGATCGAAAGCCATGCGGGTGAACTCCAGGATAGGAGGCCACCAGGCAGTCAGCCGGTAGAGGTGACCTCGAAGGAAAGGATGCGGACAGGGCGCGCGACAAAGACGGCCATCATGCTCCTCCCCTCGTCTCGGATTCGTTCGGTGAGTGACCTCACTCTACGGCGCGGCGGTCCGCCACGGAACCCGCGGTGACGGGTCCGGCGAACTCACGCAGACGATCAGCGATCTCGAGCGCGAGATAACCGGATGACGTCGATCAGCCGACACGTGCGGTGGTGAGCAGTCGATCAGCACGCGAGTAGACGTTCATGGACGACCCGCGGAGGAACCCCACGAGCGTGAGGCCGGATGCCTCGGCAAGCTCGACCGCGAGCGACGACGGCGCCGACACGGCGGCGAGCATCGGGATGCCCGCCATCACCGCCTTCTGCACGAGCTCGAAGCTTGCCCGCCCTGACACCTGCAGCACGGTGCCGCGAAGCGGAAGCCGGTCGTTGAGCGCCGCCCAGCCGACGACCTTGTCGACCGCGTTGTGGCGGCCGACATCCTCGCGGATGACCAGCAGCTCCCCGGTCTCGGCATCGAAGAGTGCCGCGGCATGCAATCCGCCGGTCTTGTCGAACACCGCCTGTTGAGCCCGAAGCAGGTCGGGGAACCCGATAAGCGTCGTCGCCTCGAGCGTCATGCTGTCGGACGCGACCTCGTAGGTAGACACCGTCTCGACGGCCTCGATCGAGGCCTTGCCGCAGAGCCCGCATGAGCTCGTGGTGTAGAAGTTGCGCGTGAGATCGGGATCGGGCGGTGCGACCCCGGGCGCGAGGCTCACGTCCAGCACGTTGTAGGTGTTGCCGCTGCCGGCATCGAGCAGTCCGACCCCGTCAGGGACACGGCCGAGCGCCCCGGAACCTGCCGGCGGTCCGCCGGTGCCGGGACCGCCGCAGTGGATCGCGGACCGGAACTGCTCGCCCCGGGAGATGACGCCCTCGGAGACCAGGAACCCTGCCGCCAGTTCGACGTCGTTGCCCGGCGTGCGCATCGTGACCGCGAGCGGATTGCCTCCGACGCGGATCTCGAGTGGCTCCTCGACCGCGAGCGTGTCACTGCGATGATGCTCGCCGCCGCCGACGGTGATCTTGACCACCGGGCGGCGCGTCGTGATCCGTCCCATGATCAGCCGCCGATCGCATTCATGCCGCGCGCGGGCTGCAGGAACGACGGGTCGTTGATCGCGTGACCGGGGAGTTTGCCCCGGACGCAGGCGCGCAGCATCCGATCGATCGAAAGGTCCGCTTCGACAAGCTCGGCGACCGGGGGGACAAGCTCAGCGACGTTGGTGCCTCGGAGTGCCGGCAGCAGGTCGTATTCCGCCGTCGAGAAGAGGCAATTGCGCAGCTGCCCATCGGCGGTGAGGCGCAGTCGGTCGCAGTCGCCGCAGAACGGAGCTGTGACGGATGCGATGACCCCGACCGTCTTCGGACCGCCGTCGAGCATCCACCGCTCGGCGGGCGCGCCCCCGCGACCCGGGACCGGGGTGAGCCTCCAGCGGGCCGACAGCGCGCCGAGGATCTCATCGCGCGTCACCATGCGCGACCGATCCCACGTGTGACCCGCGTCGAGCGGCATCTGCTCGATGAACCGCAGTTCCGCATCGTGATCCAGTGCGAACGCGACGAGATCGACGAGCTCATCGTCGTTGACGTCGCGCATCGCGACCGCGTTGAGCTTCAGTGGACGAAGATCGGATGCCGCGGCCGCCGCGATCCCGGCGAGCACATCGTCGAGCCGGTCACGTCGGGTCAGTTCGTGGAAGCGGTCGCGCCGCAGCGTGTCGATGGAGATGTTCAGCCGGCCGAGACCCGCGGCGATGAGGCCGGGGAGCAGCTCAGGCAGGCGGATGCCGTTCGTCGTCATCGCGAGTTCGACGGGGGCGCCATCCGGCCCCACGACGGCGGAGAGTCGACGGACGACCTCGACGATGTCGGCGCGCAGCAGCGGCTCACCGCCGGTGAGCCGGAACGTCGTGACGCCGTCGGCCGCGGCGACGCGGGCGATCCGCTCGATCTCGTCCAGGGTCAGGATGCTCGACCGCGCGAGCCACTCGTTCCCCTGCTCGGGCATGCAGTAGGTGCAGCGGAGGGAGCACCGATCCGTCAGCGAGATCCGCAGATCGCGGTGGACACGGCCGTGCGTGTCGACGAGCGGCCCGCCGAGCCCGACGGGCGACTGGTCAACCGAGAGCGCGCGGGCATCCGCCGTCGCGATGTGCCCTGGCATACGCACCCCGATCGCGACAGGAACAGCACTCATGCGCGCCTGTCCCCCGCTGCCGTCGCGTCCATGGGACGAGCTTAACCGCGGACGAGATGCTCTCGGCGGGCATCGGGCATACCGACATCGGCGCGGACGCATGCCAAACCGGCGGAATCCTGGGAATGTGGGTACTGGAAGTCAGTCGCTCCACTGTGGTCGTGTGTGGTCAGACCACGTGGTATCGTGTGGTCAGACCACAAGTCGCATGCAACGATCGGAGACGAATCGTGGAACTGCTGGATCCTCTGCTGCTCGCTCGCTGGCAGTTCGGTCTCACGACGCTCTACCACTTCCTGTTCGTGCCGCTCACGCTCGGCATGGCGCTCACCGTCGCGATCTTCCAGAGCGTGTGGTATCGCACGGGCGATCTGAAGTGGCTGCACCTCACCCGGTTCTTCGGCAAGATCTTCCTGATCAACTTCGCCATGGGCGTCGTCACCGGCATCGTGCAGGAGTTCCAGTTCGGCATGAACTGGTCGTCGTACTCGCGCTTCGTCGGCGATGTCTTCGGCGCTCCGCTCGCCTTCGAGGGGCTGATGGCGTTCTTCTTCGAGGCCACCTTCATCGGGCTCTGGATCTTCGGTTGGGACCGCCTGCCGAGGGCGCTGCACCTTGCGAGCATCTGGATCGCGACGATCGGCGCCTGGTTCTCGGCGTACTTCATCCTCGCGGCGAACGCCTTCATGCAGAACCCGGTCGGCTACCAGATGGCCCAGGACGGCTCTCGCGCCGAGATGAACGACTTCCTCGCGGTGCTCACGAACCCCGTCGCCCTCGCGGCGCTCCCGCATACGCTGTTCGCCGCCTTCATGATGACGGCGGGCGTCATCATCTCGATCTCCGCGTGGCACCTCGCACGCCGCCAGAACCTCGACATGATGCGCCCCGCGCTGCGCTACGGCCTCTGGGGCATGATCATCGCGTTCGCCGGCGTGTTCCTCTCGGGCGATCAGCTGAGCCTCGTGATGGTGCAGACGCAGCCGATGAAGATGGCCGCGGCCGAGGCACTGTTCAACACAGCCTGCGGGGCTGACGCATCCTTCTCGATCTTCACGCTCGGCACACCCGACGGCTCGAGCGAGCTCTTCTCGATACGCGTGCCGTACCTTCTCGCCCTGCTGTCGACGCACTCGTTCGACGGCTGCGTCGAGGGCATCAACGACCTGAACGCCCTGTATACGACCGAGATGTTCCCGCAGTTCGCCGACCAGGTCGACGGCAGCTTCGCACCGGTGCTCTGGATCACGTACTGGGCATTCCGCTGGATGATCGGCCTCGGCGGCGTCGCCGCTCTGACCGCCGTCGTCGGACTGTGGCTCACCCGCAAGAAGGCGAGGAACGAGCCGCCGCTGTGGGCATGGCGCCTCGCGATCTGGGCCTGGCCCGCATCCCTCCTCGCAATCCTCGTCGGCTGGATCTTCACCGAGATGGGCCGTCAGCCCTGGATCGTCTTCAGTCTGATGCTCACGCAGGACGGTGTGTCGCCGAGCGTGCCGGGCTGGACGGTGCTCATCTCGCTGGTCTCATTCACGCTCATCTATGCGGTGCTCGCCGTCGTCGAGGTGGGCCTGATCATGAAGACCGCGCACAAGGGACCGGATCCACTGCCCGGTCCGGACGACCCCGATCCGCGCACCCAAGCGGTCGAAGACACTCCGACGACGGTCTACTAGGGAGGAATCGCCATGGATCTCGCCTACCTCTGGTTCTGGATCGTCGGATTCCTGTTCGTCGGCTACTTCGTCCTCGACGGCTTCGACTTCGGCGTCGGGATGTCGCTCCCCTTCCTCGGCAAGGACGACATCAGCCGCCGCCAGATCATCAACACCATCGGCCCGGTGTGGGACCTCAACGAGACGTGGGTCATCGTCGCCGGCGCGTGCCTCTTCGCGGCATTCCCTGAGTGGTATGCGACGCTGTTCAGCGGCTTCTACCTTGCGCTGCTGCTGATCCTTCTCACCCTGATCCTGCGCGGCGTCTCGTTCGAGTACCGTCACCAGCGCGACAGTCTGCGATGGAAGCGCGGCTTCGACACGATGATCGTGATCGGCTCCGCGGTCCCGGCGCTGCTGTGGGGTGTCGCATTCGCGAACATCGTGCAGGGCGTGCCGATCGACGCCGATCACGAGTTCACGGGATCGCTGCTCACTCTGCTGAACCCGTATGGACTGCTCGGCGGGCTCACCACCCTGCTGCTGTTCTTCACCCACGGGGTCTATTTCGTCGCGCTCAAGACGGACGGACCCGTGCATGAGGATGCCCGCCGGCTGGCGCGACGCGCAGGTCTGGTCACCGTCGTCGTGGCCGCCGCCTTCCTGATCTGGACGATCTTCATCGCCGCCGGCCATGGCGCGCCGCTCATGGCGCTGGTGGTCGGGGGCGCTGCCCTGGCGGCGGTGTGCCTGGTCATGTCGCTGGTCTTCAACCTGCGCGATCGCGAGGGATGGGCCTTCGGATTCGGGGCGGCCACGATCGTGACGGCCGTCCTCACGCTGTGGTTCGCGCTGTACCCGAACGTGATGCCCTCGTCGACCGACCCCGCGTACAGCCTCACGATCGAGAACGCGTCGAGCACGGACTACACGCTCACGATCATGACGTGGGCGGCGGTCATCTTCCTTCCGCTCGTGCTGGCGTACCAGGCGTGGACGTACTGGATCTTCCGCAAGCGGGTTTCGCGGTCGCGCATCGAGAAGGCGGCGGCCTCGGTCGCCCACTGAGCCCGCCGGCAGCCGTGCCTCCACCGTTTACGGACGCGACACGCCGCGCGAGGTGAGCGCAAGACGGCGTGTCGCGACCGTAAACGGTGGGGTGGAAGGATCGACACGTGAGTGACAGCGACGTGCAACCGGAACCGGCGCCTCCGAGGTCCAGACCCGTCGACCCTCGGCTGCTGCGGTACGCGAGTGCCTCGCGCGGGTTCTTCGTCGCGCTTGCGGCGATCAGCCTCGCCCAGACCGCCGTCATCGTCGCCTTCGCCTGGCTGCTGACGCGAGCGATCGTCGGCGCGATCGACGGGATGCCGCCCGCGGACCTCGCAACGACGCTCACTGCGCTCGCAGCCGTTGTGACCGCCCGCGCGGTGCTGCTGTGGCTCCGCGAGCGGGTCGCGGCACGTGCGGCCGCCCGTGTCCAGACGCAGCTGCGAACGAGCCTCGTCACCGCGGTCGGCGACCTCGGCCCCGACTGGCTGGCGAGCCGCAACTCCGCCGCCCTCGCCGTCACGGCAGGACGCGGGCTCGAGGCGCTCGAGGCGTACTTCGGCCGTTACCTGCCCCAGCTCGTGCAGACGGTGATCGCGATGCCACTCATCATCGCGGTGATGTGGTGGCAGGACTGGATCTCGGGTCTCACGGTGATCCTCACGCTCCCCCTCATCCCGATCTTCATGGTGCTGATCGGCATGGCGACCCGTGCCGTGCAGCAGAGGCAGTGGCGCACCCTGCAGCGCCTGGCCGCGCGCTTCGCCGACACCGTCCAGGGCCTGTCGACGCTCAAGGTCTTCGGACGACAGCACCGGGCGGCGGCATCCATCGAGCAGGTCACCGGCGAGTATCGGCACGAGACCATGAAGGTGCTGCGCGTGTCGTTCCTCTCGGGGTTCGCGCTCGAGTTCCTCGCGAGCATCTCCGTGGCGATCATCGCGGTGTCCATCGGCTTCCGGCTGCTCGACGGGCTGCTCACCCTTACGGTCGGTCTGTTCGTGCTGCTCCTGGCCCCCGAGGCATACCTGCCACTGCGGCAGGTCGGCGTGCAGTTCCATGCCGCGTCCGAGGGCGTCGCCGCGACCGATGACGTCTTCGACGTGCTGGATGCCGCAGGAGCGCGTGCACGGACGGTCCAGCCGCCGGAGCCGGCCAGCCGACCGGCAGCGCCCGGGTCCGCTCCCGTGCTGGTTGTCGAGGGACTCCGCGTCCGTCGCGGCGACCGCCTCCTCGCGCCCGCGACACTGACCGCACGGCCCGGCACCGTGACCCTCCTCGAAGGACCGAGCGGGGTCGGAAAGTCCAGCGTCTTCGCTGCGCTTCGCGGCGCCGCCGAGTTCGACGGGCAGGCGAGCTTCGGCGACCACGAGGTCCGCGACCTCGCGCCGTCGACGTGGCTCGCGTGGGCGGGTCAGCAGCCCGGCCTCATCTCCGGCCGGGTGCGCGACAACGTCGCACTGGGTGACCCCGCGCCGGATGCGACGCATGTCGCTCGCGCGCTCGCACTCGCCTGCGCCGACGACATCGATCCGGATGCCGAGCTCGGCGTGCAGGGCGCGGGTCTGTCGGGCGGACAGGCGCAGCGCGTCGCCGTCGCACGAGCGCTCTATCGGCACCTGCGCGGCTTCGGGTCGGTCGTCGCTCTCGACGAGCCGAGCTCCGCGCTCGACCCCGAGACCGAGCGCCGGTTGTGGCGTGCGGTGAGGGAGCTGGCGGATGAGGGAGCTGTCGTGGTGCTGATCTCGCATCGAGTGAGCGCCCGCGCGATCGCCGATGACGTCATCCGCCTCGAGCTGAGCGAGGTGATCGCGTGACGACCGACGCGGCGACGGAATCCGCGTTGCCGGCGACGACGGCGTCGGTGCTGCGCGGCGCACTGCCCCGCGTGCGACGGTTCTGGCCGTCCCTCGCGGCGGGATTCGCGGCCGAGGCATCCGCCGTTGCGCTCCTCGCCGTGAGCGCGTGGCTCATCGTGCGCGCGAGCGAGCAGCCGGACCTGCTCTATCTCTCCGTCGCCGTGGTCGGTGTGCGATTCTTCGCTCTCTCGCGCGCGGTCTTCCGCTACCTGGAGCGTCTCGCCGGCCATGACGCCGCACTGCGACAGCTCGCGGCGACCCGCGCATCGCTGGTGCGGCGGCTGGTGCCGCTTGCCCCCGACGGCCTCTCGCGGACACGGCGCGGATCCGTTCTCGGCGCACTCGTCGACGACGTCGATGAGCTCCAGAACCTGCCACTGCGTGTGGTTCAGCCCCTCGTCTCGTCGGCGACGGTCGCGATCGCCGCCGTCGTCTTCATCGCGATCGTGTGGTGGCCGGCCGCCCTCACGATGCTCGTGTGCCTCGTCGTCGCGGGTGTCGTCGCGTGGCTGTGGGGGTGGGTCGCCGGCGCCAGGGCCGAGCGCGACATCGCACCCCTCCGAGCGGTGCTCGCCGACGCCGTCCATGACCACTTCGGCAGCCTGGACGTGCTGATCGCCTACGGCGCCGAGGAGCAGAGTCGCCGCGTCATCGACTCGGCCGATGCGAGGCTCCGCGATGCGATCACCCGCCGCGCCGGTGCTCAGGCCGGGACCGCCGCGATCGTCTCGCTCGCCGCGGGGGTGGCATCCATCGCCGCAGTGCTCGCAAGCGCACCGGCGGCGGCATCCGGAACCCTCACCGGACCGCTCGTGGCCGTGGTGGTGCTGGTGCCGATGGCCGTCTTCGAAGTGTTCGCGTCGGTGCCGATGGCGGCGTCGGCGTGGCGCCAGGTGCACTCGTCGGCCGCGCGCATCGCGGGATCGGTGCCGACCGTGCCGCCCGACGGCCTCGCACCCGAGAGCGTTCCAGCCGTCGGTGAAGCGCCACCGCTCGGGGTGGGCCTCACTCTGCGCGGCGCGTCGGTGAGCTGGCCGGGGGCGACGCTGCCCGCGCTGCGTGACGTGGATCTCGACATCCGCCCAGGCGAACGCCTACTCGTGATCGGCTCGAGCGGCGCCGGAAAATCCACCCTCGCGCACGCTCTCGTGCGCTTCCTCGAGACCGACGGGACCTATGACATCGGCAAGCGATCGGTGCACGACCTGGCGAACGATGACGTGCGCCTGACCGTGGGGCTGTGCGAGCAACGGCCGATGATGTTCGACGAGGACATCCGCCAGAATCTGCTGTTCGCGGACGACTCCGCATCCGACGCGCAGCTCGAGGCCGCGCTCGAGCGAGTCGGATTGGGGTCGTGGCTGGAAGCGCGCGGCGGACTCTCCGCGCGCGTGGGAGAGCGCGGTGCGCTCGTCTCGGGCGGTCAGGCGCAGCGCATCTCGCTCGCGCGTGCTCTGCTGCGCGGCTTTCCGGTGCTGGTGCTCGACGAGCCGACTGCGGGCGTCGACCCCGAGGCATCCGATGTCCTGCTCACCGACCTGCTGTCAGCCGTCGGCGCCGACCAGGCCGTCGTGCTCATCTCGCACGTGACGGTGCCGGCCGGTCTCGTCGACAGAACCGTGCGGATCCATGAGGGCAGGCTCGTCCAGGCCTGACCAGCCGGCCGTCTCGAAGACTGCTGCGGTCAGACTGCCGCGGTCAGGCCGCTGCGGCCACGGCCGACTCGGTGACCTCTGCCTCCGCCGCGGCGGCGATGCGATTCGCCATGCCGCGGAAGATGAAGCCGTGGAACGGCAGCACGGCGAGCCAGTACAGCCGACCGGCGAGCCCCTGCGGGAAGAACACCGCTCGCTGGTCATAGCGCGACCCGTCGCCCTCACGCGATGCGCGCAGCTCGAGCCACGCCAGTCCGGGCACCTTCATCTCGGCACGCAGTCGCAGGAACGAGCCGCGCTCGATGGTCTCGACTCTCCAGAAATCCAATGCGTCCCCGACTTCGAGCCTCGCGCGGCTGCGCCGGCCGCGGGCGAGACCGATGCCGCCGACGAGGCGATCCATCCAGCCGCGGATCGCCCACAGCAGGGGGGTCGAGTACCACCCGTTCTCGCCGCCGATCCCTTCGATGACCCGCCACAGCTGGGAGGGAGCGGCCGTCGTGAAAGAGGTCCGCGCATCGACGAAGACGGTCTTCCCGGCCCAGTCCGGGTCGCTCGGCAGCCCGTCGCTCGGCACACCCAGCACCTCGGCATCCAGCCAGCTCGTCTCCACCTGGTCGCCGCGGACGCGGCCGAGCGCCAGCGCGACGGCCTGTCGATAGGGGGTCAGCCCGTCCACCGGTGGCGGGATGAGGGCATCGATGTCATGGTTCTTCATGACGCACTCGTTCTGCAGCGATTCCACGAGCGGCCGCGCGATCGCGCGCGGGATCGGCGTCACGAGATTGACCCAGTGCGAGGCGAGACTCGGCGTGAGCACCGGGAGCGCGGCGATCGCCCGTTGCCGCAGCCCTGCTTCGACGGCGTATCCGTTCATCATCTGGCCGTACCGAAGCACGTCCGGTCCGCCGATGTCGACGGCGCGATTCACGTCGGGCGCGACGCGCGCGGCACCGAGTAGATAGTGCAGGACGTCCCGCACCGCGATCGGCTGGATGCGGTTGCGCACCCACCGCGGCGCGGGCATGTAGGGCAGCACGTCGGTGAGGTGCCTGACCATCTCGAACGACGCCGAGCCCGAGCCGATCACCACCCCGGCCTGCAGCACGAGCGTGGGCACGCCCGAAGCGAGGAAGACCTCGCCGACCTCGACGCGGGAACGAAGGTGCGGCGACAGCTTCGCGTCATCCGGATGCAGTCCGCCGAGGTACACGATCCGGCTGACGGCGGCCGCTGCCGCTGCCCGAGACACGGTCTCGACAGCCTTGCGGTCGGTGTCTTCGAATCCCTTGCCGGCCGACATCGAGTGGACGAGGTAGTACAGCACATCCGCGCCATCGACGGCCGGTGCGACGGCATCCGGATCCGCGGCATCGCCCGCGAACGCCTCGACCTCGCTGCCCCACGAGAAAGCCCGGATGCGCGACACATCGCGTGCGACCACTCGCACGCGATAGCCCGCGGCGATCAGGCGGGGCACGAGGCGCCCGCCGATGTATCCGGTGCCACCGAAGACGACGGCGATCGGCGCGCTGCCGTCCGGGCGCGGGAGAGCGGTCAGTTCGGGCTCACGCCCGGTCGGCGCGGAAAGGTCGTCCATGCCCGAAGGCTACGCGTGTCGCTGATCCGACTTCGGGGCTTGACGAATCGCTCGCTGTGAGATCCGTGCGGTCAGATCCGCTACAGGGTCTTCGCGAACGCCTGCACGCCGGGGTGCGACGGAATCGGCGTGAACCCGACGCGGGGGTAGAACGCGACTGCCCCGACGTTGTCGGACGCGGCGACGAGATGCAGCCCCGACACGCCTCGCTCCCGCAGCGCGGCGACCAGCGTGTCGATGAGGCGACGCCCCCAGCTCTGGCCCTGCGCCTCGGGAAGCAGGTCGATGTGCAGGTGCGCGGGGTACTCGGCACTGTACGGCTCCGCACCCGCACGCCGCGAATACGCGTAGATGAGGATGCCGTCCTGGCGCGACACCTCAGCCTCGGGCCGTGGCCACGGCTCCCCGCGCTCCGGCCACCACTCGTCGTGGAACCAGTCCTCGAACGCGGCGGTGTCGGGCGTCCCGACGATGTACCCGACGACCCGACCATCGTCCGTCTCGACGACGAAGGCGAGCTCGGGGTGACGTTCCACGTACGGCAGCACGAAGACCTGAGCCCAGAGCTCGTCATCATCGAGGATGCCGGTCGCGTCGGCGCCGGCATCCGCCGTCAGCAGGCAGATCTCGGCAAGCGCGGGCTCGTCCCCAGGCTGGAAGGGGCGGATGCGAGTCATCCGCCGAGTGTACAAGTCACCGGTGACTCGCCGGCGAATCATTCCGCCGCGTGAACCCGCACGTCGGCGCCGGCCACGACGAGCCGCACCGGAGTCCCCGGTCGCAGCGAGAGGGCGGCGACCGCGTCGGGCGTCAAGTCGGCCGCGACGCTCGGGGCGCGGGTGTGGACGCGCACCCCGGAGGGGGTCTGCTCGAGGCGTTCGACATGCGTGGTCCACTCCCCCGGCTGTGCCGAACCCCGCGTCGGTGCCCACGGCTCGTCAGCACGGGTCAGGCGCACGGCCGACGGTGCGAAGACCGCGGCGACGGGCGCGCCCTCGTGAGAGAGCGCGAAACGGGATGCCGCATCCCCCGCCGCGATGTGCACCACGGGGTCGCCCCCCGCCCACACGCCCGCGCGTGCGGTGCCGACCACCCGGTTGACGCCTGCGACGGTCGCCGCGAACGGCGACGCCGGAGCGCGGAACACTTCGCGGACCGCCGCATCCTGGGCGATCCGGCCGTCCTCGATGATCAGCAGGCGGCTCGCCAGCGCGGCGGCGTCGACGACGTCGTGGGTCACGATGATCGTGGTGGTGTCGGCCGCGGCGAGCTGTTCGCCGAGGACCACACGGATGCCGTCCGCCGTGCCCGGGTCGAGCGATGTCAGCGGTTCGTCGAGCAGCAGCGCAGCGGGCTCGGTCGCAAGCGCACGGGCGAGCGCCACGCGCTGCTGCTGTCCACCGGACAGCACTGCAGGGCGCAGCTGGCCGACTCCCCCCAGGCCGACCCGCAGCAGCCACTCGTCCGCCCGTTCCCGCGCCGCCGCACGATCCACCCCACGCGCACGCAGTCCGAACGCGACGTTGGTGCGGGCGTCCATGTGGGGGAAGAGCCGCGGCTCCTGCCCGAGCAGCACCACACCGCGCTTCGCGGGGGTGACCTGCACCTGCCCCGAGACCTCGACCTCTCGCACCCGCACGTGCCCCGAGTCGGGGCGGACAAGCCCCGCGATGGCCGCGAGCAGGGTCGACTTTCCGGCGCCGCTCGGACCCATCACGGCGATGACTTCGCGTCGCGAGGTGGCAAGTGCGACATCGAGCCGGAATCCACCGCGCTCGATGACGACCTCGACATCGAGCCCCGTCACCGCACACCGCCCGGGCGCCACGCACGCACCAGCAGCAGGACGGTCACCGCGGTCACGAGCAGCAGCAGCGACAGCGCGACAGCGCTCCCCTGCGTCACTCCGGCACCGTTGAACGCGGTGTAGATCGCCAGCGGCATGGTCTGCGTGACGCCCGGCGCGTTGCCGGCGAACAGCGCCGTCGCGCCGAATTCGCCGACCGCCCGGGCGAAGCACAGAATCACGCCCGCGACGAGGCCGGGCGCTGCAAGCGGCAGCGTGACCCGCCAGAGGATCGTCCACCGCGGTGCGCCGAGCGCCGCCGCCGTCTGCTCGTAGCCCACGCCCGTGGTCCGCAGTGAGGCCTCCAGGGCGAGCACGAGGAAGGGCAGCGCGACGAATGCCTGCGCGAGGACCACCGCCGTCGTCGTGAACGGCACGCGGATGCCGACATCCGCCAGAACGCCGCCGAGCCAGCTGCTGCGACCGAAGAGGAAGAGCAGCGCCACGCCGCCCACCATGGGCGGGAGGACCAGCGGGACCGTGACGAAGGCCCGCACCACCGCCGCAGGCCTATGCGGCATCCGCGCGATGGCCAGTGCGAGCGGCACGCCGAGGATGACGCAGAGCCCTGTCGCGATCAGCCCGGTCTGCAGCGAAAGCCCGAGCGCGGCGATCGCCGCGGGTGCCGTGATGTCGTGCCAGAGCGTCGACCACTCGACACGGAACACCAGCGCGGCGAGCGGGAGGACGAGCAGCGCGAGCCCCAGCACCGCGGGGATCGCGAGCACCTGGGGAACGAAGCCGCCGATCTCACGGCGGCGGGTCACGGGCCTCCGAACCCGAGGCCTGCCAGCACCTCCTTGCCCTCGGGGCTGAGGACGTAATCGACGAAGGCTGCGGCGATCGCGGGGTCTGCGGCATCCGTCAACGACACGATCGGATAGTGGTTGACGACACCCGCGGCGCCGGTCGGCACGATCGACTCCACAACGGGGTTGTCGAGAACGTCCGTCGCATACACGAGTCCGGCGTCGGCCTCATCCGCGGCGACCTTCGTGAGGACGGCCGTCACGTTCTGCTCGAGGCTCGCGGGTGTCACCTGGACGCCCTCGTCGGCGAGCAGGGTTTCGGATGCCGCGCCGCAGGGCACTTCGGGAGCACACAGGACCACCGTGAGAGCGGGATCGGCGAGGTCCTCGAGGTCGTGGACGTCGCCGGGGTTGCCCTTCGGCGTCGCGATCACGAGGGTGTTCGAGGCGAAGAGCGCGGGGCCCTCGGCGAGTCCCTCGTCGACGACCTTCTGCATGTTCTTCTCGTCCGCCGATGCGAAGACGTCTGCGGGTGCGCCCTCGATGAGCTGGGTCGCGAGCGTACTCGAGCCGTCGTAGACGATGGGCATCACGTCGACGCTCGGATGCTGCGCCTCGAAGTTCGCGGCGAGCACATCGAACGCGGTCCCCAGCGAGGCTGCGGCGTAGATCGTGAGATCACCGGACAGCTCCGTGGCGGCGGGTGCGGAATCGGAGGTGGATCCGGCCTCCGAGTCCCGGGCTGTCGCGCATCCGGCGAGCGCCAAGGCGACTGCGAGCAGGGTGACGGGGAGGAGCATGCGACGCGGCATCAGTCCTTCTTCGTCTCGACGATGACGGAGGTGGCCTTGACGACGGCGACCGCGAGCGCGCCCACCTCGAGCCCCAGCTCACGCACCGCCTCGGCCGACATCAGCGACACCACACGATGCGGACCGGCTTGGATGTCGACCTGGGCCATGACGCCATCCACCTGCACCTTGGTGACGATGCCCACGAAGCGATTCCGCGCACTCGAGAGCACGTCGCCGGGATCGTGCGGTCCGGACGCGAGTTCCACGGCACGTGCGGCGAGCGCCTCGCCCGGAATTTCGATCGGCGACGAGCCCGTCGTCGGGAGAGTGCCCCCGTCGACCCATCGCCGCACGGTGTCGTCGCTCACACCGAGCAGACGGGCAGCCTCGGCGATCTTGAAGGTGGACATCCTCGCACGATATCACCGCATCTGCGGGTGAAAGGTGGGAATACTGCCGCAAGTGCGGGCATATTCCGCCCGCTCGGTCACTCGCCGACGGTCCCTGAGCTTGTCGAAGGACCGCCGGCCGCTTCGACGGGCCCGTGACCTGCGTGACCGGCCCGCTCATGCCCGGCGCCGCCCCGCCCGCGCGGTCGTAGCCTGGGTGCATGCCATTTCCCCCGCTGGTGGAGCCGGTCGCGGCGCTCGAAGACGACGAACGCACCCGCACGGCGCGGCACACCCGTCTCGCCGGTTTCGGCGAACTCGGCCAACGACGCCTTGCAGCCGCGCACGTCGCGGTCGTCGGGGCCGGTGGACTCGGATCCCCGGTCGTGCTGGCGCTCGCCGCGGCCGGCGTCGGCACACTGACGGTCATCGACGACGACGCGGTCGAGGCATCGAATCTCCAGCGACAGATCATGCATCGAGTGCAGGATGTCGGCGAGCCCAAGGTCGGCTCCGCCGTCAGGACCGCCGCGGACCTGTCGCCGCGGACCGTCGTCGACCCCGTCAGGGCGTGGCTCACCGCAGACAACGCCAGGGAGCTCCTCGCCGGGGCGGACGTGGTCGTCGACGGCACCGACACCTTCGATACGCGCGAGGCGGTGGCGTCGGCGTGTGAGGACCTCGGTGTCCCCCTGGTGTGGGGCGTCGTGCAGGAGTTCCACGCGCAGGTGACGGTGTTCTGGTCGACCCCGCCCGCCGGAGCCCCCGCCGTCCGGCTGGCCGATCTGTACCCGCCCGAGAGCGTCGGCGACGTCCCGACATGCGAGCAGGTCGGAGTGCTCGGGTCGCTCTGCATGCAGGTCGGGGCGATTCTCGCGACCGAGACCATCAAGCTGGTGACCGGCGTCGGCGAGCCCCTCCTCGGCCGGGTGCTCGTGATCGACGCCCTGCGCGGTCGCACCGACGAGGTGCCGCTGCGCTCGAGCGTCGGTCCCGCCGAGCCGCGCACGCGTCTCGCTCCCATCCCTCACGTCGACCTCACCGCTGCACTTGCCGCACAGGCCGATGGCGCGACCATCCTCGATGTCCGCGAGCCGTACGAGACCGCCGAGGGCGTGATCCCCGGCGCCATCACGATCCCCCTCGACGAGGTGCTCTCAGATCCTGCCGTCGTCGGCTCAGGACCCCTTGTGGTGGTGTGCAAGGTCGGTGCACGAGCCCTCCGCGCCGCACGAGCCCTGCAGCAGGCGGGGATTCCGGCATCCGTTCTCACCGGCGGAATGGACGCGTGGGACGCGTCCTCACTGCCGCGGGTCACCGCGTGAGCGTCGGCTCCCGGCCCGGTGCCGACGGCCTCATCTCGATCGACGACCACCTCGCTGCGATCCTCGACGCGGTCACCCTGCTCGAAGCGTCGACCGTTCCGATCTCGGCCGCACGTGGACGCACGCTCCGCGAGCCCGTGACAGCTCGAGTCGACATCCCGGTGTTCGACAACTCTGCGATGGACGGGTTCGCCGTGCTTTTCGAAGACGTCGAGCACGCGTCGCCCGATTCGCCCGTGAGCCTGACCGTCGTCGCAGACCTGCCTGCCGGCACGGAGCTGGATCCCCCACTGGCGCCGGGCGAAGCGGCTCGCATCATGACCGGCTCCCCCGCGCCGACCGCCGCGACCGCTGTCGTGCCGTTCGAGGACACCGCCGGCGGCCTCGCGGATTCGCTCGGACGGATCAGCGTCGTGCACGCGCCGAACTCCCTCGGCGCCCACATCCGCCGCGCCGGTGCCGACGCCGTCGTCGGCGACCGGCTGCTCGACGCCGGGACGGTCTTCGGAGCCCTGCAAGTCGCGGCCGCGGCCGCCGCCGGCGTCGCCGAGGTCGTCGTCTCACGCCTGCCGCGCGTTGCGGTGGTCTCGACCGGATCCGAACTCGTTCCGCCCGGCGCTCCCCTGCGCCGTGGGCAGATACCGGAGTCCAACAGCGAGCTGCTCGCCGGACTTGCCGCCGAGTCCGGCGCCGAAGTCGTGTTCCGTGCGACGGTGCCCGACGACGGTGACGGCCCGCGCATCGCGATCGCCGAGGCCGAAGCCCTCGGCGCCGACGTCGTGGTCTTCTCCGGAGGGGTGAGCGCGGGCGCGTACGAGGTCGTGAAGAACACGCTCGCAGACACCATGGCGTTCTCCAAGGTGCGGATGCAGCCGGGCAAGCCGCAGGGGTTCGGTGCCACGGAGGCTGGAACCCTGCTGTTCGGACTGCCCGGAAACCCGGTGAGCGCCGCCGTCTCGTTCGAGGTCTTCGTGCGCCCCGCGCTGCTTCGGATGCAGGGTCGCAACGACGTGGGCCGCCCGACGATCCGCATCCGCGCCGCGACGGGCTGGCGCACGCCGCGCGGACGCGCCCAGTACCTGCCTGTCGCGATCGACCGCACCGACCCCGGGGACTGGCGCGCCATCCCCGTCACCGCAGGCGGCTCGCACCTCGCGGGCGGTCTCGGCCGCGCCGAGGCATACGCCGTCGTTCCCGCCGAGATCGATACCGTCGGCACCGGCGACGAGGTCGATGTCATGCTGATCTCATGAGTTTCACGCACCTCGATGACGCCGGTCACGCTCGCATGGTGGATGTCACGCAGAAGACGCCGACCGTGCGCGCGGCCACCTCGCGTGGGTTCGTGCGGTGCAGCACCGACGTGGTCGCGGCGCTGCGCGACGGCACCGTGCCGAAGGGCGATGTGCTCGCCGTCGCACGGATCGCCGGCATACAGGCCGCCAAGCGCACGCCCGACCTGCTTCCGCTCGCCCACGTGATCGGGGTGCACGGCGCCGCCATCGACCTGACCATCGAAGATGCCGGCGTCGTCATCGAAGCGACCGTCCGGACCGCCGACCGCACAGGTGTCGAGATGGAAGCGCTGACCGCCGTCGCAGTGGCCGCCCTGGCAATCGTCGATATGGTCAAAGCGCTCGACAAGGGCACCGCGATCGAGAACGTACGCCTGGTGGCCAAGACGGGCGGAAAGAGCGGCGATTGGGTGCGGCCGGGCGAGGAGTGACTCTCGTGGCACTTCCTGACGCGGCATCCGACCTGGGTGCCATCCTGCTCGCCGGCGGCCGCGCTTCGCGCGTCGGCGGCGCGTCCAAGCCCCTCTTCGAGGTCGGGGGGCGAACTCTTCTCGCCGCGACGGTGACTGCGGTTCAGGATGCCGGTGCCCGCCCGATCACCATCGCCGCGGCGGTGCTCGACGAGGACCTGGACGTCGAGTGGGTTCGTGAGGATCCGCCCTTCGGAGGGCCGGTCGCCGGTGCGGTCGCGGTGCTCGAAGCATGGGATCGGGCCGTCAGGTTGCCCGAATGGACGTTCCTGCTCGCGTGCGACCTCGCCCGCCCCACCCGCGCCGTCGCACGACTGACCGCCGACCTCGCGTTTGTGCCGCGTGACGCGGACGGCATCTGTCTGGCCGACGCGTCGAGCCGTCCGCAATGGCTGACGGGCATCTACCGCACCGAGGCGCTGCACCGAGCAGGGGCTGCCCTGCCCGACCACGGTCGCAACGCAGCGGTGCGGAATCTGGTCGAAGACCTCGCCATCACCGTCGTGACGGTTGCCGGCGATCTGACCGACGACATCGACACGTGGCAGGATCTGGAGAGGGCGCGCACGCGCGCCGCGAACCCATGACGGAGGAAGTTCCATGAGCGACGAGTCCCGCACCTTGCCTCCGGAAGCGCTCGACGACTGGGCAGCGGCGCTGCGCGAGCGCTTCGATCTGGGCCCCGATGACGTGCCCGTCGCCGCGGTCCTCGACCTCACGCGCGTGGTCGCGAACGGCGTCGCACGCCCTGCCGCACCGCTCGGCGCGTTCGTGGCCGGCCTCGTCGCGGGCCGGAAAGGGGCCGATGCCGATGCCGTGCGTGAAGCCCTCGCCGCCGTCGGCGCTCTCGCCGAGATGTGGGAGGCGTAGTGGCGCTCGTCAGATACTTCGCGGCCGCGCAGGAGGCGACCGGCGTCGACCAGGAGCGGCGGGGCGAGCCCACACTCGGTGCGCTGCGACGCGCCGTCGCCGTGGAGCATCCCGCGATCGGCGGCATCCTGCCCCGTTGCGCAGTCTTGGTCGGCGGCGCACGGGTGGACGACGACGCTCCGCTCGGGTCTGATGACCTCGTCGACGTGTTGCCGCCCTTCGCCGGCGGCTGACCCGCTCCGTCAGGCCGCCCGCAGTACGCGATCCCTAGGCCTGTCGACGGGCCGCCGACGCAGGCGGTCCCGGAACCCGTCAGAACCGCGAGGGGACAGGCGGTCCCGGAGCCCGTCGAAGGGCCGCCGGACGCTGGCGGTCCCCGAGCCCGCCACAACCGCGAGAGACAGGCGGTCCCTGAGCCCGTCGAAGGGCCGCCGGACGCTTCGACAAGCTCAGCGACCGGCTCCTCCCCAACGCGCGGGTCGACCCCGAGCCCGCCACAACCGCGAGAGACGGGCGGTCCCTGAGCCCGTCGAAGGGCCGCCGGACGCTTCGACAAGCTCAGCGACCGGCTCCTCCCCAACGCGCGGGTCGCGGTGTACCGTCCACATCCTGGTCGTCGACCAATTCCTCAGGGGACTGCTTCGCGACGATGAGCTCGTGGCATGGATGTACATACTGCGGTGCCGAGATGGGCACTATTACACGGGAAGCACCGAGAAGGATGTCGATGCGCGCGTCTGGGAGCACAACAACGATGATGAACTCAGCGCGAATTACACCCGGAAGCGGCGTCCGGTCCTCATCGTGTATGCAGAATTCCACGACCGCATCGACACCGCATTCGATCGCGAGAAGCAGGTACAGGGGTGGTCTCGAGCCAAGAAGGAGGCGCTCATCGATGGCCGGTGGGACGATCTTCCCCCTTTAGCGGCGGGCACCCGGATCGATACAAAGATGGTCCGTGAGCCTGTCGACGGGCCGCCGGACGCTTCGACAAGCTCAGCGACCGGCTCGGGGTCAGACGGAGACGCCCACCGACAGGAACCACACGCAAGCGATCTCTAGGCCTGTCGACGAGCCGCCGGACGCTCGAGAAGCTCAGCGATCGGTTGGGGGCCGCATCGATCAGCCGCCCAGCCCGAGCCAGGTCGTGGTGCCGTCGGCCTCGATCTGGCGCTTCCAGACGGGCAGGTCGGTCTTGATGGCCTCGATGATCGCGCGGCACACGTCGAACGCCTCGGCGCGATGGGGTGAGGCGACGGCGATGACGACCGCGGCGTCACCGACCGTGAGCCGGCCGACCCGGTGACTCACCGCGACGATGGCGGCGGAGCGGGCGATCGCTGTCTCAGCGATCCGCCGCAGCACAGCCTCGGCATCGGGATGGGCGGAGTACTCCAGTGCGACCACGGCGGTGGCGGCATCCGGATCGTGATCGCGCACGCGCCCCACAAAGGTGGTCACCGCACCCGCCGCGGCATCGTCGATCGCGGTCAGATGTGCGTCGAGATCCAAAGGCTCCGCGCTGATGGCGGCGTGGCGAACCCCCGTCACGTGTGATCCCCCCCGCTCAGCTGATCGAGGATATGGCCCGCGACGGACAGGATGACCGGCATGCCCGAGGCGACACCCGATGGCGATCCGGGGAGATTGACGATCAGCACCCCGGCGCCATCGACGACGCCTGCGATCCCGCGGGTGAGCATTCCCGCGGGCTTCTCGGCCGCACCGCGTCGGCGGAGTTCCTCGGCGATGCCGGGCACGAAGCGCGTCACGACCCGCTCGGTTCCCTCGGGGGTGGCGTCTCGTGGCCCGATCCCGGTGCCCCCCGTCGTGACGATGAGACGCGCACCGATCTTGATCGTGGCGCGGAGCGCGATCTCGACGCTGTCTGCACCGTCGGGCACGATCGTCGCGTCGTCGCAGGCGAAACCTGCCTCGCTCAGGGCAGCCACGGCAACCGGCCCACTCGCGTCAGCTCGCTCGCCCGACGCGGAGCGGTCCGATACGGTGATGACCGCGGCGCGATAGGGCATGACTTCAGCCTAGATTCTCGGGCGGATGCTGAGACGTCAAGCCTCGCGACGCTCGAGCCGCACGACCACGGACTTCGAGGTCGGCGTGCCACTGACATCCGCGACCGAGTCGAGGGGAACGAGCACGTTCGTCTCCGGATAGTACGCGGCCGCGTTGCCCCGCGGGGTCGAGTAGCCGACGATCCGGAACGCCTCCGCGCGACGCTCCTGCACCACGCCATCGGCGCCCGTCCACTCCGACACGATGTCGACGATCTGCCCATCCGCGAAGCCGAGGACCTGAATGTCCTTCGGGTTCACCATGATCACGCGCCGACCGCCGTGGATGCCGCGGTAGCGGTCATCCTTGCCGTAGATCGTGGTGTTGTACTGGTCGTGCGAGCGCAGCGTCTGCAACAGCAGTCGGCCGCGCGGGATCACGGGGTACTCCAGCGGGTTCACGGTGAATCGCGCCCTGCCGTCGGCGGTCGCGAACCGCCGCTCATCACGCGGGCCGTTCGGCAGGAACAGGGTGCGGCCCTTGTCGATGGAGTCCTCGAAGTCCTCGAATCCCGGCACCACCGCCGCGATGTGCTGACGGATCAGCGCGTAGTCATGCTCGAGCGCCGCCCAGTCTGCCTGCGGGGCGTTGTGCGGATGCCGCACCCCGGCACCTCTCGACGCGGGCCCCTTCGAGTCATCGACCGCAGGTGCGTCGAACGGAATCTCGGTGTGCTCGGGCTGACCGTGGTCGACCTCGACCGCGGCGTCGACGTCGATCTCAGAGCTCGGCCGGGCTCCGACCGCCGGGCCGAAAAGCAGCTCGCAGAGTCGCGCGACGATGGCGACCTCGCTGAGCAGATCCTCGGACGGAGGCGAGAGCCGACCGCGCGAGGCGTGAACGGCCCCCATGGAGTCCTCGACGGTGACACGCTGCTCGCCGCCGCCGCGCCGGTCGCGGTCGGTGCGGCCGAGGGTCGGCAGGATGATGGCCCTGCGACCGGTGACGACATGCGACCGGTTCAGCTTCGTCGATACCTGCACTGAGAGATCGGTGCGCCGCAGTGCTGCTTCGGTGACGAGGGTGTCGGGCGTCGCGCTGACGAAGTTGCCCCCCATCCCCATGAACACACGCGCGGTGCCGTCACGCATCGCTCGGATCGCGGCCACTGTGTCGTGGCCATGCTCGCGCGGCGGACGGAAGTCGAACTCGCGATCGAGGGCGTCGAGGAACGCGTCGGACGGCTTCTCGTAGATGCCCATCGTGCGGTCGCCCTGCACGTTGGAATGGCCCCGCACCGGACACAGCCCCGCGCCGGTGCGGCCGATGTTGCCCTGCAGGAGCAGCACGTTCACGATGTCGCGAAGAGTCGCCACGGAATGCTTGTGCTGCGTCAGCCCCATGGCCCAGCACACGATCGTGGCCTTCGAGAGTCTCACGGCCTCGCCGACGCGGCGCAGGGTCTTCTCGGGCAGCCCGGTGCCGGAGACGAGTTCTCGCCAAGGGACCTCGGAAATCGCCTGACGGTAGGCGTCGAATCCGCTCGTGTGGGCCGTGATGAACTCATGGTCGAGCACGCCGGACACGGTCGCAGAGCCTGTCGACACTTCGACTCGCTGGCGCTCGCTCAGTGCAAGCCCGTCCTCGCACTCGAGGAGGTGCTTGCCGATCGCCTGGAAGAGAGCTTGGTCGCCTCCCAACCGGATCTGCACGAACTGGTCAGCGAGCTTCGTGCCGCCCAGCATGACCCCCTTGACCGTCTGCGGATTCTCGAACCTCACGAGCCCCGCCTCGGGCAGTGGATTCACCGCGATGATCGTCGCGCCCCGATTCTTCGCCTTTTCAAGTGCCGAAAGCATCCGCGGGTGATTCGTGCCGGGGTTCTGCCCAGCGACGATCAGCAGATCGGCTTCATGGATGTCGCCGATCGAGACCGTGCCCTTGCCGATCCCTATCGTCTCGGTGAGCGCCGAGCCCGAGGACTCATGGCACATGTTGGAGCAGTCCGGCAGGTTGTTGGTGCCGAACCCGCGTACCAGCAGCTGGTATAGGAACGCGGCCTCGTTCGACGTGCGTCCCGAGGTGTAGAAGATCGCCTCGTTCGGATCCTCGAGCCCGCGCAGCGTGTCAGCGATCTCGCGCAGCGCGTCATCCCATGCGATCGGACGATAATGGGTCCCGCCGTCATCGAGGATCATCGGCTGCGTCAGTCGTCCCTGCTGGCCGAGCCACCAGTCGTCGTGCGACTCCAGCTCCGCGACCGAGTGCTCGGCGAAGAACTCCGGCCCGACGCGACGAATCGTCGCCTCTTCGGCCACGGCCTTGGCGCCGTTCTCGCAGAACTCCGCGATGTGCCGCTTGTCCTCTTCGGGCCACGCGCAGCCCGGGCAGTCGAATCCGTCTTTCTGATTCACACGCAGCAGGCTCCGGATGCTGCGCTCGACGCCCATCTGATCGTTCGAGATCTGGAGGGCATGCAGCACCGCGGGCACACCGACGGCGACCTTCTTGGGTCGAGTGACGCGGACGTTCGCCTCGTCGATGTCGGTGCGCGGGGGCTTCGTCGCCATATGGCTAGGGTAGGCCGGTCTCACGGCACCGGCGTCGTTCGAACCTGCTTCACAGATCGCACGAATCGGGGCGAGGCACCGCAACGGCGCGTCAAGGCAGCTCTGCGAGAAGATCCTCGAGTGCTGCGATATCGTCGGTGCCCCGCACCACGACCTGCTCGGCCGACTCGCGCACGCGCGAGTGCGGGTCCTCGGCCAGCACCTGAGAGGCGAAGTCCCCCATCGCGGTGTCCTGCACGATCAGCAGCTCGAGGAAGATCCGCTCGGCATCGACTCCCTCCGCCGCGATGAGTGCAGCCCACTGTGAGGGTGTCGGCATCCCGGGCATCTGGGTGTGGCTGCCGTGCCCCGCGCATGGACCGACCTTGGGCCGCTCGAGGGGTCTCGACCCGGTCCATGCCACGTACCAGGGTCGCAGTTGCTCGAGTTCAGCGGCCTGGCCTGACGCGAGCGTGCCCGCGAACGCGCCGGTCTCGGCGCTGATGTCCGGCTTGTCGAGCAGCGCCCTCGCGAGATCGGCCGCCTCGACCCGGTAGAAGATCATCGCCTCGACGTAGCAGAAGTCGGTGGCGGTCACCGGTTCGGGAGCGGCGTGATCCGAGGTCGACGGTGTGGGTGAACCCGTCGACGCCCCCACCGCACCCGCGATCGCGAGGCTGATCCCTGCGACGGCGGCGGCCGCGGCGACGATCACGCCGATGACGGCGACTCGACTGCGCACGCGAAAACCCTTCGACCCGAGGCGAACCCACGCCGGACCGACCGCGGGCGTCAGCGTCGTCCGGTGCCGAAAATCCCCCGAATGACGCCGTTCAGGATAGTCTGCGTCGTCCTCGATCCCAGAACCTGCTCGATCCCGGACTTCTGAGTCGACCTCGTTGTTCGGGTCGTGCGGGACGTCCCGGATGTCTTCTTGAGAAGCCGGTCGTACTCCTGCTGAGCCTTCTTGTCGGCGGCCGCCTGCGCCTTGTCGATCGCGGCCTGCTGCTTGGCGAATTCGGCATCGGCCTTGGCCTTGGCGAGCGCCGCCTGCTCGGCGGCCTCGGCCTCGTCGGCTGCGTTCATCTTCGCGGTGAGGATCTCGCGAGCCGACTCGCGGTCGATGGCCGTGCCGTACTTCGCGAGCAACAGCGATGCCTTGATCGCCGCCTCGATCTTCGGGTCGGGTGTCGGCGACATGAGCCCCTGCGGAGCGCGCAGCCGAGTCCACGCGACAGGCGTCGGAGCACCCTTCTCGCTCATGACCGTCACGATCGCCTCGCCGGTGCCGAGCTCCTGCAGCACGCGCTCGAGGTCATAGCCGGACTTCGGATAGGTGCCGACCGTCGCGCGGAGCGCCTTCGCATCGTCGGGCGTGAAGGCGCGGAGTGCATGCTGGACGCGTGATCCGAGCTGGGCCAGCACGTCTGACGGCACATCCTTGGGAGTCTGGGTCACGAAGAACACCCCGACACCCTTCGAACGGATGAGGCGCACGGTCTGCGTGATGGCGGCGAGGAAGTCCTTCGATGCGTCCCTGAAGAGCAGGTGCGCCTCGTCGAAGAAGAACACGAGCTTCGGCTGGTCGAGATCGCCGACCTCGGGCAGGATCTCGAACAGCTCCGCGAGGAGGTACATGAGGAACGTCGAGAACAGCGCCGGCTTGTCGACGACGCCGGGCACCTCGAGCAGGCTGATGACACCGCGCCCGTCGGCCGCGGTGCGGAGGAAGTCGCGCACGTCGAACTCGGGCTCACCGAAGAAGACGTCCGCGCCCTGATCGGCGAACGTGATGAGTTCCCGCAGGATGACGCCTGCCGTCGCCGCCGACAGTCCCCCGAGGTTCTTGAGCTCGGCCTTGCCCTCGTCGCCGGTGAGCCAGCTCAGCACGGCGCGAAGGTCCGACAGGTCGACGAGGGCCAGGCCGTTGGCATCGGCGTAGTGGAAGACGAGACCCAGGCTCGATTCCTGAGTCTCGTTCAACCCCAGGACTTTGCTCAGCAGCAGCGGCCCGAATCCCGAGACGGTCGCGCGCACCGGGATGCCCTTGCCGATGCCGCCGAGCGCGAAATACTCGGTGACGGATGCAGCGGGCTGCCATCCCTGCCCGATCGCCTGTGTGCGCGCCAGCAGCTTCTCGCTCGACTCCCCGGGTGTCGCGACACCGGACAGGTCGCCCTTGATGTCGGCTGCGAACACCGGGACGCCCTTCGCAGCGAGCTGCTCGGCAAGTCCCTGAAGGGTGCGGGTCTTGCCGGTGCCCGTCGCGCCCGCCACGAGCCCGTGACGATTCATCATCGCGAGCGGAATGCGGATCTGCGCCTCCGCGACCGGGTCGCCGTTGACGAGCGCTCCAAGGTCGAGCGTCGTGCTTTCGAACGTGTAGCCCTTGACGACCGCAGCGACCTGATCTGCGGTGAGCGGGCCATCCTCGCCGGGTGCGGTGGGCGCCTGCGGCGGCGCCGCTGCCGTCGTGGCCGAGCTCGCAGCGGTCCCTGAGCTCGCAGCGGTCCCTGAGCTCGCAGCGGTCCCTGAGCTCGCAGCGGTCCCTGAGCTTGTCGAAGGGTCCGCTGCGCCGCTGGACGCTTCGACAGGCTCAGCGACCGGTTCAGACTCAGCGACCGGGTGGGGAGCCCCGAGCTTCGCCTGTGCAGCGGCTGCCTCCGCTGCCGCGAGCGCGGCCCTGGCCTGCGCCGCCTTCAGCTGCGCCTCGGCGGCCTCGGCCTCGGCGCGCAGGCGCGCGAGTTCGGCCTCGGCTGCGGCGACGGTGGGATCGGTCGACTCTGACGCGCTCATCCGGTCAGCCTAGCGACGGCGGCGCGGGCGCGGCATCCACTCGTTCTCGGGCGATGACCGTTGCGAAGAACCCCGCGACGACGAGCGCGGTGCCGGCACCGACGAGCATGCCTCCCAGAGTGTCGCTCAGCCAATGAGCGTGCAGGTAGGTGCGGCTGAGTGCCATCAGCAGCACCCACGTCGCACCCACCACCGCGACCCAGAGTCGCGGAAACAGGGTCACCGCCGCCACCGCGATCGTCGTCGCGTTGGCAACGTGCCCTGACGGATACGACCCGTAGTCCGACACCACGATGATGTCTTCGGGTCTGGCTCTGCCGAAGGCGTGCTTCAGGAGCTGGACGCACCCCGCAGTGGCTGTCTCCGCTGTGAGGAAGTATGCCGCCGACCAGGGACGCTTGACCAGGATGAGGGCGACCGCGCCGCCGAGTGGCACCGCGAGTGTGCCGAACCATCCCCCGCCCAGGAAGTTCATCACCTGCGAGAAGCCGAGCATGAAGGGCGAGACCCATGCGGCGAGCACGTCGTTCCACCACGTGTCGATCGCGAACGGCTCCACACCGCGGATGAAGATCCAGGCGCCGAGCAGGCACGACGCCGCGATCAGCAGTCCCCCGACGACGAAGACCGCCGCCCGAGACGACATGCGGAGAGACGTGCGCGCGGGTTCCATCGGACCATTGTGTCCCTCAGGCGCGGCATCCGGGGGTGCCTTGTGCTGACGGAGCATGATGTGCACATGCCTCAAGTGGTCGACGTCGTCCGCGCACTCATCGCCCCGGTGACACGCACGCGCCTTTTCCGTCGATGGGGACCCATCGCGCTTCCGCCCATCGAAGCCGCTCTCGCGCGCCTCACCAACGGGCGTGTGCAGCTGAGCGGACTGCTCGTGCCCTCGCTCGTGCTGCACACCCTCGGCGCCAAGTCCGGCGAACCCCGCGACGCGCCACTCATGTACACGCCTGACGGGCGCGGGCGCGCCATCGTCGCCGGCAGCAACTTCGCCGACGGACGGCACCCGGCATGGACGGCGAACCTCATCGCGCATCCGGATGCCGCCATCACGGTACGCGGCCGACGCATGCCCGTCCGGGCATCCCTCATTCCCGATGAAGACCGGGACGCGACGTGGGCGCGCATCGAGCGCCAGTGGCCCGGCTATCGCGGCTACGAGCGGGAGTCCGGTCGCGTGGTGCGCCTCTTCGTGCTGCAGCCGGTGCGCGAAGCGCCGCCCGGCTGATCCAGCATCGACCCCGCTGCCGCGACAGCGATCGGTCTCGAGGCCGTATCCGAGGCATGATAGGCGCATGACCAGTGCCGTCGACGTGGTCCGCACCGTGATCGCGCCTCTCACCCGCACGGCGTGGTGGCGCAAGCTGGCGCCGATCGTGCTGCCTCCGATCGAGCGGTTGCTCTCTCGCGTCTCGCGTGGGCGCTTCCAGCTCAGCGGCATCATCGTGCCCTCCCTCATGCTCCACACGATCGGCGCGAAGTCGGGCGAGCCACGCGACGCTCCGCTGATGTACACGGCCGACGGCAGAGGACGTGCGATCGTCGCGGGCACCAACTGGGCGGGAGCGAAGCACCCGGCGTGGACGGCGAATCTGCTCGCGCATCCGGATGCCGATATCACCGTCCGCGGACGCCGCATGGCCGTGCACGCCACCCTCATCCCGGATGAGGAGCGAGACGCCACCTGGGCGCTCATGGAGGCCCAGTGGCCCGATTATCGCGACTATGAGCGGGACTCCGGCCGGACGGCGAGGATCTTCATCCTGCAGCCTGTCCACAGGCCATCCGGCGCCGCGGAGAGCGCACCGTAGACCCGGCCCGTGATCGTCGCCGTCGTCGACGACCGCGTGAGTGGCATCACCGCGACGCTGGACCTGCCGCCCATCGGCTACTGCAGCTGACTCGCGCTCCTGCTCAGGGGGTGAGCAGCCCGATGGTGCGCGGGCGCACGATCGCCCAGAGCGAGACGATGCCGATGATCGCGCAGCCGGTCATGACAAGCGCCATCGTCGTCGGCGTGATGCCGGCATCCCGCGCGATCCATCCCACGATCGGGGCGATGAGACCCGCGACCCCGAAGTTCGTCGCACCGATGAGCGACGCCGCTGTGCCCGCGGCCTTGCCATGTCGATCCAGAGCCAGCACCTGTACGCAGGGGAACGTGAAACCGCACGCCGTCATGAAGAAGAAGAGCGGGATCATGACGCCCCAGATGCCTGCACCGAGCTGATCGAGCACGATGATCGAGGCGGATGCGACGACCAGCACCGCGGTCGAGAATGCCATGACCCACTGCGGACCGAACCGTGCGGCGAGCCGCGATGCCGCCTGCACGCCCAGTACGACGCCGAGCGAGTTGACCGCGAAGAGCAGTCCATACTGCTGAGCGTCGAAGTCGAACGTGCTCTGGAACAGGAACGACGAGCTCGAGAGGTACGAGAACAGACCGCTGAAGGTCATGGCGCCGATGATCAGAACTCCGATGAACACGCGGTCCGACAGGACGCTCTTGTACCGCTGCAGGACGGTCGTGCTGCCGCGATCACTGCGCCGCGCCTTGGGGAGCGTCTCGGGCACCAGGAAGATCGCGCACACCAGCATGACCGCGCCGTAGATCGCGAGCACCACGAAGATGCCGCGCCACGGCATCACCGCCAGCAGTGCCGACCCGATGAGCGGTGCGGCGACGGGCGCGACTCCGGAGACGAGGGCCAGTCGCGACAGCATGACAACGAGGCGGCGTCCGCCGAACAGGTCGCGGACGATCGCCATCGCGACGACGCCGCCGGCGGCCGCGCCCATTCCCATGAGCACGCGTGCGATGCCCAGGGTGATCAGAGTCGGAGACAACGCTGCTCCGATGCTGGCGACGACGTGCAGCGCCGTCACGGCGAGCAACGGGATGCGGCGGCCCACCTTGTCGCTGAGCGGCCCGACGATGAGCTGCCCGAGTGCGAAGCCCAGCATCGTGCCCGTGAGGGTGAGCTGGATCATCGTGGCGGTCGTCTGGAAGTCCTCCATCAGCACCGGGAACGCCGGCAGATAGAGGTCGACGGTGAACGGTCCGAGCGCCGTCAGCGCACCGAGCAGGATGATGTAGACCACCCTGCGCCCGTGTGAGATCGAGTCGCCCGGGTGAAGCATGATCGGCGCCGTGGCCGGATTCGGTCCGAGCGTGCGGATGGCACCCGTCGCGGGCACTCCGCCGATCGTGTGGATCGCCCCGGTGGCCGACAGGTCGCTGACGGTTCGGACAGCGCCGGTCGAGGGCGCGGGCGACGTCGAGGCGCCTTCGGTGGCATCCGTCGGAGGAATGACGGGAACAGTGGCGGTATCGAGCACAGGGTCTTCGTTTCAGAAACGGGAGCGGAGTGCGCCGACACCGGTGGGGCGCATGGGGATGGGTCGTTCCGGATCGGCTGGATCGAATCGATTCGGAGATCTCTATCGTAACGGATGCATCCCCCTTCCCCGCAACCGCCGACGCGGCATCGGGTGTTTGCCCCGGCTTCTGTCGGCGCCTTCTCAGACCCCCTCGCATGCGCTCGCATAGGATGGCCGTACTCTTTGCGCCACCCCCACCGACCTGTCCGCCAGCCCTGTGCCGGGCGCCCGAGCCGAGATCCTGCTTATGACCCCGACATCCCAGCGCCCGTCCGACAAGCGCGTCAGCGGCAACCCCGCAACGCAAGCCGACATCAATCTCACCGTCAAGCAGCAGCGGGAGCAGAAGCGCCAGGAGAAGCTGGCCGAGTACCAGAAGCAGCTCGCCAAGCGCCGGCGCAGCAAGCTCGTGTGGTGGGTCGTCGGATCGGCCGCCGTCGTGGTCGTCATCGCTCTGATCGTCGCCTCCATCGTCTTCGCTCCGAAGGCGGCACCGACCTACACCCCCGGCAGTGACGGCGCGGATATCGAGGGCGTCGAAACGTTCGAGAATGTGACCGAGCACGTCGACGGCACCGTGGACTACCCCCAGTCGCCTCCGGCAGGCGGGCCGCACAACCCGGTGTGGCTCAACTGCGGCATCTACGACCAGCCTGTGCCGAACGAGAACGCCGTCCACGCTCTCGAGCACGGCGCGATCTGGGTGACGTACGACGCATCGCAGGTCACGGGTGACGAACTGGCGAGCCTGAAGAGCCAGCTGCCGTCGACGTACGTGGTCCTCTCGCCTTTCGAGGGACTCGATTCGCCGATTGTGCTGAGCGCCTGGAACCACCAGCTGAAGCTCGATTCCGCGGATGACTCGCGGATCCCGCAGTTCTTCGAGGAGTACTGGCGCAGCCAGAGCGCGCCCGAGCCGACGGCGGCCTGCACCGGAGGGCTCGATGCTCCCGGCAAGCAGTCCTAGGCAGGATCCGTGAGCGAGGCCGACCCGAGCAGCGCCGAGCCGACGAGCACACCGACGAGCAGCGCCATGAGGCGTGGGCTGCTCATCGCTCTGAGCCTCGTCCTGGTCATCGCGCTCGGGTTCGCCATCGGGCGGTTCTCGACGTTCGGCGCGTCCCCGTCGTCGGCTCCGGCATCAGACTCGGCCGAGGCGGGCTTCGCGCGCGACATGCAGGTGCACCATGCGCAGGCCGTCGAGATGGCGATGGAGATCTACCGCAAGACCGACGATCCCGATCTCCGAGTGCTCGCCTACGACATCGCGACCGGCCAGGCCGGCCAGCGCGGCGAGATGTACGACTGGCTCGTGCAGTGGGGTCTGCCGCAGTCCGGGGCACCGATGATGGCGTGGATGACGGAATCCGACGCGGGACACGAGCACGGCGGGTCGAGTGCGCCCCCCCTGACGGATGACCAGGCGCGTGAGGCGATGGGCATGGCGACGGATGCGGAGATCAGCGCCCTCGCCGCGGCCACCGGCAGCGATGCGGACTGCATGTTCCTCTCGCTCATGATCCGCCACCACGAGGGAGCAATCCCCATGGCCGAAGCGGTCATCGAGCTCGGCTCGGAACCACGGGTGCGGGAAGTCGCGCAGAGCATGAAAGCGACCCAGACGGCCGAGATCGACGCCATGGAGAGCATGCAGAGCCGCCTCGGCTGCAGCGGCTGACCCCGGGTGCTCCTCGCCCCCCCCCGTTACAGTGGTCGCGTGACCGCAGCGAGTTCCCCCCTCCCCCGGCGGCGGCCGGTGGTCGTGACGATTGCGGTGGTGCTGGTGTATCTCACCGGGGCAGTGGGCGCGCTGATCGGCGTGCTGATCCTGCTCAGCCGGTACCAGGTCGACCGCGCTTCGGTGCTTCCGGTCTCGCTGCTGGGTGCGGGGATCATCCTGTTCGCGCTGTTGACGTTCGCGGTCGCCTCGGGACTGTCACGGGGCAGCACTCTGGCACGACTGCTCGTCACGCTCTATCTCGGAGCAGAGTTCGTCCTGAACGTCATCGCGATCGCCTCGACCGACTCGTGGGATTGGGTGGCGACGATCCAGGTCGTCGCAGAGGCCTTCGTCGTGTTCGCGCTCTGGGCGCCGCCCGGTCGAAAGCATTTCGCGCCTCAACCCGGGCAACCCGTCGCCACGGCGAGCGCCCGGCCCTGACGCTCATCCGAGGCTCGTGACTCCGGCTTTCGCGAGCTCCTTCGCGACAAAACGGCGATGGAAGAACCTCACGATCTCGATCGCCCCGATCGTGAGCACCGTCACGATCGTCACGAGATATGCGACATCCTCGCCCGGGTCGACGAGCTCGAAGAACTCTGACGCGAGCGGGATCGTGAAGATCACGAGGAGCGTGATGAACATCGCTCCGATCACGAGCACCTTGTAGCGGTTGATCGGGCGCGACAGCACGGTGAGCACCCAGATGCCCACGATGGCGAGGATGATCGTCGACCCCGTCCGCAGCTCGGGCTCCTCCGCCCCGAGCGACTTCGCCCCGAGCGTGTACAGCGTCAGCGCGATCGCGATGATCGTGCCAGAGGGGATCGCGAAGCTCAGCGAGCGCTTGAGGAACCCGGGCACATATCGCTGCGAGTTGTGCATCAGCGCGAGGAAGAACGCCGGGATGCCGATGGTCAGTCCGTCGGTGATGGAGAGCTGGCGCGGCAGGAACGGGAACTCCAGCACCAGCACGCCGAACAGGATGGCAAGTCCCGTGGCATAGACGGTCTTGTTCAGGAACAGCATCGACACCCGCTCGATGTTCGCGATGACCTGCCTGCCTTCCGCGACGACGTCGGGGAGGTGCGAGAACTGTCCGTCGAGCAGCACGAGTCTCGCCACCGCTTTGGTGGCCGCCGCTCCGGAGTTCATCGCGATGCCGATGTCCGCGGTCTTGATGGCGAGCGCGTCGTTGACGCCGTCCCCCGTCATCGCGACGGTGTGGCCGTTGGCTTGGAGCGCGACCACCATGCGCTTCTTCTGCTCGGGTGTGACGCGTCCGAACACCGTGTGCGTCTCGAGCACCTCGCCGAGCGCCGCATCGCTCTCCGGGAGCTTGCGCGCATCGAACCCTTCCGCGACGTCGAGACCCACTTCGCGCGCGATGGCCGCGACCGTGCGTGGATTGTCACCCGAGATGACCCGGATGCCGACCCCCTGCTCGCGGAAGTACGTGAGAGTCTGTGCGGCATCGGGCCTCACCCGCTCGCGGAAGGTCAGCACGACGGCCGGCGAGACGCCCGGAGGCAGACTCTCCTCATCGACAGCGGCATCGGTCAGGGCCGTCGCAGAGTGGGCCAGCACGAGCGTGCGGCGGCCGGTCGAGGCCAGCTCGGTGACCGTTCGGCCGAAGCCCGTGGCCGGGTCGGACGCCGCGTCGCCGAACACCATCTCCGGCGCGCCCAGCACCCACGTGCCGCCCGGGCCGTTCGCGAACGACACCGCGCTCCACTTGCGGGCGGACGAGAACGGGATGTCGCGGGCGACAGAGAGCGCATCCTGCACCGGATACGGCGCCTGCAGGCATCGTGCCGTCGCGTTCGCCGCGGGTGCGGCGCCGTACCACGCCAGCACCGCGTCGACGTCGGGCGCGGCATCCGGAACCGGGTGAGCACCGTCGAACTCGATCTCGCCCGCGGTGAGCGTGCCGGTCTTGTCGAGGCAGATGACGTCCACGCGGGCGAGCCCCTCGACTGCGGGCAGCTCGTTCACGAGCACTTGGCGGCTCGCCAGCTTCGCGGCACCGACAGCGAACGCGATGGAGGTCATGAGCACCAGGCCGAGCGGGATCATCGCGGTGAGGGAGGCGATCGTGTTCACGACCGCCTGCACCCACGTTCCGCTCTCCCACGCGGTGACCCAGCCGCCGGCGACCATCATCTGGGCGTTGAGGACGAGGAGTCCGATCGGACCGATGATCCAGCTCATGAACCGCAGCACGCGGTTGATCGAGGTGCGCAGCTCCGACGAGACGAGCGAGAACCGCTTCGCCTCACCCGCGAACTTGTTCGCGTACGAGTCGGCTCCGACGCGGGTCACCTGTGCTTCGCTCTCGCCCGCGACCACGATCGAGCCCGAGAGAGCCTCGTCGCCCGGCTTCTTGTCGACCGCGTCGGACTCGCCGGTGAGCATCGACTCGTCGATCTGCAGCGCGCGGGTGTCTATCACGATCGCGTCGGCCGGTACCTGGTCGCCTGCGCGCAGGATGAGTATGTCATCGAGCACGACGTCCACGGGTGGAATCTCGGCGTCGAGACCGTCGCGGCGCACCCGCGCGAGCGGAGCGTTGAGCAGCGCGAGCCGGTCGAGGGCTGCTTTGGCACGGAACTCCTGCCAGCATCCGATGATCGAGTTGGCGAAGGCCGCGAGCCCGAAGATCGCGTCCTGCCAACGGCCGAGCACCAGCAGGATGCCGAAGCAGGTGAAGACGATCGCGTTGAACAGTGTGAAGACGTTGGCGCGGACGATCGTCCAGACACTCCGGCTCGTGTTGGCCGCGAAGGAATTGGTGCGACCGGTGGCGATGCGCTCGGCCACCGCAGCCGCGCTGAGACCGATCGACGGGTCGACGTCGACGGGTGCGGAGACGACGGGCGCGGCATCCATGGACTCACCCTAACGATGAGCGGGACGCGATCAGCCGGCCGGGTCGAGTGGGCAGGTACGACGAGACCGGGAGTGCGCCTGCCCCCCGGCGGCGCGCTCCCGGTCCGTCGATCGGCCGATCAGCCCTTCGTCGCACCTGCCAGCAGGCCACGCACGAAGAAGCGCTGCAGCGCGAAGAACACGATGAGCGGCGTCAGCATCGTGATGAACGCACCCGCGGATTGCAGGAACCACTGGTTGCCCCATGTTCCCGATAGGGACGCCAGAGACTGCGTCATCGGCAAGGACGTCGATGGCGCGAATATCGTCGCGACCAGCAGGTCGTTCCAGACCCAGATGAACTCCAGCACCGCGAACGACGCGAGCGCCGGGGCCGACAGGGGCAGGATCATCCGGAAGAAGATCTGGCCGTGCCCGGCACCGTCCACGCGTGCCGCCTCGATCACCTCGCTGGGGATCTCGGCGATGAAGTTGTGCAGGAGGAAGACCGCCAGCGGCAGCGCGAAGATCGTGTGGGCGATCCACACGGTCGCGAAGCTGTGGTCGATGTCGCGCAGTTCGAGACCAGGGAAGATACTGACACCGTTGACGGTCAGGCCCCGGGAGAAGAGGCTGAGCAGCGGGACCAGGGCCATCTGGATCGGCACGATCTGCAGCGCGAACACCGCGATGAAGATGAAGTTCTTGCCCTTGAAGTCGATCCAGGCGAACGCGTACGCCAGCAGCGATGCGACGGCGAGCGCGAAGGCGACCACGGGGATCGTGATGGCCAGCGAGTTCAGGAACGACTGCGCGAGGGTCAGCGACGTTCCGCCGGCTGTGAGCGCGGCCTGATAGTTGCCGAGCGTGAAGTCCGGGTTGGTGAAGACGGTCCACCAACCCGTGGTCTGCGAGTCGGCACCAGGGCGGAACGAGGTGACGAAGAGGCCGAACGTCGGGATCGTCCAGAAGAACGCGATCGCGATGGCCGCGATCGTCGCACCCTTGGAGGTGAGGCGCTTCTGGGCCATCTTCTCGTGCCGGCGGGTGTCGCGGGCGACCTGTCGTGCCGAACGCCCATCGACGTTCGACTCGATCACCAGATTGGTGGTGGTCATCGGATCTCCCTCTGCTTCCTGATCTGAACGACGTTGAACCAGATGAGCGGTATGACGAATATGAACAGCACGATGGCGAGCGCGGCAGCGTGGCCGTAGCTCTGGAATCGCTGCTGCTGGTTCACCATCTCGAACGCGAGGACGGTGGAGTTCGCGCGACCACCGGTCATGACGGCGACGATGTCATAGATCTTGAGCGAGCCGATGGCGATCGTGGTCACGACGACGACAATGGAGGATCGGATGCCGGGAATCGTGACGTTGCGGAACCGTTGCCAGGCGTTGGCGCCGTCGATCTCCGCCGCCTCGTTCTGCTCCGGCGGCACCGCCTTGACCGCGGCGGACAGGATGACCATCGCGAGCCCGGTCTGGCTCCAGATGAAGACGACGACCAGCAGCAGCGTATTGACGAGGGGCTCGGTCGCGAGCCACGGCACCGGGGGGAATCCGAAGAACGTCACGATCGCATTGAGGAGACCGATCTGGTCGCCCTGGCGATAGTCGTACATGAATTTCCAGATGATGCCCGCTCCCACGAACGAGATCGCGAACGGCATGAAGATGAGGATCTTCAGTGCCTTCTCGCCCTTCGCGCGATCGATGAAGACCGCGTAGGCGAGTCCGATGACAGTCGCAAAGATCGGCGCCACGATCACCCAGATGATCGAGTTGACGACCGACCAGAAGCCCTCGGGGTTCGTGAAGACCCAGATGTAGTTCTCGAGTCCGACGAAGCTCTTCCCGGTCTTGTCGAAGAACGACTGGAAGAACGTCGAGATGGCAGGGTAGATCAACCCGATGAGCAGCAGGACCGCCGCGGGAGCCGCGAACAGGATCAGCTGGAAGAGGTAGCCCCTGCCCTGACGCGCCCGGAAGTCGGCGTAGAACAGTATGGCGCCGAGGAGGATCGCGATGGCCAGCACATAGATGACCGCGTTCTGGTACGGGCGCAGCAGCATGAAAGCGATGACCGGAATCGCGAAGCACGCGATCACCCGAATCCAGAAATAGACCGTGCCGGCACGGGGTGCGTATTCGATCAGAAGCAGCAGGATGCCGACGACGGCCCCGAAGACCAAGAGGATGATGGGGATCTGCACGATCGGCCCCATGTTGCCGATCCACTGGAAGAAGCTGTTGAACGAGACGCCCAGCGACGTCGGCCGGGCTCCCTCGACCGGCGGTCGGGTGACCATGAAGAGGAACAGGGCCGCGACCAGGATGAAGCCGATCCACACGACGATGACCGTCGTGCGGTGTTGTCGGGCGAAGAACGCGGCCTTCTCCGCAGCAGACTTCTCGGCTGCTGCGATCACATCAGCCTTGGTTTTCGGCGCCTTTACGGTGTCAGTCATGACTGCCTTTCCGAGCACGTCATCGGACTCATGGATGAGAGCCTGCCACGGCCGGGACTGCCGAGACCAGTGGCGGTGATGACAGCGGGGACGCTCGCCGAGACGAGCGACCCCGCTGTCATGGCGGGCTAGTTCTCGTAGCCTGCCTGGATGTCACTCAGGACCGTTGCGGTGTCCTTGCCGTCGATCCAGTCGACCATGCCCTTCCAGAACGACCCTTGGCCGACGGTCGCCGGCATCAGGTCGGCTGCGTCGAAGCGCACGGTGGTGTTCGGGTCCTGCAGCAGGGTCATCGCCTCGGTGAGGAACTCGCTGGAGGCGAGCGACGGGTCCGCGTTGAGGTTGGCGGAGATGTTGCCACCCAGCTCGACGCGGGTGTCGGCCCACTCGGGCGTCGACATGTATTCGAGCACCGCGACGGTGGCCGCGTCATCCGAGAATGCCGTGACGAACTCGCCACCGACCTCGAGCGTCGTCTCGCCACCCGCCTCGATGCCGGGGAGCGGGAAGGCGTAGACATCGCCATCCGGTGCGACGTTCGGCGTCGCACCATCAGCGGTCTGGACATCGAGGAAGTTGGCCGCGAGGAACGATGCCTGGTGCGTGAGCGCGCAGGTGCCGTCAGCGACCTTGGCCGCGACGTCGGCGAATGCCGTTGCGTTGATGCTCGCCACGTCGCCGAAGCCCGCGTTCACATAGTCGGGGTTCAACAGGATCTCGCCCACGGCGTTGAACGCGTCTTCGATCTGGGGATCAGTGAACTTGACCTCGTTCGCCACCCACTGGTCGTAGACTTCGGGTCCGGACTGGCGCAGCACGAGGTCTTCGACCCAGTCCGTGCCCGGCCATCCCGACGCCGCATCGGAGAAGAATCCGGCGCACCACGGAGCGGAACCGGTCTGCTCTTGGATCGTCGCCGTCAGGTCGAGCAGCTCATCCCACGTCGTGGGGACTTCGACGCCCCATTCCTCGAATGACGCGGGCGAGTACCACACGAAGCCCTTGACGTTCGCAAGCATGGGTGCCGAGTAGAACACGTCGTCGACAGTGCCGTAGGCCTTCCAATCCGGCGACCAGTTCGCGTCGACGTTCGCCTCCACAGCGTCGGGCGCCTCTTTGACCTCGCCGGTTTCGACCAGGCTCTTGAGAAGTCCAGGCTGCGGCACGATTGCGATGTCGGGTGCGGATCCGCCGGCCACCTTGGTGACGATGTTGCCCTCGAAGCTCTTGTCGCCCGAGTACTCCACCTTGATCCCGGTGTCTTCGGTGAACTGGTCGAAGGACTTCTGCATGTTCTCGGCCTCGATGCCGGTGATGCCACCCGCGATCGTCACCGTCTCGCCGGCGAGATCGGTCGGGTTCGCCTCCTCACCACCGCCCTCGGCACACCCCGCGAGCGTCATGGCGGCGATTGCGGCCACACCCACCCCCGCGATGATGCGGTGACGCGCAGTCGTGCGCATTCCATTCATTTCTGCCTCCTCGTTGAGCGTCCAGCGCGCTGTTCGCAAAGCGTATCCGCGCCCGAATCCATTCGGGAACCGATTCCACATTCACGCTAGGGGTTCCCCACCCCACGGCACAATCTCCAATGGTCACAACTCGGTAACCTGCGCGATAACAGTGGCGGAAGCGACAGCGGCGGGCCAATATGGCATGGAATCGGTCCCAGATTCCGCCGTGGTGCGGAGTGTCGCTGACGACGAGGGAGTGTTCTGACATGGCGGGCATCGCCGAGGTCGCCCGTCTCGCAGGTGTGTCCAAATCGACCGCCAGCCGTGCGCTGACCGGCTCCGGGTACACCTCAGACGAGACGCGGGAGCGCGTGAGATCTGCCGCGGCCACGCTCGGCTACGTGGCGTCGAACAGTGCCGTCACCCTCGCAACCGGACGCACGAACACCGTCGGCGTCGTGATGCCCTACCTCAACCGGTGGTTCTTCGCCGAAGTGCTCGAGGGCATCCAGCAGTCGCTTCTCGAGCGCGGGCTGGATCTGACCCTCTACGACGCGAAGCCGGGCACGGTCGGCCGATCGCTGATCTTCCAGGACTACCTCGCCCGCAAGAGGTTCGACGGGCTCATCGCCGTGGGGCTCGAGCCGGACGACCGGGAGTTCGACCGGCTCGTGCAGCTGGGGCGGCCCGTCGTCACCGTGGTCGGTTCGGCCGACACGACGACGGATGTCGCGATCGACGACGATTTCGCCGCCCGCCGGGCGACCGAGCACCTCGTCGCGCTCGGACACCGCCGCATCGCGTTCATCGGCGGCACACCGCAGCAGCATTGGGCTCACGTCGACCGGCGCCGGCTCGATGGATACCGAGGCGCGATGGCGGATGCCGGGCTCGCCGAGCATGCCTCGCACATCATCTCCGAGGTGACGGTGCCCGGCGGGTACGCGTCGGCCGTGGATGTGCTCGGCGATGCGCGCAGCCGACCCACGGCCCTCGTCGCGACGTGCGACGAGGTGGCGATCGGCGCGATCATCGCGGCTCGCCGCCTCGGCGTCCAGGTGCCGAGCGACCTCAGCGTCATCGGCATCGACGATCACGAGTTCGCCGAGATGTTCTCCCTCACGACGCTGCGGCAGGTCCCTCGCGAGCAGGGCAGGGTCGCCGTCGACCTGCTGCTCACCCACATCGCCGAGCCCGACAAGGCGAAAGCGGTGGTGCGGATGCGGTCGACGCTCGTGGTGCGCAACTCCACGAGTGCGCTCGATCCGCAGCATTCAGCTGTCGTCGTCGACAGTCGACAGCGTCAGGCGGACGCATCTCGCTGATGCTCCAGGGCACGAGGAAGGCCCCGGATGCGCGGCATCCGGGGCCTTCTCGCGAAGAATCCCAAGGCGGCACTGCCGCCTCGACTCACTTCAGGGTGACGGTGGCGCCGGCCTCTTCGAGAGCGGCCTTGCCCTTGTCTGCAGCTTCCTTGGTGACGCCCTCGAGGACGGCCTTGGGAGCGCCATCGACGACGGCCTTGGCCTCGCCGAGGCCGAGCGAGGTGAGCTCGCGGACGACCTTGATGACCTGGATCTTCTTCTCGCCTGCGGCCTCGAGCACGACGTCGAATGCCGTCTGCTCCTCGACCTCTTCGGCGGGGGCGGCACCGGCGGCAGCCGGGCCTGCAACGGCGACGGGCGCCGCGGCGGTGACCTCGAAGGTCTCCTCGAACTTCTTGACGAACTCCGAGAGCTCGATGAGCGTGAGCTCCTTGAACGCGTCGAGCAGCTCCTCAGTGCTGAGCTTTGCCATGATCTATCTCCTTGATTTGGTTGTTCAGCCGGGCCCGGAAATCAGGCCGCGGACTCCTGCTTCTCACGCAGCGCGTCGACCGTGCGAACGGCCTTCGACAGCGGTGCGTTGAACAGATAGGCGGCGCCGAACAGCGAGGCCTTCATCGCGCCGGCGAGCTTCGCCAGCAGGACTTCACGGCTCTCGAGGTCGGCGAGCTTGTTGACCTCATCCGCGCTCAGGGGGGCACCGTCGAAGTAGCCGCCCTTGATCACGAGAAGAGGGTGTGCCTTGGCGAAGGCACGCAGGCCCTTCGCGACGGCGACCGGGTCGCCGTGCACGAACGCCACTGCCGACGGACCCTTGAGGTCGTCATCCAGCGACGAGATCCCCGCGTTGTTCGCGGCGATCTTGGTGAGCGTGTTCTTCACCACGGCGTAATCCGCATCCTGACGAATGCTGTTGCGCAGCTCCTTGAGCTGGGCAACCGTCAGACCGCGGTACTCGGTCAGCAGAACGGCGGTCGAGTCCTCGAAATTCTTCGTGAGCTCGGCGACCGATGCTTCCTTCTGCGCCATGGCCACTCCTTGTTCGCCTCGCGGGACGGATCCCGCGAAGTGTGTCTACGAGACGCCCCGCGGTGGCGGGGCGTCGGCCGAGACATCCGGATCATGAGAACTCACGCTGCAGAAACAGAAACGCTCCGGCGCAAGCGCACGGAGCGTGATCCACAGGGAATTCGTTCGTGACACCTGCGCGGGCCCCTGCTGGTGCAGTGCTTCGATCTCGATGCGCTTGCGCGCACGTCGATCACCGGCGGTCTTCGGTTGCCCCCAGTCTACGTGAGGCCCCGCGACCCGCCAAATCGGGGGGTCTTGGTGGGCGCGCGCCGCCTCATGTGTCGTTCCCGTGCTGGTCCGGCGAGCCCGCACGGGCGCGACGTCATCGGCGTGGTTGCTCGGTGAGCCAGCACGGGAACGACGCAGGAGAAGCACCGACCGGGCGTACGAGGTGGTCGCCCTCAGGATGGAGGGCGGATGCCGAACGCCGCGAGGCGGGCCGCGAGGGCAGTGGAAGTCGTGATGTGCTCCGACCCCCACCGCGGAAATCTCCGGTCGGTTGTCCCCCGGATCCAGTCCTCCCGAGCCTTCTCGTCGAGCATCACCTGCTCCAGCGATCGTCCAGATCGTTGAGACTCATCGAGATACTTTCCCTGCCCGTCGAATTCGCCGAAGGCGTTTACGTCGTCAAGCGCGAAATCGACCCAATAGAAGCTGCCCTGCGGCCCGGGCACTCGAACCTGAAGCCGCGGGATCGCGAAACCCACGCGCGCGAGCTGCAGCCGGCTGACGCTCTCGCCCGGTGATTCCGCCAGCCCGTTCGCGAACTCGACTATCCCGAGAAGAGATCGGATGCCGCGAGCACCGCGTGCGCGTCCCGCCCGTGTCCGCAAGGCTTCGCGCCACTCCTCGGCCCGGTCATCGTTTTGGCGCCGGCCTGTGACGGCTGTCAGCCTCAGCGCGGCATCCGCCACGACGAGCGCGGGCTCGGTACGAACCGTGCGGGCAACATCGAACACGGTGCGCCAGCGACGTGCACCGGATGCCTCCGACCTCGACGATGTCGGCATCCGCGATATTCGTCTCGTGGCGGACGACGTCGGAACTGCTCGA